>JAWUXU010000065.1:0-8375 GCA_034111145.1 Paraglaciecola sp.
TTTACCGATAAAGGTTTTATCCGGCGCTTGCTCCACTTTTAATTGATGAAAGTGTTGATTGACTGTCCTTGTGGCCTTGCGTAAGTGCCAGCGGGTTTTGGCCAATACAATCACGTCATCCATAAACCTGCGATATAAATAGCGGGTGTCACCTTCCATCTGCTCATCTAAGGATTTTAAGTAATACGCTGCGATTACCGGTGATAAGGGGCAGCCTCGTGATATGCCGCAGGTAATGGACTTAAACGTACCGCCCCTTTCAACGCTGCGTTTCACAAACTGCACTAACAAGCGCCAGATAAACGGGTCGGTGATGTCTTTATCCAATTGCTTTAGCAATATCGTATGGTCAATGGACGCATAATAGCCCTTCACATCGGTTTTCATCACGTAGGGAAATCCGGCAAAGCCCAGTTCTGCATCCAGCGCAGGTCATTCACGGTGGCTTTTAGTCCCCCATGCCCTTTGATATGAGTACAAAGTGGGGATAATGCTAATGCCTCCGGTAGGGCCATGGCTAACATCTTTAATACCAGCGCATCTTGTGATGACCACAAGTGAAGGGTTTCACCATCGGCTTTGGTGACCACAATCAACGGCATGAATGTGTAATCTTGCTTGTGGAGTGTTTGCAGCAGCTCACCACGGATAGTATGCCAGTGAAAACGCAGGTGCCAGATATCGGCATTGGCGGGAAAGTTACTCCGCTGCATACACAACCATAAATAAGCGGTATCGAGCGTGGTTTTGGTGAAAAAATGTTGGGTCTTTAGCATGGCTTAAGCATAGCTGAATGGCGGCTAAGGGAGCCAGCTTTGGTTATTTTTAGAAAAGCTGAATGACGGGTGTTGGCACCTATGCACAGAAGCTAACTATGCACAGAAACTAACTATGTATAGTTTTGCCCGTCAACCCATACGCTACCAAACACTGCTGGTAGCGAACTGTACATAATTTACAGCGACTGCAGGATCTGCATCAGTTCGTCATCTACGGGATGATAGAGATGCATTTTTGTATTGGGCTCTTGAAGCTTTGCCAGCGCCTTCGTTTTCATCTCCAAGTTTACCTCTACGTATCGATGGGTGGTGATCATGCTTTCATGCCCGAGCCATAACGCAATCGCACTAAAATCGACACCTGATTGCAGTAAATGCCTTGCAGTCGTATACCGCCTATGTTGTCTTCCTGACTATGTTCTTTTCCTGACTATGTTGGGAGTGGGTGGTGTATGCCAAACGTCCCTTTGCTGGTCCGCAAGCCGTATTGGCGTACTTATCCCGATATACACATCGTGTTGCGATAGCGAACAGTCGATTACGTCAAGTCAACGAAAAACACGTCACCTTTAGCTTCAAGGATTATCGACTAAAAGGACGCACTACGCCAAGCACCATGCAGTTAGACACGAACGAATTTAATCGCCGGTTTATGCTACATATACTGCCAAGCGAAGTTCATCGCATTCGTGATTATGGGTTACTTGCCAGTCAGACTAAACTATCGCTAGCTAGGCGTTTATTAGATGTGCCTACGCCTGAAATCGCAGCAATATCAGAGTCTGTCGCTAATGAGGAAACAGCCCCGTTTCAATTTCGTAAGTGCCATCAACCCATGATAATAATGGCGATAACAATGCCCATATATTTACCTAGGGCGCCACCAAAGTGTGAACAGTCACAATGAAACGCGCCGCGTATAACGTATTAACAGCGCATCAATATCATCGTCAAATTACGGTGACAGACACGTTATGGTTAAAAACGACAATACGCTTAATTAACGGTAAAAAGTGAATGGAAAGTGGATGCAATAGGCTAAAATGATGAGCAGAGTGCCAATACCACAGGCCCTTAAAATAATATTCCGCAAAGAACAGTCCACTACCGACCCAGTAACGAAATCCCCATAGAACTGACACATTACAGATAACTTCCCGCGGTTTCGTCCATTCGGGATTATCCGCCAGCTGTCTTCGAGCAGCAACGCAAACTGGGGTTCAGTATGACCGACAGCTAACGGATAATCTTAAGATAAGGGTCATACGCATTGGCTAAGTCGTATGACAAGTTCACGGCAACCGCGGTCGTTGAACAATTTTTAGATACCCGTAATTGCAAAATCTAGAGCATTTATTATAAGGTCTCTTTGTAGTTCAATTGTACCGACAGAATCTATCAATAAATGTGAGGGAATTGATGTTAATTGTGGAGTTAGTAACAAGTATTGCTGGTCATCAAAAGCAATTAGTGGGGTTAGTCGCTTAATATTTTTATCAGCGAAAGTATCGAATCTACCCATTGGAATAACTAAGCGCGTAGCTAAATCACTGATTATTTGATGTTGAATGTCTACTAAATATGGAAAAGCGCGGTTTGTCTTTTTGTTGTTATTTTTATATACATCAAATTGCGACATCAAAACGCCCTGTAATCATCGCTAAAACATCCGTTTTCTGAAACATATTGATTATACTTTTCTATCGCCAGTTTATTCTCCTGTTTCCATTTAGCAGCTTCAATTATTTTTAATTTATCATTAAGAGCCTGCTCCAAAGTTGCAGACAAGTTAATATTTAGGCTTTTCGAACGTCTCAATAAATCGCTATTGACAGTCAGATTAGTTGGTTTTTTTTGTGCGTTAACATCGTATAGTAAACTCATGTACTTGCTCGTAAAGTAACCCTGTCATTATTGTGCGCATAAAGATGCGCATTGTAAAGTGCCAGTTTTAAAGAATTAAACTGCCAATACTTCTAGGAATGACAAGTCTATAGTTCTACGGCAATAGCCGTCATACGCCGTTCAAAACTGACTGAGAAGTTTGTGCCAAAAGCCGACATAAGGTTCTAGTCTAGAAAAGGCTTAAATCGACCTATAGGGGACGTAAGAGAATTCAGACTATTAAACTATCAGACTATATTGAGCGCAAAATCATCATACGATTAATCAAATGTGACTGACGTCAATGAGCGATCAGGATACATTTGAGGTATCGAAGCCGACCGTCTGCTTTGCCAAAGATAGCGGACGTAGCGATTTAATTTGGTTTCGTTCGGTTTGAGCGAACTCAGGACGTTAAGCCCCGGTTTTTCCAAACATTGAATATCCTGTGGTGATCCAAAAGGTACTTATACCCATTACACTAATTAACCACCTGAATACAAAAAATGACGAAGTCGTCGAATTATTGCCCACACAAAGTCGAGTATCGCCTCAGATAAGTCGGTTTGAATAAAGCAGTTCATCAACATAAGCAAAACTGGTTTGCACAACACCGAGAGGCGTTTGTCTTGAATTCTGAATTAAGTAGAAACAGTTGATTAATAGACGAAAAATAGCCAATTTTCACTCCCTCAAGGATATAAAATAGATGCCAATATGGAAAATATCGAGGCATCATGTATTCTAATTTTAGGAAAAATGACGTTTTATTTTACCTATACTCTCTTCTGATTAGTTGGTGCTGAATAATCATTTTTTGTTGGTGAATCAGGAGAGTAAACGACAGTCCTAATCTATTCAATAGGTATTGATTTTGTTAGATTTAAAATTCACCAACAAGCCACTGGCGCAGGTTTTGCACCAGTCCAATCGAAAAAATAATACTTTATTATTGCTTTACACGAAGAGGGTTCAGTTGTGTTTTGTGTCGCTCTCTTGCTATCGCTTCCTTGGCACCACTGCGTTAACCGGCTTCGCTGGACAAAAAAAAGTAAGCACGCATTGCACGCACCTACTTCCCTTTAACTATAAAAGTTGTATTACTAAAGGGACTTAATACCCATGTTATAAAGGGCAAATCCATAGATATCAGTATACTCTTCAATGGTCTTGCTAATAGGCGTACCGGCACCATGACCTGCGTCGATTTCAATTCGAATTAAGGTGGGGTTATTACCTTCTTGAAACTCTTGCAACACAGCGGCAAATTTAAATGAATGCGCAGGCACAACGCGATCGTCATGATCGCCTGTTGTAATCATTGTTGCAGGATACTCAACACCCGCTCGCACATTATGCACAGGCGAATACGCTTTTAGATACTGAAGCATTTCTTGGCTTTGCTCAGAGGTTCCATAATCGTACGCCCAGCCCGCGCCAGCGGTAAAAGTGTGATAGCGAAGCATGTCGAGCACACCCACGGCCGGTAACGCGACCTTAGCTAATTCTGGACGCTGAGTAATCACCGCACCCACTAACAAGCCGCCGTTAGAACCGCCGCTTAACGCGAGGTATTGGCTGCTCGTATATTTGTTCTCAATTAAATACTCCGCAGCCGCAATAAAATCATCAAACACATTTTGTTTGCTTGTTTGAATACCTGCCTGATGCCACGCCTTACCGTATTCACCGCCACCCCGAATATTTGGCACAGCATATACGCCGCCTAGCTCTAACCAGGCTGCAACTGTAGCGCTAAACCTTGGCGTTAAACTAATATTAAAACCGCCGTAACCATATAAAATAGTTGGGTTTTTGCCATTAAGCTCTGTGCCTTTGGCATGCGTAATGATCATAGGGACTTTAGTGCCATCTTTAGAGGTATAAAAAACCTGTTTAGACTCATACTTACTGCCATCAAACTTCGTTTCAGGTTTATTGAATAACTTGGACTCGCCTGAGGCAATATCGAAGGAATAAACTGAGGTTGGCGTTACATAATTAGCGAAGGTGAAGTAAGTCGACACCGCGTCGTCTTTACCGCCGAAGGTCCCTGAGGTGCCAATGTCTGGAAGTTCGATAGTGCGTACTTTTTCACCTTCAAGTGTGTACTGATGGACTTGAGAAATGGCATCTACCATGTACTCAGCAAAAATATAAGCTCCGGCAGTACTGGGCGAAAGTACATTGTCGGTTTCTGGTATGACATCTTTCCAGTTCTCGACACCCGGTGCACTTGCATCTACCAGAACCACTTTAGTGTTAGGTGCTTTGTAATTAGTCACCATGTAAATTTTAGAGCCTACCGATGTTAGCGTGTATACATCACCTTCTATATCATCTTTAATTGTTACCCAATCTGAATCTGCTTGGCTCAAATTTTTTAAAAAAGCGCGGTTGCCCGAGGTAGAATTGGCCGCAGATATAATTAGGTAATGATTGTCTTCGCTTACACTAGCACCAATGTATCTATGTTTTTGCTCATCGGTATGTCCAAAAATTTTGGCGTCTTCAGATTGCTCAGTACCTAATTTGTGGAAGTACACTTTGTGCTGGTCGGTTTTTTCGCTTAGCTCTGAGCCTTCTGGCTTGTCGTAGCTAGAGTAATAAATACCGTCATTTTTATACCAAGACAAGCCACTAAATTTCACATCTATTAGCTTTTCACCCATAAGCTCTTTGGTTGTGGCGTTCATAATATAAACTTCACGCCAATCGCTGCCACCGCTTGAGAGTTGATAAGCAGCCAAAGAACCATCACCAGAAAACGATAAACCCATCAACGAGACTGTGCCGTCGTCGCTAAATGTATTAGGGTCAAGAAAAATTTCAGGGTCGCCGTCTGCTTTTTGGCGATACACAACACTCTGATTTTGCAAACCATCGTTTTTATAAAAGTAGGTGTAATCACCCTCAGTAAACGGTGCAGAAATACGTTCATAGTTAATCAAATCACGCACCACCGTGGCAATTTTGTCTCTGTAAGGAATATTTTCTAGGTACGCTTGCGTAGTCAGGTTTTGGGCTTTAACCCATGCTTCTGTCTCTGGGCTGCGGTCGTCTTCTAACCAACGATAAGGGTCGGCAACTTGTTGGCCAAAATACGTATCGACGATGTCACCTTTTGCTGTAGTCGGATAATTCACTTTGATGGGGTCTGCTTCAGTATTGGCATGTGTAGCCTCCTCGTTTTTAGGTTGGCAAGCAAAAAAACTGCCTACTACTGCTATCGTTAGGGTCGCTTGCGTAGCTCTCGTGACTATTTTCATGTCGTTTTCCATCTTGTTATTATGATTATTTTTTAACCACCTTTCTGATCGCGCAGCACAGTTTGTGCGCTGCCGTTTGGCGTATCATTCCCTATACTCTAAAAAGTTATTCGGTAATTGTCTACACTATATTGAGCGCAAAATCATCATACGATTAATCAAACGCGACTGACGGCAATGAGCGAAAAGCGGACAGTCAGCACTTTCAATTCGTAGCACGCTGTCAGATTTTTTACACAATGCAGACGCATGGATATTTCGTTGAAAAAATTGATGCTAGAACACTGATTGAGTTAGTCGATATCACCTGCATGCCTTTTTTTATGGGCTATCCGGCTCCTACGGGTGGTCACCAAGCAGTCCGATTATTTAAACAATCGCGTAGCATACTGCCAACATTTGACGTCAGTTTTCTTTACACGACTGGAATCTTGGAAGTTTTGTCGATAAATCAATAACAGATAGGTAATTAATTAATTACCTATCTAGATATCTATCTATCTGAAAAATAATGATTTTATTCACCAATACTCGATATTATGCATTTAAATATAGTTTTTATATGGGTTTTTATTATTTGGCATATAAATTGCTTTTGCATTTAGAGTTACCGTCACCTATTTCCATAAACGTTATACTCGTATAATTTTAAACAGCAAAGGATCACCAAAAATGAAAATCATCAATAAAGCCTCAACTGGATTACTGTTAACTGGATTATTGCTAGGCAATATTGCAAATGCTGCAATTATCTCAGACTATTCTAAAATCGATTCGGTAAACGATAATTGGGGCATTGTTTACCAAGGCGGATATGGTGAAAACTTCGATTATGCAACCTTACTAAACTCACTCGCTCCTGGTAGTACTGTTGCTTTGGCATCTTCGAGTTCGGATGGCAGCCTCACATTTGATTTGTTTGCAGCTACTGATCTATCAATTCTGCAGACGATAACAGCTCGCAATAGTACCTTATTGTCAGACGATGCGTATTGGTATAGAAATAGCAGTTCAGTAGGTTTTTCATTAGGTTCTCAGATAAGTCAGGGTTCCGCTGATACTACAGGAATATTTAGTGCAGACGATGGCACCGCAGATTTTGACATCTCATGGCACGGGGGATTAACAGACGTTGATGGCGGGTGGCGTTCTGGGTTAACATCTAGTTTAAATTATGACAATACATGGCAACGATACGTGCTGGTTGATAGTGGTCCAGCCTCTGTTCCTGAACCATCAACACTCACCATTTTAGCACTAGGCTTATTGGGTCTAGCATCACGTAGCTTTAAAAAGCAATAACCTAAAGAATAAAATACCAGAAAGCACCACTCGTTAAGTTTGGTGCTTTTTTTGTTTCAGCTACTTAGTAGTTTGGTGTACTTCTGTGTAGGTATAAAAAGCTAGTAGTTATGATTGTTATGTGTACTTAACACAGAATAATTGCTATTTAATATAAAAAAATAAACCAAGCCGAAGCTTGGTCTAGTTGTTACATCAATCCACGAGTAGCAAAAGAACACACATCTTCTTTTGTTACAATTAGATGGTCTAACACATTGATGTCAAATACCTTCAACGCGTCTTTTAAATTGCGGGGGCAGGTTCGTTGTAATCGACAGGACCAAATCGATAAGGTCAGTGACGTTGATTGATCAAAAGCTCAACGGCCCCTTTTGGCACTTTGAAGTCTTTAACGCTTGATGAAAATAAGCCAAGTTTTGCATCCACTTGGGTTATTTTAGCTGATGTATTTGGCTTTCTTTATGACAATTAATATTTTTATAGTTACGGTCTACGTTAGGTACACCCTAAATGGACTTGCTCAAATTCTCAATTTTACAGTCCATTATTTAGGCCAAAAGTACCCACTTAAAATGGACTTTGGCAAAATCGGCAATTCAAAATGACCGGTTCATTATACGTTGTTTTTGAATAGATATTTTGACTGTCTCTATGGGTATACCCTATGTGGACTATTAAGCCTAAATAAAGATTTAACGGACAGCTAGCCGAACTAATCAACGAACGGCCCTAATTACAGATTGCGAACAGTGAAGGAATATATCGTATGACTCCTTTGAGCGATCAACGGACTGTCAGGTTTATTTACACATTTTAGCGTTTACCAATGTAAGCAGACGATCAGTGTTTTCGTGTTGTTTCAAATATTAGAATATGTTCTTGATGTTGTATTTTATGCACCATCTGGCTCCTTTGAGCGAAAAGCGGTCATACGATTGAATAAACGTGACTGGTAAGCGATTGACCAAAGGAGTCATTGAGTACCTCGGTAAAAGTCAAAAATTGGCTCATCGCAGCCGTTCACAATAAAATGATATCTGACTCAACCGAGCAAATACCGGGCAGTCCACAACATGACTGTCATGCCATCAAAGGCCACCCTTTCACCGCCTTATTTAGCAAACCAAGTGATGGCATG
>JAWUXU010000066.1:0-64904 GCA_034111145.1 Paraglaciecola sp.
TGGAACGCTTGTGGAGTTTACATGGCTAGCACCCTAGCTGTTGCTACCATTGGCTATTTGCCCTTTTGTTTTTTTAATATCATCAACCCAGTCATGGCGTTGTTGTTTGCTTTTTTGAATGTGAAAATATTACGAATTAATGGCACTACTTCCTAGATTGAGGGTATCAGTAAGAGTCAAAATGAGGCGAATATCACCGATACTCAATTTAATGTGCTTCCCCGAATAAAATCCAATAAACTTAAAATAGTGATCTTTATCTCCCATTCGCAATAAAATACCTTTAAAGCAGGTCTATTTCACTCCAACATGTACCTGTCACTAATGGTAAAGAGGAAATTATGAATACATATCAAAAATCACAAGGTGCAATTTCTGCTCTAACAGCTGAGCAGTTTAGAGTGACACAAGAAAATGGTACTGAGCGCCCGGGCACAGGTGAATTATTAGACAACACTTTGCCTGGTATATACGTTGATGTGGTTTCAGGAGAGCCTTTGTTTGCCTCATCTGCTAAGTATGAGTCAGGATGTGGCTGGCCAAGTTTTACTAAGGCCATTGACGCAGTTAATGTCAATGAGATCATTGATAATACACTTGGTATGACACGCACAGAAGTACGTTCTTCCCATGGTGACAGTCACCTAGGCCATGTTTTTCCTGACGGGCCTAGAGACCAAGGCGGTCTGCGTTACTGTATTAATTCAGCTTCACTGCGATTTGTGCATCGAGATCAGATGACAAGCGAAGGGTATGAAACTTATTTAGATCAAGTGGAGGATATTTAGTCATGGCAAATGAACGTGCAGTATTAGCAGGTGGTTGTTTTTGGGGCATGCAGGATCTCATTCGCAAGCGCCCAGGCGTGACAACAACTCGGGTTGGCTATACGGGTGGTGAAGTGGTTAACGCCACTTATCGCAATCATGGTAACCATGCAGAGGGGATCGAAATATTATTCGATAATGAAGTGATCAGCTATCGACAAATCTTAGAGTTTTTCTTTCAAATTCATGATCCTAGTACCCAAGATAGACAAGGCAACGACACCGGAGCTTCTTATCGCTCGGCTATTTATTATGTGTCTGATGAGCAAAAAGCAGAAGCCTTAAAAACCATTGCTGACGTAGATGCCTCTGGAATATGGCCTGCAAAGGTAGTGACTGAGGTAGAGCCTGTTAGTGATTTTTGGGAAGCTGAGGTGGAACACCAAGATTACTTAGAAACGCGGCCCAATGGTTACACTTGTCACTTTCCCAGACCTGACTGGAAACTACCTTCAGCATAGTGAGTGTGCTTCCTTGTAATCTTTCACTAACTTGCAATCCGGTAATACTGAGATGACCACTGCTCCTAATAAAATTGGTTTAGGTGGTGGTTGTCACTGGTGCACAGAAGGCGTGTTTGGATCTCTTCTAGGCATGTCCAAGGTGAATCAAGGGTGGATAGCATCAAATGCAGAGAATTCTGTTTTCTGTGAAGCGGTTGAAGTTTACTTTGACCCAGCTGTGATTTCATTATCAGACCTAATCGAAATCCATTTATATACTCACGCAAGCACATCAAACCATTCAATGCGTGGCAAATATCGTTCAGCTATTTATACCTATGATGATAATCAACAATCTTTGAAATAGCTATTGCTCCCATTAAGAAGTGCCCGCCTACCGAAGCGGTAAGTTTTCCTTGTTGGATTTTTAGTAATGCATCAGGCAACCAGTCAAACCCTCCCACAACAGTCGGCTTATTTACCAATTGCTGATATTGCTCTAAGGTGGCTGATGCCAGTTGATCACCAGCGCACCAAAAGATATTAGTGTGTGGATAACGTTCAAGCATCATTTCAAAATTAACAGTAATATTTTTAGGATCCCAATAGGTGGGAAAGATTTGGTTTAAACCAACGTCATCAGAACTATCTAAATTCGTGAGAACTTGCTGTCTGGAGATTGATAAGCTATCAAAATCACCACCCATCCCTATTATTGAAGGTTTAACGGCAGGATGCCGAATACGATGTTCTTTAAGTAAAGCATTTAACAGCAGCACCCCACCATTAGCGTTATCATAAGCCACTTCACCTATCCATGTTTTATACTTTTGTTTGGGTCGTTGCAATTCCAAAGCTTCTTTTCCAGAGAAAGCCTGCTCTAAGGTCACAAACGAAATACCTTTAGCTTCAACTCGATCAAAAACACTCGCAGCATTCCCATAAAATGGTCGAAAGATAAGATAATCAGGTTTTATTGGTCGGGCGACGATACCTTCAATTATTTCAAGGGTACTAAAGCGGTTTTTTCCACCATAAATGACCTCAAGTTGGACATCTAAACTTTTAGCTGAGGCGGCACTAACTTGATGAACTAGGTTCCAAAACACAGGTCCTTTTTCATCTGGAATAATCAAAATAACTTGGGTCGCAAATATAAGCGGAGAAAATAACAAAGCAGTGATCAATGCAATTATCTTCATTAAGCAGAAATATCCAACATCAAATCTATAATTAGAATCCATCATAGTTGAAAAATAAGGTTAGAACTAGTGGTTGATGTAACTAACAAATATCACTTTATATTGACTCTAATCAGGCGTCAGATTTGCGATAAATTATCTGTAATATTAATGGCGAAATGTTACGGTCATCATTTGTTGTAACTGAAAATCGGAACCATCAAATGAAACGCCTGCTGAAAATTTTCGTTATTATTTTTGTCGCTGTTCCTGCAGGTGCCACATGGTATATGTATAGCAAACAACCGATACGCAGTGGTGAAGTCAGCCTCGCCAATTTACAAGCGCCCGTTAGCGTGCGTTATGATGAGCGCGGCGTACCACATATTCAAGCGCAGAACGAAGCCGACATGTATCACACTCTTGGATATGTGCATGCCCAGGATCGTCTGTTTCAGATGGAAATGGTACGCCGTTTAGCTCGAGGTGAATTAGCGGCCATACTTGGGCCGAAACTGCTCGACACCGACCGCTTGTTTCGTACTCTAGGCATTCGCGCCCATGCCAAGGCCTATGTAGCCAAAATGGACCCTAACACTGCTGCTAATAAAGCGCTAACCGCTTATTTAGATGGTATCAACCAATACCAGAACACTCACCCATCCCCTTTAGAATTTGATATTCTTGGTATTTCAAAGCGTCCTTTTACGGCTGAAGATACGATCAGTGTCGCCGGTTATATGGCTTACAGTTTTGCCGCTGCTTTTCGTACCGAACCTGTGCTGACCTATGTGCGTGACCAGCTTGGTGGAGACTACCTTAAGGTGTTTGATTTAGCTTGGCACCCCAAGGGTGTTGTGCCTTTAGCTCTAACAGCCAGCGATTGGCAGGACCTTAATCAAATTGCACATATCAGCCAACAAGCACTCACAGATAGCGGTTTAGCGCTATTTGAAGGCAGTAACGCCTGGGCAGTATCAGGTAGTCGAACGGCAAGTGCCAAACCGCTGCTGGCAGGTGACCCACACATCGGTTTTGCCGTTCCGTCAGTGTGGTACGAAGCACACTTGTCTTACCCTGGATTTGAGTTATATGGACATCATCAAGCGCTAAATCCAGTTGCCAGCCTTGGTCACAATTTAGACTTTGGCTGGAGCATTACAATGTTTCAAAACGATGATATAGACCTTATCGCAGAGACACTTAACCCAGAAAATGCAAATCAGGTTTGGTATCAGGGTCAGTGGGTCGAAATGCAAAGTCGCAGTGAAAAAATTGAGGTTAAAGGTGCTGAGACTGTCACCTTAACCCTGCGTCGTTCACCTCATGGGCCCATCATCAACGAAGCCGTAGACAAACATAGTGGTAAAACACCCATTGCCATGTGGTGGGCGTTTCTTGAAACCAAAAACCCGATCCTTGAGGGATTTTACCAACTCAACCGTGCAGATACACTGGCAAAAGCTCGTGCAGCCAGTGAAAAAATTCATGCGCCAGGACTTAATATAATCTGGGCCAATGCCAGTGGTGATATTGGTTGGTGGGCGGCAGCTAAACTACCTATCCGTCCCAGCGGGGTCGAACCGACTTTTATCCTCGACGGCAGTAGTTCTGAGGCGGATAAACTTGGTTTTGTACCTTTTACTGAAAATCCCCAGGAAGAAAACCCAGCTCGCGGTTATATCTTGTCGGCTAATCATCAGCCTGTTCCCGCCAGCGGTATCGAGATCCCTGGTTACTATAATTTGCCCGATCGCGCCAAACAACTTGATCAGCATTTAGCCGACACTAGCGTAAAGTGGAATTTACAAAACAGCCAAGCACTGCAACTAGACACGGGCAGTGGCTATGCGCGGCGCCTACTCAAGCCTTTGTTACCTATCATAAAGGCTGTTGCCAGCGCCGATGAACAAGAGCTGGTGCAATTGCTCAGTAACTGGAATGGGGACCATAATCTCGACAACATCGCCCCCACAATTTTTAACCAGTTGGTATACCAACTTTCGTATGAAGCGATGTCTGACGAGATGGGTGACGGTTTTTTTAGCACCTTGATCAGCACACGAGTGATTGACTTTGCCTTACCTCGATTGGTAGCTGAACCCGACTCGCCGTGGTGGGATAATCGAGCCACAACAATAACCGAAGACCGGGTTGCAATAGTCACAATTGCATGGCAGGCAAGCCTAGCTCACCTTCGCAACACTTTAGGTGCCAACACTGGCAACTGGCGATGGGGGAAGGCTCATACTCTCACTCATAGACACCCACTTAACCAGCAAAAACCGCTGGACAAATTGTTTGACGTTGGCCTGTTTGCAGCGCCCGGTGGTCATGAAACACCTAACAATCTGTCACATAAGATGGGCCCAGCACCTTGGCCAGTTGCTTATGGGCCCTCAACTCGCCGGCTGATCGATTTTGCTGATCCTAGTCAGTCACTGGGTATTAACCCTGTAGGGCAAAGTGGAGTATTGTTTGATCAACATTATAAAGACCAAGCCCAGTCTTATATCAATGGCCGTTACTACAAGCAACATTTTATTGAAGCCGATGTGGCAGCCAACACCAGAAGTACTCTGCTGTTAGTGCCAGTCAGATAAAACGAGGGTTGGTTTAAATAAATGAATTAATTCAAGTTATAACACTACTAAATCCTGAAAGAGCAACAGCTCAATTAGTTTAAAGTTTACCAATATCATTGGCAGCGAATGGTCAGGATGAGAAAACTACTAATAGCATTACTCTGCGGTGACATTTTTTATGTATGTATTAGGTTTTTAGCACTTCTTCTAATGCTTTGCTTAACAATTCAATTGAAACAGGTTTGGTAATGTAATTGCTCATGCCCGCGTCGATGCATAGTTTTTTGTCACCGCTCATAGCGTTAGCCGTTAATGCAATGATTGGAATGTCTTTGTTGTGTTGACCTGCCAGACCTTGCCGAATTTTTTTGGTTGCCGTGTAACCGTCCATCACTGGCATTTGACAATCCATAAAAACACAGGAAATTTCATTGTTATCTAATAACGTCTGTATTGCCTCTTTTCCATGATTGGCAGTAATTACGTCAACTTGTAGCTCTCCCAACATATGTTGGGCAACCTGTTGATTGATAAAATTATCTTCTACTAGTAAAACACATTTTCTTTTCGACTTGTTCGCCATATTATCTGGATTAACATACAACTTATTTTGCATATGTTCCTTTCTTTCATGGGTAACTGTCTTGAAAAGATTGATTAGTTTGTTCGGTGTTATGGGTGCAGAGCAGATACCAGAGACAATATTATGCATAACACTATCAACTGAATTTGTTGGTTGTTTGTGAATATAGATAACATAATCGCCCCGAGCGGTGGCCGACCTGCAACGACTCTTGAGATTGTCGTTTATTACATCTTCTAAAACTATAACGAGATTAGGGTGTGTTTTTTGACCAGACCCATTGATATGGGCAGACTTAACATCTAGCTCGACAATGCTTTTAACACTTACAACATTGCCATTCCAGTGTTCGAGTTGTGATCTGAGTAACTCACTTTGTATACCGTTACCAACGAGCAATATATATTGAAAAAGCTGACTCAAGTCGGGCTTACGGGCCCCATTTTCAATCATATTAAAAATGGTTACAGCAGTAAAAATACTGCCGCTGCCAGGGACACTTTGCACACTGATACTACCACCCATCATTTCACACAATTTCATTGAGATAGTAAGACCCAGACCGGTACCGCCATATTCCCTTGTGGTTGATGTATCTGCTTGTATGAAGGGTTTAAATAATGTCTCTAACTTGTCTGATGCAATACCGATACCTTGGTCTTCTACCCTAAGAGACACTCGAACTCGGCCATCATAAATTTCACTCTGCGCAGAGAGAATAATGTGTCCTTTTTCTGAGAATTTTATCCCATTACTCAGTAAATTTGTTAACACTTGTCGTAACCGAGTGGGATCTCCGCGAAGCCAATCCTGATTAATAGAGCTTGCATCCAATAGTAGTAAAATTTTATTCCCAGATATCGTCATTGACTGTGCTTCGATGACGTCGCTGAGTAACTCACTTAAACTAAATTCCTGATTTTCAAATTCAATTTTACCCGCATCAATTTTGGAGAAATCTAAGATGTCGTTGATCAGACTGAGTAGCGATTTTCCGCTAGAAGCAGCGATATGTAATTTATATTTCTGTTCACTATCCAAGTCACTGGTTTGTAATAATTCAATCATACCTAGCACACCATTCATTGGTGTTCTGATTTCGTGGCTCATTGCAGCCAAAAACTCCGACTTTGCTTTGTTGGCATTATTTGCAGAGATTACCGCTAGTTTCAGTTCACTAGTTTTTTCTTCGACCAAATTTTCTAAGTTACTATTAATATTTTCTAGCTCTAAATTAGCACCTTTGAGTGATCTCATGGATTCTCTTAGTCGGCGGGAAAACTCTTGAATGACTAAAGACATACTATTCAACTCAACAAATAATGTTGGTTTTAAAGCGAGATTGAGGGAGTCAAAATTGCCTGTACGATTAACGGTCAGCAATTCTTGATTTAAATCGGTTAGAGGGCGAGTAATCATCTTTGCCAGCTTAGCGGCAATGAATGCGCCCGCTACAAGAAAAAGTGCCAATATGGATAACGACCATACTACATAGCTGGATATTTGAGTTTGATACACATCTCTAGGAAGTAATACGATTGAAGTCCAACCCAAGTTTCCTATTTTCTGGGAGGTACCTAAATAATAGTCTCCAATATGGTTTATAAAATAATAATTTTCAGGCTCCTGTATATGGGCTAACACAGGTTTACCCTGCAAACTTTCCAACAGGTTGTAGGGTAAGCCATCAGAACGATAAATTACGCGATTATTATTATCCAGTATGATGATACTCTCTGACTGATCCGATAACTTACGATCCAGAGTACTAAATTTTACTAAATTAAGTGAAGCCTCAACGATACCTATAAAATTTCCATGGATTAATAATGGGGCAGACACGGCAACAATTATATCAGTACCAAAACCCCGCCCCTGAAAAACATCAGAAATATACGGTTGATGAGTGGATTTTGGGATCATAAAATAGGGTCGCTTTGAAACGTCAATGAGAGGTTCCTGTTCTATGATTTCTTGTAATTTTGAAGCCGGATGAGTGGCTATAATTTTGCCATGTTCGTCAGCAACTAGCATGGTTAATATATTTGGATAACGCCTAACAATGTTGTCTAGAACAACTGGCCAGTTTTGCTTTTCAATTAGGGATTGCTCCATAGTGGCAATAAGAGCTAGTGTGTTGAGGTGCACGTTAAGGTAGTCATCTACTTTTTGAGCAATATGCTGCGATTCCATGGTCAATTGTTTGTTGAGTTCGGTTAATTTGTCTTTCTGCATATTAATGAGCCAAAAATAGCTATTGGCAAGTACGGCTATCGTTAACGAGTAGATAACCGACAAAGTGATAAATTGACTAAACTTTAATCTTTGCTGCCAACTGCTTTTGGTAATTTTTAATAATGCATAGGCTAGCACATAGCCAAGCATGACATTTAATACACCATTAATTATTAATTTAATGGTTATCGCTATCTTGGTACTGTCTAGAAAGTCTGTAAAAAAATAATATTCTAAGCCTACTATTATCCATCCGAACGAAAACCAAAAGAGAATACCTACCAACAGTGGATTTTTTCGTTTTAAGATAGCGTAATGAACAAATAGAATTTCAAGTGAAAAAGGTAAAAATGTAGGGAAATGGCCCCAAGTTAAATACAATCCTGCGGTTGAAATAATGGAACAAATTAAGCCCGCTTTCCAGCCAAACAAAATAGTAATCGCAACCGCTATAATGTTGCCGAAAATAAATTCAGAACCAGTGAAAAAAGGCAATGGATTGAAATTTATAATGGTTGCTAATACCGTGCCTACGATAATTATCAACCAGGAGGGGAGCATGATATTAGTCTTCAAATTTTAAACAACCTGTAGCCAAATAAAAAGCAATTTTCATCAAGTATATGAATGTATTTATAATCGAAACCACAAAAATCAACATATGAAAATACATAACTTCGCACTTCTTAAAGGGAAATGAAACACTGTATCTATTAAAATCATCTTAAGGATGTACTCAATTTATTTTTTTGTTAATAAAGGCTGAAGTGTTAGTTTAGATGAATTAATTGAGGTAGTGACTATTATTAAACCCTAGCAGTGACCAGTATAGTCGAATACCTCCATGTATTTCGTCGAACCAATTGACTACGACATTAATTATTCGGGGAATGCCGCATCATCATCATCATCATCTGCACCTAACAGACTCTCGCTGGATGCATCATAATTAAAAGCCCCAAGAAAAGTGGTATATTCGTCTTGGTTAACACCACTGAGTTTAACGCTGTATTCTTGTTCAAAAAGTAAGATAATCCAAGTTACCTGCTCCATTTTACTTTTTTTCGCTTTACTCATCAAATTAACAATAAAAGAGCTCGAACAAGAACACTCACCAGCAGCGGTATGAATGTCGATGGTGTCAGTCTGTGCACCATTTGTTTCCATCTGCTGCGGGACAAAATAGCGAATTTTATAATTGTCTGACCAACAGTTTCTTGCCCGAGCACCTTTTTTGAAAAATGACTCCTCAAAGTACTCATCAGGAATATCAGCATAAGGATGCTGCGATGCCCAAATAGACACCTTGCCCTTTGTATTAAAAAGTAGCCCTTTTTCGAGATTAGGATGATTGTCTTCGTTCATAGAGTAGGTTATTTCCAGTGACTGAGAATCTTTGTATTCTATTATAGCGGCGCGTGAATAGCGAAAAGAGGATGCGCCTCACAGGTGACACACTCAATACTCATACTCATGCTCATGCTCATAGTTTTTTAAGGGATTAACCTGCCAATCATCATAGACATGCGAGTGACTAATTTGAAACCTTTACATCAGACAAAAAAAGCCAAAAGAAGGGTAAAAGAAGGGCAAAAATTACAAAATAAAGGTATCCACATCCAACTAAATTTATTCTTCAAAATCAAATGTTGCCCTTAACCTGAAAGAAAGATTACTTTTTTCATCCGTTATTAAGAATGACACCACATAAATATTTGCTTCTATATCGTTATTTAATTGATAGCCAATAAAGTAAAACTCTCCCGCTGTTAGAGCGCCATCACTTAAAGACTCGATTTCAGTTAATGGTGACTCAGGGAAGTTAACAAAAGCGTCATTATTATTGGGATCCAAGTAACCAACATTGACTTGGTTAATAATAAACACACGATTAGTCAGGTTCCTAATAGGAAAAGCAAAAGTGCTACCTTCTTTAAGCGTATTATTTTCATATACCAAATCTCTTGTTAGACCAGTACCTAACAGAGCATCTGAGAGGCTATCAGTGCTTAAGACGCCAGAACTGACTGAATAATCACCCGCAATTGCAGACAAAGAAATAAACCCATCATAAGACGACTGTAGCGAGTAACTGACAGTACCATTTGTAGTAACTAGGTTGACATTTCGATTGGTGTTGCCTTCGGTTATTGTTAAAGTTACGGGCGTACCGTCTTCTATCACACCGGAATCAGTAGTCGGCACTAAGACCAAAGTAACTTGAGCAGCGTCGTCATTATCATTCAATATTATATTGGGTTGGACACTTAAATTAATTGCTTTTGGTAAGTTAGGATTTAAAGTAACTTCAATCGGAACAGATAAAGAATTAACACCTTGTAAAGACGCTGATATATTAATCATACCAGCCGATAGAGCTATAACGATCCCTTTGTTGAATTGGGTATTACCTATCGATGCAATATTGACATCACTGCTCAACCAATTCACTTGAGATGACACATCCTGAGTTGATGAATCAGAGAAATTCGCAATGGCTGTTAACGATAGTGATGACGTCACGTTTATTTGAGAGTTTGCATTATTGATTTGAATACTCGTTAATGCTGCACTTGTTACATCGATATTAATTTGGTCACTGATCGAGCCCAAGCTTGCTGATATTGTTACTTGACCAGGGCTTATTGCTCTTAACAAACCTGTTTCTACAACATTATTTGAAACAATCGCTTTTAAAACGTCATCACTTTGCCAGCTCACTTGTCGACTGAGGTTTTTAGTTGACATATCGGAGTAAGTTCCGGTTGCAACAAGGGTTTGTGTTATACCGTCAGGCATGGTTGTTTGTGTCGCGCTGATAGAAATGCTTTGTAACGTTGCATCGGTAACTGTAATCTTCCCCAAGCCACTCAAGCCGTCTAGTGCAGCACTTATTAACGCCGAACCGTTATTGAGACTCAGGGCAGTTCCATTAATAGTTGACAGCATACTGACGGAACTAGAATTTGATGAGCTCCATATAACTTTCGAGGTTAAATCAATTAACGAGCCATCGGTAAAATAACCAAATGCCTTAATATAAGCATCCGTACCTTTAGCCACCTCTTGATCAGCAGGCTCTATCTTTAAACTGCTCAACACCGCATTTCCAATTGTCAACAACGTATCTTGTTGAATACCTCCTAAAACCGCGCTAAGTGTGGTGCTGCCTAAAGCAATTGATTCCGCCAAGCCTGATAAAGATTCGGTGTTGCTAATCAGAGCCTGGTCTTCATTACTCGATAACCAAGTTACCTCAGAGGTCAAATCCT
Organism: Paraglaciecola sp.; assembly: GCA_034111145.1. Taxonomy (GTDB): domain Bacteria; phylum Pseudomonadota; class Gammaproteobacteria; order Enterobacterales; family Alteromonadaceae; genus Paraglaciecola. The sequence continues at coordinate 11,127 of JAWUXU010000066.1, forward strand.
GAACGGTTCCGTCGGTAAATGTTCCTTGAGCATAGTATTGCTGAGATTGGCCAAGTGGAATTGACGCGTTAACTGGAGACAATGAAAGAGAAACCAATTCAACATTGGTCACATTAACTAACAAGTCTGCTTGTTGACCTAAAAGCTCTGCAGAAAGTGTTATTGACCCCTCTAATAACGCCTGTACATTGAAGGCGCCATCTTTAATGATTGCTGCCTGGCTATTCGAACTAACCCACTCAACCTGCTCGCTTACGTCTAACTTAGTGTTATCTGAAAAGTTAGCGGTTACATTCACAGGTTTACTTGAGCCTTTGGCTAAGGATATGTTAGATGGGTTAATTGCTATACCAGTCAGACTAGCAGGACTAACAGAGATGACAAAAGAACCGGTTTGCCCCTCTTTGCTTGCAATAACCGAAAACGTACCTATTTGTATTGCTGTCAGTAAACCAGTGTCAGAATTGATCGAAGCTTTTACAGGGTCCGATACGCTCCAAGCCACTTGTTGACTTAAGTCTTGTTCAGTCCCGTCTGAATAAATTCCTTTCGCTGAAAAGGTAGCTGTTAAGCCAGAAACTATTTGCGTAATCGGGGAGCTGATTGCTATTGATTGAAGGGTTGCTGGAGATACCGTCACACTCAAACTTGAATTCAGCACACCAAAATTGGCTGTAATAGACACCGTCCCCGCTGAAATACCAAGCACCTGCCCAGAGTTTGAAATACTGGCGACGTTTTCACCTGATGATACCCACGCCACTAAACTATCGAAAATTTCAACACTATTATCCGAGTATCTGCCCATCACACTTAATTGCTGGGAAGAGGCAATACCCAAGATCACAGAAGTCGGTGAAATACTTAAATCAGTCAAGGCTTTCACCAAAATATTTTGCTGAATAGACAGTCCCTCGTAAGTTGCGGTTACACTACTATTACCTGCTGATAACGGTGTTATTAATCCGCCACTTGACACTTCAAATACTAATGAATCCGCCACAGACCAAGCAACTAAAGAGCTTAAATCTTGTGTAGAACCATCAGAATATGTACCCGTCAATGTTAGTTGAAATGGTTCAGATACCTTTAGGCTTGACGAGATATCTGTAACGGATAACGAGTCTAAACTTGGCAGCACTGTGACTTGTAATGCTTTGCTCAACCCATCCAAACTAGCGGTTATTAATGTCGTACCTAATGAAACAGCTAACACCACGCCAGACGCTGATATACTAGCGACATCTGAATTGGAAGACTCCCAGATAACTAAAGATGTTAAATTGCGCGAGGAACCATCGGAATATGTACCCGTTACATTTAGCTGAAATGTTTCGGACATCTTTAGGCTTGACTCAACAGAATTGAGAGCTAAGGTACTTAAAGAGGTGCTTGGAACAACAGGATCAGAACCTCCACCGCCACATGCTGAAAACAAAATTGCAGTGAAAAAATAGAAAAAGAGTGAATAAAATGAATTAGTTTTTTCTAATGAGGGCATGTTGTAGCTTCCGTATTTTTAACATTTAACTAATATCTAACTAATATCTAACTATTTATAATTCGTAACTGTACTGTTTTATTAAATGTTTAAATATACTTTGACAACCCACCCGTCATATTTACTCATGATGAATGATCCACATCACACCTAATGCACTCTGCGCAAGGATTGTTGTTAAATTGAAGCAAAAATACACACTTGCTAAACTAGAATGTGGTGCAGAAAACCTAACTACGTTATATGTGTTTGCATATCGCCCATTGGCAAAGCAGACGCCCTGCAGTAGATGTTGTCGGCTTACCCTTTATTTAAAGCTCGACGATTAAAGTGATTCACAACAGCACATTTTAAACCTTGGCTACGACCTTATTTATTCCTTCACACCTCAAAAAAGTCAGCGAACATCCGCAATGCCACGAAGTTGATTAATAAATTTTTGAGGAAGCATTGTGTTTATCTAAAATTGCTTGTAATTCGCCTGTCACTTTTATTTTTTTGATTGCCTGATTTATCAAAGGCAAAAGGCCTTTGTGCTTTTTCCTTATTCTCATTAAAAAATTTCCTTTACTATGCAAAACAGCAAAACTTATTTCTACATTATTAACTTTAGCCCAATATTTAGAGGCCTCTTGTTCCATTATAATAACTTTGAATCGTTCGTGTTTTAAACCTAACATCAGTTGGTTTTCATTTAGAAAATCTGTACGAATAAAAGTATGATCATCAAAGTAAAAATACCCAGAAATTGTCCCTATGCGTTTTTGATGTAAAGATTCCCGTGTTGGGAATAACTGTGCGTTCTTCTTCAAAGTAATAAAATTTTCTGTCAGTTCAAAAAAAGGGGCGCTTATTACATATTCTGAATCAACCACTCCATTTCTTAGCCACTCTAAGCATATGAAGTCAAAATCCACTAAACCTTCTTTTAATGCAACTTCGGCTCGTTTTTGTGGAAGGTCCAATGGTATAAATTTGATATGAGAATAGCGTTGTATTACTGCAGTTATTTCAGTCACAATGCCTAATGCTCCTGGCTCTGCTGCAGTAAGAAAAGGGACCCATCCACCGTTTCCATCCATATCAAAATATAGCTTATGATGTTCTTCCTGAGCGACACTGCTAAAGCCCATCAATATAAAAGTTAGCACTATTATTTGGAGTATTATCTTCAAAACAAAAACCATCTCATGCAATTCAGTGAAACAACAATTAATCCTTTAATACTAGTCGGTGGTTCAGGTATGTATAGATCTGATTTTTAGACGTTTGCCAGCCTACTATGTCTAAAGTTGTGCTTACCTCATACAAATTGTATTCTGATGGTATATTTCAAGATTCATAATGATTAGAATTTAATGATTTACCTAGAAAGTATTTGTACAATTATCAGATGAATATGAATACAAATATTTAATAGAATTTCAGTAGTTAATTACGAATACAAACATTTGTTGTACTTAGAGTAAATATAGTGGGAAAATTAGACGTAAAAGGCAAATATTGTAGCCATACAATGAACATGAGAAAGTCATTGCCCCGTGCATCAACTGTCTTTCTAATCTTGGCGTTGCTCGTTATTCTGTTTAATGTTGCAACCCTGATGACTGAAACACTGAGTGATAAATCTGCACCTCAAGCGATTAAAGGTGACATTGACTTAACTCAGTTATCCCTATCAAATGTTGGGTCCGTGCCCCTTGCTGGGAATTGGGAATTTTACTGGCAAAAATTGCTCACTCCAACGCAAATCGAAAACAGCCAAAATAAGCCTTCACATATGAATATCCCCCATAATTGGGTAGGAGAGGAAATCGATGGCCGAGCGATGCCATTACAAGGCGTTGCCACCTATCACATAAATGTTCAAACAGATAAAAAATATACACATTTGTCACTGAAAATCCCTCCGATTGGGACAGCCTACCAATTATATATTGATGATAATCTCTTTTCAGAAGGCGGACAGGTAGGTTATACGGCCGAAACTTCAGTAGCAGGATATAATCCGACTATCGTTTTATTCGAACCTAAATCGGACCGTTTCTCTATTACGGTTCAGGTATCAAATCACGATTATTATTGGGGCGGAATTTGGCACGCGATTCGGTTAGGAGAGACCCACAACATATATCAAGAACAATACCAACAGATATTACGTAGTTCGTTTTTACTGGCAATTTTTTTAACTGTTGCTGTTTTTAATCTGATTCAATTTACCCTACGGACTTCAGATAAATTACCCATTATTATTGCATTAACTTGCTTATTGTTAGGACTGAGAGAAATTGAATCGAGTCAAGTTCTGTATATTGCTGGGTTGACTCAATGGTCCTTTGTTACGAATGCTAGAATTAACTTTCTTACATTTTACGCTACAACGCCCCTTTTAATCGCATATTTTCATATGACTTTTTGGCAAGATTACAAAAAAATCTTGATGGTAATTATGTACCTGGTCTCTACGGTAGCTTCCCTGTTAGTTTTATTTACCCCCCCTATTGTGTTTAGTCAATCTATATTATTTTTTCAAACATTTACCATTCTGTGTATGACTTATATTTTCTGGGGATTAATAAAGGCCTTACGCAATAAACGTCATAGCGCGCGATTACTTAGTCTGGGAACCATTTTTTTGTTTGTCCTTGTTATCAACGATATTCTTTATTCACTCGATGTTATTGATACTACTTTCATGGTCAGTTTTGGTCTTGTAGCTTTTATTATTTGTCAGAATTACCTGACTTATATCCGTTTTATTGACGCAGGTCAGCAAAATAAGGTCCTTTCAGAAACACTCGAAGAAAGAAATGAAGAATTACAAAACTTCAGTCAATCACTGGAAGAAAAAGTACAAAAACGCACTGATGATTTAGCTAAAGCAAATCAAAAACTCGGAGAATTAGCGAACAAAGATATGCTTACTGGCTTACCAAATCGCCGTGGCATGATGGTTTATATTGAGGAGTCTATGGTTCAGCATCGCCATACTAATACGCCTTTTTGTTTGTTAATCATCGATTTTGATAAGTTTAAAGAATTAAACGATACTTTAGGCCATGAGGCGGGTGATCGGGCATTGTCTGAAGGTGCTGCACTTATGCGTAATCTGCTACGTGGACAAGATAAAGTAGCCCGCTGGGGCGGAGAAGAGTTTTTAATTTTACTTCCGGGAGCACTTTTGAAAGGGGCCCAAATTTTAGCTAATAAAATAAAAGACAATCTTAGAGATACACTTACACAGAGCATTGGAAAAAAGGTCTCAGTTACTATTGGCGCAGTAGCATTTGAAAAAAGGGATACCTTAGACACCTGCTTTAAGCGTGCCGATGAAGCACTTTATATAGGTAAAAAGAGTGGCCGTGATCAGGTGGTTCTGGCAGAACCTAGTTTGCAAAGCAACAACGATGCCTGATACTTAGAGTATGTTGCAAAATTATCAGGACACGCACGCTAAAAATTAGATTGGGTAAAGTTTGTAAAAAACCCAGAATTTTTTTTAACCATCAAACACAAAAAAATCGCAATTAAGCGATTTTTTTATTTGGCGGAGAGGGTGGGATTCGAACCCACGTTAGGTTTAACCCTAAACACGCTTTCCAGGCGTGCGCCTTAAGCCGCTCAGCCACCTCTCCAAATATTTTGCTCAAATAGGCTATCTGCGAGCGATGTGTATGTTATGGAATTCGCTCTGTTGAATCAAGGGAAAACATCATAAATACTGGTATTGCGCGAAAATATTAGCAAACTATCACTTTGTACGACTTATCTAAGCGTTACCTTTTATTTTTAACTTGAGATCCGCAGCAAAATTTAACATCCGATTAAGCGGGATTAGGGCTTTTTCTCTGAGTGCATCATCAACAAAAATTTCGTGACCACTTATCTCTGTTAGCGATTGATAAATGGCTTGTAGGCCGTTCATGGCCATCCATGGGCAGTGCGCGCAGCTTTTACAGGTTGCACCATTGCCTCCTGTAGGGGCTTCTAGCAATATTTTGTTTGGAGCGGCTTGTTGCATTTTGTAGAAAATGCCTCTGTCTGTGGCGACAATAAATTTATCGTGAGGCAATGTTTTAGCGGCATTAATCAACTGTGTGGTTGAGCCTACAGCATCAGCTAAGTCTATTACACTGGCAGGTGATTCGGGATGCACCAAAACCGCTGCATCTGGATGTAGGTACTTCATATCTTTGAGTGCTTTAGCTGAGAACTCGTCGTGTACGATACATTCACCTTGCCATAACAGCATATCCGCCCCGGTTTGTTTAGCTATGTATGCACCTAAATGTCTATCTGGGGCCCAAATAATTTTTTCACCTAGCGCATCAAGGTGTTCGACGATTTCTAATGCGATGCTTGAAGTCACTACCCAATCGGCACGGGCTTTTACTGCTGCTGATGTGTTGGCATAGACCACAACAGTATGGTCTGGGTGGGCATCACAAAATGCTGAGAACTGTTCCACAGGGCAGCCCAAGTCGAGCGAACATGTCGCTTCGAGTGTGGGCATTAATACTTTTTTCTCAGGACTAAGGATTTTTGCGGTTTCGCCCATAAATCGCACGCCAGCAACAATCAAAGTGTCGGCTTCGCAGTCCCTGCCAAATCTGGCCATTTCTAGGGAGTCAGAGATACAACCGCCGGTTTGTTCGGCTAAAGCTTGGATTTCAGGATCAGTGTAATAATGCGCTATCAATGCAGCGTTATTTTGCTTAAGCAGTGTCTTGATTTCCTGCACATATTCTTGCTGTTGCGCTTTACTCAGTACAACGGGTTTGACCGGAAAAGGGTATTCAATGGTTTTGACAGAAAATAACTGAGACATAATTTGAATGTAATACTAACAAGATCAGATAACGTTAGAGTATTATACCCATGGTGTTAGCACCTTGTCACATAAATGGCATTTTCATTTATTAAAGATTAGCAACACTTTTATTGACGCTAAGGTATTGCTGATACCTTGCTCTCCAAAATTGACTTTCTGATAGATTATTTGACTGTTCGTATAGCTGTGCAAAATTAATATGAGCAGATGGCTGATTAGGTGTTTTTTGCAATTGTCTTTGCCATGCGGTTAGATAGTTAGCCGGAATGTAGGCAGTATCGTGAAACTCCATAAACGTAAGCTTGTTTGATGCTTTAAACGCTTGGGTCGAGTGGTTATCACAGGTTCGGGCAGCAAATATATCGGTATTATTTTGCAGACCTATCGACTGCCAATATTGTCGGTCAATTTTTGATTGTTCAGCTTGTTTAAACACTATGTTGGGCGCATCAACGCCAGCACACACCCGTTTTGCTAGGCCTTGACTCAGTGGGTATTCATCGATAAAACCTGAAAAATGGGCTAATTCGTGGATAAACACATCAAAGGTATCCATGCGATCGAGAAACATAATACCGTTATGAACATTGGCTTTGCCTTTGTCGGCAAACATTACTAAATGAGTAAAAGGTAAACTTTTTAATTTTTCGGCTAATGACAAAAGTTGGCAGCCTAATCTGCCGCTTTGTTGCCAATTTTCTTCGCAAGTAATATCCACTGGATCAAACCAGGTCACATCATAAATACAAATAGACAAGGACTTCAGGCGTGGGTCTTGAGCGAAACGCGACCTGAAGTGTTCGGCTTGGACTAGGGATCCTATATTTGGAGTCACAAACAATAGTGTTTGATTACAGTCATCAGGTAAGGCTGATAAATGTTGGATAAAGTCAGAATGTTGGTTTTTATCAAAGGCATTGGCGTGATACTGATACAACTCAATTAACGACTGCAATCTGGGGCTTAAATTTTGCGACCCAAGTGATGAAAATACTTGCGATGCCAGTTGATATTTATTATCTCTCCATAATGCGATGGCATGAGCGAGTTGTTGTTCGGCCTCTTTATTTGATACTTGTATATAAGCAGGCACATTTTCTTGCACAGGGGATATACGGAGGGCGAAGTGTTCAACCATGAACCAAGCAGAAAATGACACACAAACTAATATCACTCCCCACTTGTTAAAGGCCATCATTTTTATTGGGTTTGTAGCTCATCTTTGGCCGTCTTATTCACTTCATCGCGCAATAAGTTGAGTTCTAGGCGAGCGTACCGGTGTTCAACATACTCAAACACGTTAGTGCTTAACGCTAGCTTAAAGTAGTTTGACGCAACACCTATGTTACCCCTTGCAGCGTGGTATTTGCCTAAATAGAAATAAGCTTCACATAATCTATCAGTTAATTGTTGTTGGCTGGTTACACCTTGAATTAAAGCGTTTAATAATTCACCTTCGGTTATTTTTTCGAGATACAAATCAACTAATTGAGTAGCCCAATTTTTTTCATCTAAATTTTTACGTTGCTGTGCTAGCTCAATTATCGCCTGAGGTTTATCTATTTCACTGGAAGCGAGATAACTCCAAAGAGCACGGTAAGGATCAGATGCATTTTTATTATAAAACGTGCCCAAATCACGCACAGCTAAATCGGGGCGACCTCCGTAATACAATGCAATACCACGATTTAAAAAAGCAAATTCCATATCTGGATTAATATCTAAGGTCGCATCAAATGCTTCGTAAGCTTTGATGAAATTCATTTGCTGGGTGTAATGTACCCCCATAGAATTATAGGCCTCAGCCAAATTAGGCTTTAAACTAATCGCCTGATTAAAATCGTATTGTGCTAGTCCAGACAACCCAACACTGTCGTACAAGGTGCCACGCTGATGCAACATTTGCGCTCTTTGTTCGTCTTCTAAATCGGTATTACCCAAAATATGGCTATAACGGGCAATGGCTAGCTGTGAACGCTGATTCATAGGTGCAGGTTCGGCCAATAACAGATTGCCCATTTGCCTGTTGCCCTGCATGGAATCGCTGTTGTTTGCACAACCAAATAAAAATGCGCTTAATAAAATAATGCTACTGAGATGTTTATACATATTATTAGAAAAATATTACCTGAAAAATAGATTATTGGTATGACTCTAAAATTGAGTCTAGGTTTCAATGCACCCTTCAAAATAGTCAAAAACAACAGAAATTGACTATCTACAGAGTCGCTTATTTCCCCCTAAAAGTAAAGTTGCCCAACACCTTTGCTGTTAAAGCGCGAATTAAGCTTGAATCTCACGGCTAAAATAAAGCAAACTACGTGGCCGATTTAAATTTAAAGTCTGACTTTTATGGCAATTAACCTAACAGCCGAATACAAAATGCTTTTGACATTAGCGACTCAAGCGCAAAAAAATGCCCACGCACCTTATTCAAATTTTTATGTAGGTGCAGCCATTCTTGATGAAAATGCTCAACACCATGCCAGTTGTAATGTAGAAAATGCCGCTTACCCACTGGGTCAATGTGCCGAAGCTGGAGCCATTTCAGCTATGATTGCCTCTGGCAGTAAACAGATAAAGCAAATATTAATCGCCAGCCCAAATAATGATTTTTGCCCACCTTGCGGTGGCTGTCGACAAAAAATTGCTGAGTTTGCCGATGCCCAAACAGAAGTGCATTTGGCGACTAAAGATGGTCAGGTCAAAACAATTAAGTTTGCAGAGTTATTGCCATTGGCATTTGGGCTTGATAAATAATTATATAAACTCACTTTCTATCATCACAACCAAACACAAAAACCACAGTTTAATGCGCAATAAAATGTAAAAAAACACACTTTACTGCGACAATTAATGCAATGTTTTATGTTATTCAGCGCTATTTGTGACGTTTATAAATTGAAAAGGCAACTCCTAACAAATTAGTAGACTGGAAGAAACAATCCAAGCGCAAGCCTGTTCTGTTAGATGGCGCTCGGCAAACCGGTAAATCCTACTTATTAGAGCAGCTATTTGGTGCACATTTTACCCAAGTCATTCGCTTAGATTTTTTAGAACAACCTAGATTAGCCAAGTTATTCAGTGACTCACTGAATCCGCAAGATATACTTTCTAATATAGAATTAGAATTCAACATTAGTATTGATAAAGCCAATGCATTGTTTATTTTTGATGAAATAGGGGAATGCCAAGAAGCGCTCAGTTCATTAAACTTTTTCTCTGAGCAATGTCCAGAATTATATATTTGCGCATCTGGCTCAAATATTGGACTGTTAGGTTTTTTTCTCGTTGGCAAGGTTGAATTATTAGAATTATACCCTCTAACTTTTGAAGAATTTTTATGGGCATCCAAACAAACGCCATTAATAAATGCGTTTGAGCAAATGAACATGGGTAAAGTCGCTCATGAGAAACTATTTAGCTTATTGTTAGATTATTACTTTGTTGGTGGCATGCCAGAAGCAGTGTGCAGTTGGTATGAGTCACAAAGTAATATTGGAATCCTAATAGGATCACAAGGATTACACAAATTCACGCTTCATTAATCGCAGGATATCAACCTGAAAAAACAATTAAACTTATTGGCTCAACAGGTTCAGTGGATAACCAGAAGACTCTGGTTCTGCCATTATATTATGCTTCTAAAATAGAGCAGATGATGGTCGATTTATAATTTAGGAATGCATTATCCAAACAAAATATCCACTGAAGTTAATCAGTGGATATTTTTGTTAAGCACTACATAGACATAGGTTTAAACGGTAAGTCTCGATAACGTTTACCTGAGGCGGCAAACACGGCGTTAGCTAATGCAGGGGCGAATGGCCCTAGGCCAGGTTCACCTAAACCAGTTGGTTTAAAGTCATTTTCGACGAAGTGCACATTAACCTGAGGCATTTCGTTGATGCGTAAAACGGGATAATTGTGAAAGTTTGAGTTGACCACGGCACCCTCTCTAAACACCACCTCGGTACGTAATGATAGCGACATACCCATTACTATCGCGCCTTCCATTTGTGCTGTAGCACTGTCTAGGTTTAGTACTTGACCACAATCTACCACTGCATCCACTTCAAGTACTTTAATGTCGTCACCATTGACTTCTACTCGCACAGCCATAGCCACATAACTGTTGAAGCTAAAATGAACCGCTATACCTAATCCTTGATTGCTGGGTAGTGTATCTCGATTAGCCCAGTTGGACTTTGCAGCGGCTATTGCCAGCGCACCTTTTGAACGCGCTACTTGTTCAGTTTGCTGAGTATTTTTGTTGTTGTCGTAAATGCTGTTTAAAAGACTGACGGTATCCTTTTGGGTCTTGTGAGCCAATTCATCGGCAGCACTGCCAAAGGCAAAGCCATAAAATATAGCGTATACAGCGCGGTACCAACCTATACGAGTGTGGGCGATAGCTTCGCCTGATTCGCTGCGATAGTTAGCTATACCAAAGGGGTGACTATCAATATCACCTAATGCACTTGCCGGTGCTCTATCAAGGGATGGATTAAACAATGAAGCAATAGCGGGGAAAGCAGCACGGTGTAACCAACCTGTGACATTACCGTCTTTATCCATAGCAGCTTCGATATGCTGAGCGTTAATCGAATGGTAATAACCGGTACGCATATCTTCTTCGCGAGACCAAGTAAGTTGCACCGGGGCATTGACTGCCTTCGATAATACTGCGGCTTCGTGCACGTAATCACATTTAAACTTACGTCCAAACGCACCACCCGCCATGGTCACATTAACCATAATATCTTGGGGTTCACGCTCTAAGTATTGCGCTAAAACTTTTTGGATATCTCCAGGGCTTTGTGTAGATGCCCATACTTCACATCTGTCTTTTTGTACCCACACCACAGAGGCATTCGGCTCCATAGGTGCGTGGGACAAATGTCCACCTGTATAAGTGGCTTTTATCACGTGTTCAGCTTCTGCAAAGGCTTTTTTAATGTCTCCTCGCTCAGCAGCTAGCTGAGCAGGGCTTTCTACGTTTTTCACCAGTTGTGCTTTATAAGCTTTAGTGTCGTAACTTTTATGCTTACCCAAATCCCATTCAATCTTCAGTTTTTTAAGTGCTTGTTGGGCAGTCCAGGTATTGTCTGCCACAACTGCCACTCCACCAAGGGAGCCAAAAGGCACTTCAAACCTTGGGATTTCAATTACATCTAGCACACCTTTAACTTGCATGGCAGCGGATTTATCGACACTTTTTAGTTTGCCACCCATAACAGGGCAATGAGTCATGGCTGCATATTTTAGCCCAGGCATCTTGGTATCTGCGCCGTAAGTCAGTTTGCCCACCACAATGTCACCTTGATTATGCCTGGCGATATCTTTACCAATATATTTAAAATCTTTCTTTTCTTTTAGGGTAACGTTTTCTGGCATAGGTTCATTAGCAGCAAGGCTCGCCAAATCCCCATAACCGAGTTTTTGTTGATTATTCTTATTGATAACATAATGGTTTTCAGCAACACATACTTCAACTGGCACGCCCCACACTTTGGCTGCAGCAGCCACCAACATAATTTTAGCTGCAGCACCCGCTTCACGCATGGGAATATACATAACACGAATACTGGCCGAACCACCTGTGGCTTGAGGGCCGTATTTTTCTTCGTTACCTTCACCTTGTTTAACACTCACCCGAGTCCAATCTGCTTCAAGCTCGTCGGCAACTGCAGCAGGCAATGCAGTGCTAATACCTTGTCCCATTTCACAGCGGCCACAGTAAATTAAGGTGTCGCCATTATCGGCGATATGGATAAATGCATTGGGATTAAAGGTGCTACCTTCGCCCATTTTAAAACCGGCAATAGTGGTTTGTGGCAAGCTAATACCCAACACTAACCCACCGGTTGCTAAACCTGATTGTTTAAGGAATTTACGACGACTTTGGTTAGTCACTGTGTTTTGCTGCACAGGGCTCTGGTTTCCAATAGAGTTTTTCTTTGAAATAATCATTTTAAGCCTCCTTGTACATTTCGTCAGCTGCATCGGCAACTGCTTGTTTGATACGTTGATACGTACCACAGCGGCAGATATTACCTTGCATAGCAGTGTCGATATCGTCACTACTGGGGGTCTTATTGGTCGCTAAAAAACTCGCGGCATTCATTATTTGCCCCGCCTGACAATAACCACATTGTGGTACTTTGTTGGTCAACCATGCTTTTTGCAGCGGATGGTCACCATTTTTCGATAAACCTTCAATAGTAGTGATGGTTTTACCCGCAATAGACGAAACGGGCATCACGCAAGAACGCACCGCTTGCCCATCTAGATGCACAGTACAAGCACCACATAAACCCATACCACAACCAAATTTGGTACCTGTAAGCTCTAATTTATCCCGCAAAAACCACAACAAAGGCATATCACCCTCTACATCGATAGGATAATTTTTGTCGTTAATGTTAATACTCTGACTCATCACACTCTCCGCTTAACTTTTTGTGGCCGAATCGATGTTCTGAGTCTGCCTAGTTGTCTGTTTACTTTGCTATGCCATGCACACATTAATTTAGTCTTACATGGCTAGCGTTGAATATTTAGTTGGTGTTACTTATTTGGCTCTTTTGAACCGTGTCATTATATGCTGGCATACCACAGTTTTAAGACTCGCTAACTGTGGGTATATCATTATTTTTGCGCTGATTGGCGCGCTTTAAACGCCGCTAATTGTTCTTCACTAGCTGGCAACTGATGATTGGCTTTCCAGTCAGAAAAAGGCATGCCATATACCGCTTCACGCGCTTGATCGTAATCGATATCAACACCCTGCTCTTTTGCACCAGCCATGTACCACTTTGATAAACAGTTACGACAAAAATCGGCAAGGTTCATCAAGTCAATATTTTGCACATCTTTGTTTTCATCCAAATGTTTTAATAATTGTCTAAAAGCAGAAGCTTCGGCCGCGATTTTTTGTTTTTCGTTCATGTAATACCTGTTTGTTATTGATTTGTAGTTTACTTGCCATGGATTAAAGTATTTCGTGGATTAAACTATTTCCGTGGATCAGTGGCGGTCACTTCGATGCGTTGGGCATTATCATCATGGAACGCCAATAAGTCAGTTAAGCCCTGCATATTATGTAAGTTTCTAAACTCTATCCAATCAATTAGGCAATAAAGACATATTGCAGGGTAGTTCCAACTGATAAACTGTTGGTTCGCTACCATATCATTTAAGTGCACTAATACCGCATTCACTCGCTCTTTTTGTAGTTTAAAAAACAATTTATCTTCGTCAGGCTGAATATCGGAGTTAGACAAAATAAACATTTGCACCAAAGAATCATTAGCTGAATCGATGAGGGTCAGCTGGTTTTCTTGCTCCCAAGTTAGTAGCGGATCATCAAACTTATCAGTTAAATAACGATAGATAATTCTCGAATCAAAAATGATCTGCACTGCTTCGTTTTCACTATCCTCAAGCATGGGTATTTTCATGGAAGGGTTTTTAGCCGCCAGTATCTGCCTGTCTTGTTCAGCAAAAATTTGCAGATTGATAAATTCATGTTCAGTATTTGCCAACCATATGCGTAAACGGCGTACATAGGGAGAGGTAGTAGACCCGTACAATTTCAACATAATAAGTCCTTAATTAAAAAACAACAGATTCAAAAATAACTATCTTAAAAAACTTACTTAAATAGTAGAGTGAAGTGTAGTTTGCGGCAAACTATATTATTCATACGTTGACTAAAGCGGATCCTACAGGCAATAAATAACACGGGCGTGTCATCATTTGCCCCAGTATTAATGCTAGCTTTATTGATTTTTTGTTGACTAAAGTCTCTTGATTGAGTGTGATGAGCAGTCAAAAAAACGTGTTCTTTTTTAAGCTGCATCTTGTGCCCAGTTAACCAGTCTCTATATTCACTATTAAGCACAAACACACCATCAAGTCTGTTATACAAAGCACGCATTAAGCACCTGCCCCATTGAAAAATAGCAAAGTTGAAGCTACGAAGAAAGAAAAAAAGTGCGCAAGCACAAGCCAATATACCTTCAGTTGGAACCTGTCTGAAATATGCGATATGCGATATGCAGCCACGAGGCGGCACCGGTCGCGGCACCAAAATAGTATTGGACGAACAGCCTCACGAGGGCTGGTTGGCTATACAAGCAGAGAATTTGTCTTGGTTTGAAAAAGACCGTCGCGCCATTTTAGCCATGGCTGGGCCTTATAGAGTGAGCTTTGACTTTTTAGAAATGGGGTTTGTAAATAACCACATTTTGTCTAAGCCTTACCAATCTTGGGGTACCAAATATGTTTATGTAGCCCTAGATACAGGCGATTATATAAGCTTACAACATATCATGGTCATGTCCTTTGTCGATGACGACGGCGTATCTTCCGCGCCTATGGTGATGAAGCACTGGCGACATGATTGGCAATATCAAAAACCATTTATGTTTGAGTATGCTGGGTGCAAGAAGAGCACAACTACAAGCTGGTGCTAGACGAACAGGATAATGTGGATATCGCTGTTCCATTTTTAGCCAAGGAAGTCGGCTTAGCTCGTTATCAAAAAATTGTGCAGCATGACTTTAGTCCTGGCGATGAATACTGGCAAAAATCGTCGCAGTTTTGCCAGGATGTGAGCGAAATTTGGGCGCAAAAAATACAAACAAGTGACGGCCTTGTGATTAACAATCGTGTAGGTGGACAGTTAATGTTTATGCCATTTTTTTGCAAAAGCACACACCGTTGTTGACGCTGAAAAATACGATTCAAACAAGGATAAGTAACAAATAAGAGAAATGCTGAGACCGTTTATAACGTTATCGAATTAAGATTTCTAGCCACCACTAAAGTCTTTTTAAGGGTCAGTAAGATGAACTTTTATGTTTGTTAGCAATTTTTAAGAGCACCAATCCAACAATATTTTCTTGGGTAACAAAGCCCAATTCCTGACTGCTTGTGCTACGAGGATTGTCGCCATCTAACAAGTAATCACGATTATCCCTAACCCGTTTGATGCGTTTGATAATGGTTTGGTACCTGGGGTGTTTGACGACAACCACCTGGCTTTTTCTGAGTCTAAAAGAAGGCCAGGTTAAACACAATACATAATCACCTTGATGCAAAGTGGGTGTCATACTGGCACCCAGTACTTTGTAAAGTCGAAACATTACTAGCTGTCTACTATTCAATAAGCTTTGGATACACTACTTTTTCGCTGGGCGGATAAGGACATGTTGCCGTATAAGTCGTCAAATTTTTACTGCGCCAAAAACTATCTGCAAATTCATTCACTAAACTTAGTAAATGCTCTGCCTTGTCTCTCACGATATGCTGTTTACATGCCGATGCAGTTAACATAATTTCATGCACTAAAGAATGTGTATTGGGAAACGGCTCTAATTGTGAAGCCTTAAAGTAGTCACCCCAAATCACCCGGATCTCTTCTTTAACTTTACTAGCATGAATTTCTTTTTCTCGCGTTAGCCGACTAAGCTGCGAATAGTCAGCGGTCGTAAGCTGCGGTTTATCATTTAGTTCTTGTATCAGGTCTATAAAGCGCAGCACACTTAAGCAGGCTACCTGCGCTACAATAGGATCATAAATTTTGCACGGAATATCGCAGTGCGCTGCTGCCGAGGGTATTTCAAACTTATTATCGAATGCGTTAAGTAAGCCAGCAATCATGAGTGTTCCTTATTGGTGTTATTACGTTTTTTTATCATTACTTTTGTTAGCAGAAATGCGCCAATACCAAGCACTGCAAATACCGAAATGTAATAGACTGTATGTAAAAAATCGCTGGTCCAATGGCTATGCTCATGGCCAGGATGGGAGAACGAATAAAAACTAGGGCTTAGCAGGAGGGCAAAAATTACATATTGCATAACAGGTTTCATGGTTATTCCTTATTGTAGTTAAATAAACAGTAAAGCCTTTACAGCAGGAATTAATTTAACTGCTTGGTGGTTAATCTGTTGAGTTGACATTGATTTTTTTGTAAAAGGCTATCGTGATGCAGCTGTCTAAATTGCAGTAGTGTAATATGAGCTCTGCACTTACCCCATCTTAATGCTTCTTCTTGCTCCCCAGATTGCTCGTTTAGCAATAGACCATTAATGACATTTTGTGCTTTAGCTAACTCGTTCTCACATAAGGTATGTTCGTTTTGTTGGATATATAGTTCAGCTAAATTATGAAAACTAGTGAGTAGTGCAGCAACGGCCGCTCTGCCTAAATTGACCATATTAATGAGGTTAATCGCTTCGCAAATCGCGATTTCATAATGCTCAATAGAATGCATAATTTGATGTTTTTCGAAACATAAATTACCTGCTAAAGTATGGAGTTTCCAGGAAATAAAATGCGGTTCTTGATTAATGTTTTTATCCTGTTCCATGCAATCTCTCCAGTCACTATGTAGCAAAAATTTGCTACGAATATAATAACGTAAAATCCCATAAATGCAAATGATAATGATTTGCATTTATGGGATTTTACGTTGAGCTCCTGTCTTATGTTTATTTACTCCCAAAATTTATGAGGGCAAGGACCCATTTAAATTTTTCACTCAGGCCATCCTGACCTGTAAGCTAACACCACCGATTTTGATGACGTTTTTGAAGCATTTTCATTACAACGTAACAGAGTAAGTGAGTAAGTGAGTAAGAGAGCTGCGGTAATTAATCGAGTTGAATTAGATTGGATTGTTTTGCATCAAGTAATAAGACCACATCAGTAACGCCGATTGTTTGCTTTTTACTTTTTACTTTTTTTTGTTGCTTCTTTTGCTTTTAACTGCAGTTAAGGCAGCATAACTCATTAGTTAGGCTTACATAAAAGTGGCGACAGCAGGCTAGTTTTGCTGTCACCATTTATCGGCAATCTAAGGGATGGCTAACCAAACAAGTGCCAGTGAAGATATAAATCCCACGCCCCAAAAGCTGCTGCGCAGCACATGTTTGTCACAGTAATAGGCTAATAAGTAAGCTAACCTTGAGACAACAAACGCAATGGCAAAATATTCTGCTAATTGCCCTGCATTATCAGTTACCAGCACCGCTAAAGCTCCGGGAGTAAACATAATTAATGCTTCAAAACAATTTTCGTGTGCCGCTTTAGCCCTAGCGCCAAATCCCGATAAAAACTTTTGCTGCTCACGGGGGTGACGATTGTCATAGCCACCTTTTATTTTATTCATGGCTATTGCCATTGGTGCTTTGCTTAAAATAGGCATAAGCGTAGCGATAAATAAACAAATAATAACTATGGTCATGTAAAGCCTTCTGATAGTTTAATAAATATCACCTTATGCTACTGCATAATTCTAATAGAATGATACTTTAATAAAAAATGATGTCTTTAGCTGCAAAATTAGCCATACAAACACCTTCACCCGAACAAGTAATATCACCGCACTGGGCAAACTTGCAGGACATTCAAATCTCAATAAAACGAGACGATCTGCTGCATGCAATAATATCAGGCAATAAGTGGCGTAAGCTAAAACATGCTTTATTACCTGCTGTAGAAGCTAACACAAAACATATCATCAGTTTTGGTGGAGGATTTTCAAATCACATTCATGCTTTAGGTTATTGCTGCCAACAACTCAACATTCAATTCACAGCAATCATCAGAGGGGATTATTCACAAAATCTTAGCCCTATGTTGCAAGACTTGCTTAGTTGGAGGACTGATATTCAGTATGTCGACAGAGCAACATATCAACAGCGAACTAACCCTAACTATCTTCATGAATTACAACAGCAATATCCCCATGCTCTGCTTATCCCTGAAGGTGGCTCTCAGTTACAAGCGTTAAAAGGTGTAGGCGAAATTGTTGATGAACTGTGCAATGCATATGACTATGTTGTGGTGCCCGTTGCTAGCGGAGGCACCCTGGCTGGATTAATTACTGGATTAGATACTGGGCTAAATACTGGGCTAAAAAAGCCCCCTCAAACTACTGCCTGCAAAATTTTAGGGGTAGGTGTGCTCAAAGGTGAAGGTTATTTAGAACAACTGGTAATGGATTTATTACCCGAATATAAGCCAATAAAAAACTGGCACATCAATCATGATTATCATTTTGGAGGGTATGCTAAGTCGAACCATGAACTGACACAATTTTGCCAAGACTTTTACCATCAAACCGAGATTAAAATTGAGCCAGTTTACAGCGGTAAGTTATTTTTTGCGTTACGTGATTTAATGACTAAAGGGTATTTCCCCCAAGGAAGTCGAATATTAGCGCTGCATACAGGCGGTTTGCAGGGGGCTAGGTAATAACACATGAACATAATATCTTATTTATTGAAAAACAGCTTGGTGTTAGTATTTATAACCTTCGCATATAATCACTTTATCGGACTATCATGAGCAACCGCGTTCGCTACACACACTCTCCCCTTTACATTATTGTTGTTTTTGCAGTGTTTGTTTTAAGCGCATGCAGTTCCCAGCTTTCGCGAGAAACAAGCTCAGAACTTAAACTGCAGACACCGCGTTATGGTCATGCCAGCGCTACCGATGGGGAAAATATATTTGTTTTTGCGGGCTCTAGAGGCAGAAAATTTTTATCAGACGTTGAAATCATCGACCCTATTAATGGAACGGTCAAAGTACTCAAAAACAGAGTTATACCTAGACGTTATTTTTCAGCAGTATGGGATGGTAAAGACTCAATCTACTTAATTGGAGGTGTGTCATATACAGGTACCATTGCCACGCTTGAAAACACAGTGGAAATTTTTAATATACATAGTTTCGAAGTCACTCTAGGGGCTCCTATTCCCGAACCCAGAAGAGACTCTCGGTCTGTATTGCTTGATGACCACATCTATGTTTTGGGCGGCTCTACCGCCAGCGGTAAGAGACAAGCACCTATGAAATCTACTGCTTTAACCGCAGCTTACAATATTACGTCTAATAAGTGGATAAAGCTGGCAGATATGCCTACTGCAAAGTCTACTTCCCCCATCACCAAAGATGGCTATATATATGTGGCTGGCGGATTCAACCACCAATCAGCACTAAATGTATTTGAACGGTTTGATCCAAATACCAACCAATGGCTATCACTTGCCAAATTACCACGTCCCGTTAGTGCACATTCTGCAGTGTATGCTCACAATAAACTTTTTCTGTTTGGCGATTATAAAAAGCTAAATTCAGTTCTCATGTATGATTTTGATAAGCAACTATGGAGTGAGCCACAAATAAATTATCAACCTTCACGTCACAACACTTCGGTTGTATTTGGAAATTTTTTGTATGTTATTGGCGGTAACGTCAACTCTAAGGGTAAACCTTTAGATAGCATACAACGTTTCACGCTCTAAGCGGTCACACTTAACTTATGGAAATGAACTGGATTAACTGGCTACAAGGTTTTGCAGGCGCTTTACCGCAAGAATGGGTAGCAACGGTATCTGGCTTTTTATGTGTTTACTTAGTCATAAAGCGCAGTATCTGGTGTTTTGCTTTTGGTTTTGTGCAAGTCAGTATTTACGCTTGGATTTTTTACGACGTGAAACTGTATTCGGATATGGCATTAAACCTATTTTATATTGGATTTCAAATCTATGGATGGCTGCTGTGGAAAAACGCTCAAGACTCAACCGGCCAAGTTATTGTTAACCAAGGCACAGCCAAAGAATATTTTTTATGGATCATCGCTATTGTTGTTAGCACCGGTTTGCTCGGTACAATAATGGCCCATTACACAGATGCTAGTTTTCCCTACCCTGATGCTTTTACCACTTGTGCAAGTTTGGCAGCACAGTGGTTATTGTCACACAAAAAATTATTGAACTGGATGCTATGGATTGTCGTAGACATAGTTGCTATCGGTATATATTGGCAAAAAGGTTTGTTTCCCACATCCTTTTTGTACACCTGTTTTTTGGTAATGGCTATAATCGGCCAATGGCAATGGTATAAATACTCAACCTCTAATTTAAACCATTTAAACCATTTAAACCATTTAAACAATCTAAACAATTCAAACAATTTAAATAAAGGCCAGCCCATTTCGTGATCAAAAAAATAGTCTTTTTAGGTGGCCCCTCCACTGGTAAAACCACTTTATGCGAAGCACTAGCCGATGAGCTTAACAGCATCACTGTGCCTGAATATGGTCGGAATTACTGGCTACAACATCAAGTCGACAGGCGTCTAACGCCAGATCAGTTATTGCATATTGCTTACACCCAAAACAAATGGGAAGACCAAGCTACTTTTGAGGCTAACAAGTATCTATTCTGTGATACCAGCGCTTTTACTACATGGCATTTTGCTCTGCATTACCACCAAGCAGCGTTGCCAGAGTTAGCACAACTCGCCAAAGCATGTTGGCAGCGTTATCACTTAGTAGTGTTATGTGATGATGATATCCCCTACGACGATACATGGGAGCGTTCAGGCGACGCCAATCGCCATGAATTTCAGGCGTTTAACCGTCAATACCTCAAAGAACATGGCATCAAACATATACTCGTATCGGGAAACACCGCACAAAGGAAACAAGCGGTGCTGACTTCACTTGGTTTAACTTCAATGGAATTGTGTTTTTAAATAGTTAACTTTGAGTCGTCTTTAATATTCAACTTGCACCACAATAAATTGCTGATAGCATTCAGCTTTTATTTTACACCCTTGTTTATTTAGGAGCTTTCTATGTCTCGAGTTTTGATTATTGGCGCTGGCGGCGTCGCGGCTGTCACCATAAAAAAGTGTGCTCGCTTACCCGAGCTATTTGATGAAATTTACCTTGCCAGTCGCACTGTTTCAAAATGTGAAGCACTACAAAAAGAAGTCGGGTTGGACCGAGTCAAAGGCGTATTTGCTGTTGATGCCGATCATGCCAGTGAAGTGGTTGCGGTGATTAATCAAGTTAAACCTGATTTAGTGGTTAACTTGGCCCTGCCTTACCAAGACCTAGCCATAATGGATGCCTGCCTAGAAACTGGCGTGGATTATATGGACACAGCCAACTATGAGCCCAAAGATGTCGCCAAATTCGAATACTCGTGGCAGTGGGCGTATCAAGAAAAATTCCAAAAAGCGGGTTTGATGGCGCTGCTAGGCAGCGGTTTTGATCCCGGCGTAACCAATGTTTACACCGCTTATGCGGCCAAACATTACTTTGATGAAATTCATTATCTAGACATAGTTGATTGTAACGGCGGCGATCACGGTCAAGCCTTCGCAACCAACTTCAACCCTGAAATCAATATTCGTGAAATTACCCAGCGTGGGCGTTTTTATGAAAACGGTGAATGGAAAGAAACAGAGCCATTGAGCGTGCGCGAAGACTTGGATTATCAAAATATCGGAGTGCGTGCCTCTTATTTGATGTTCCACGAAGAATTAGAATCACTGGTCAAACATTTCCCTACTCTTAAACGTGCTCGTTTTTGGATGACCTTTGGTGACGCTTATCTTACCCACCTTAAAGTACTTGAAGGTATCGGCATGACCAGTATCGCGCCTATCGACTTCCAAGGTCAGCAAATTATACCTTTAGAGTTTTTAAAGGCACTATTACCTGATCCCAGTTCATTGGCTGACGGATACACGGGTCAAACCTGTATCGGTACCTATATAACAGGCATAAAAGATGGCCAAGAAAAAACCATTTTTATCTACAATAATTGTGAACATGCCAAGTGCCACGAAGAAGTGGGTGCTCAGGCTGTGTCATATACCACTGGCGTACCCGCCATGATAGGCGCGGCGTTGATGTTAAATGGCACATGGAAAAAACCAGGGGTGTGGAATATGGAACAGTTTGACCCAGATCCCTTTATGGACATGCTAAATACTCACGGCTTGCCTTGGCATGTGATCGAATGTGACAAAAGCCCGTTTAACAAATAACTATTATAAATGAGCCTCGGTATTTGAGGCTCTTAACCTGATACTTTATAAACTCAGTTTTATAGATGTTTGAAGGGATGTTACGCAAGTCACCAACAATCCTATAATCAATATGAGGCAAAATTAAAATTTATATTGTTCATGGCACATGGCTCATGGCTCATGGCTCATGGCTCATGGCTCAGCATATATCTATGCGAACGTGTCATTAATAAAAAAATCCATGTGATTTTATTAAACAAAACAGCTCTAAATTTTATTAAACAAAAACAATTTTCACTTTCACTATTTTACTGGCAGAGATATTATCAAAAAAGTTTTTATCCGTACCAATAATGTATCCACAATATGATTGACCCGATGTTAAATTTAACCATCCCGAGCCCTTGTTATGTATGCGACGAAACGGCCCTTGAAGCCAATTTGCAGCTTATGCAACACATTCAACAAGAAAGTGGTGTTGAGATTATTTTAGCGCTCAAAGGATTTTCTATGTGGGCAACATTTGACTTAGTTGGCCAATATTTACAGGGCTCAACTGCCAGTGCAGTTTGGGAAGCAAGGCTTGGAAAAGAACATATTGGCAAACAAGTTCATGCTTATTCGCCTGCCTTTAAAGCATCAGATATTAATGAGTTGGTTAACTTAGTCGACCACATTTCGTTTAATAGTTTAGGCCAATGGCAAAGGTATAAACAACAAATTTTAGACTCGACTGTATCACCTGGCCTGCGTGTTAATCCAGAGCATCAAGAAACCGAGACTGCACTTTACGACCCTAGTTCCCCAGGGTCACGACTAGGGATACGCGCACAAGATTTACACAGTGCTGATATGACAGGCATCGATGGTCTACATATCCACAACTTATGTGAATCTGATTCCTTTGCAACCGAACGCACTATCAAAGCGGTTGAAGATAAATTTGGTAAATGGTTACCAACGTTAAAGTGGATCAACTTTGGTGGTGGGCATCTGATGACGCGCAAAGGTTATAACGTTAAACATTTAGTCGACACCTTAAAAGCATTCAAAACACGGCATCCACATTTAATCGTGATACTTGAACCCGGTTCGGCCGTGGCATGGCAAACAGGTACCTTAGTAGCAGAAGTGGTAGATATTGTAGAAAACCAAGACAAAATAGCCATTTTGGATATCTCAGCCACAGCCCATATGCCAGATGTATTAGAAATGCCTTATCGCCCAGATGTACGTGGTGCAGGCCAAGCAGGCGAGAAACCTTATACTTATAGATTCGGTGGCAATTCATGTTTAGCCGGTGATGCTATTGATTTATATAGTTTTGATCACGAATTACAAATAGGTGAGCGGATAATTTTTGAGGATATGCTGCATTACACTATGGTCAAAACCACTTTCTTTAATGGTGTTGAACACCCTTCCATCGGCATTATTCGCAAAGATGGTCGCTTTGAACTTGTGCGTAAGTTTGAGTACGAAGACTTTAAAAACAAATTGTCTTAGATACAATTAAGACATTTTTGGCCCCGAGCTAAATAACAGACTTGGGGCTCTTCCCGTGACAAAAACAAGTTTAATTGCTCAGATAGCCAACATCATAAATGTCCTATTAATTATTTCATTTTGTGCCGTTAAATAAATGTCAGGTTTAAGAACGCTCAAAAATAAGGTGGTTAATTAGACATGTTAATCAACATTCACATTAGAAGCTCTCACATCAAAAGTACATTCCTACGAAGGCCCCTCTATTTCTTTTGGCTACCGCTTGCATAAATGCTGCAAATGTCTCTGCATTTCCTTGTCTTCGGCTAAAACCAACCCCGTGAATTCGAATCACTGGTTTTCCATCAGCACCTCTATTTTTATTGCCTATAGCAATAACTGTTGCGTCAAGATTATTAGGACGGTAATCATCACCAAAGACATACATACTGACTTTTCCTTTAGTATTTTTATATATGTCGATAGCTTTCATCATCCCCTTCTCGGGATCACTGCTGCCTCCCCTAAATTGATCCAATTCTTGCATTGCTGACTTTCTAAAGCGAAGGGAGTCTGGGAGCCACTGCCCTTTGTTGCCAGGAAACATGAGTGTTCCATCAGCAGCCATCACTTGAAAACCTTTCATTTTGGGATGATTTTGAAGAATATCTCGCACAATTTTAATTACATTTTGCCAACTAGCTGTCATAGATCCTGAATTATCAATCACGAAAACAACGTAATCGGCATCGGTAGGTATGCCTCCCACATCATCGTCTGGTATATCAGTGCTGCTAGGTGTATTTAGCATGGCTGTTTTACGACGTATCTGTTCACGCAGAGATTTAGCCTTATCTTTAAGTTGTTGCACGGTTTGTTGTGCTCTGGGTATAGCGGATTCAC
The DNA here is from genome assembly GCA_034111145.1 of Paraglaciecola sp. Classification (GTDB taxonomy): domain Bacteria; phylum Pseudomonadota; class Gammaproteobacteria; order Enterobacterales; family Alteromonadaceae; genus Paraglaciecola. The sequence continues at coordinate 35,693 of JAWUXU010000066.1, forward strand.
GATTTTTCTTCTCAACCGTAACAGAGGCAGTTTTATTTTTTTCGGCTTTAAGCTCATCAAGCTTGTCAGAAAGTGCACCTTTAAGTTCATCCAATACCTGACTAGCAGCAATAACCTGTTCGATCATGACATTCAGATTATTTGGCCCACGCTCCACATCATCCGTACCGTTTTTAGCCAATAGAACAAGCATGATAACCGCACCAAAAGCACAAGATATGATGTCTAAAAAGGCAATATTAAACACTTCAACCGGGGCACGCTGTATTTTTCTCATTATGGCCACTCCGCTGCTGGCGAAAGGAATACACCGTAACTTGAACGCGTCCAGTTCCAATACATAGATGATGCGAATGGATCACCTTCAATAGGCAGCAAAATAACGTTAACCCTTATGTTTCCGGGTATTTGCGACACAGTGCTTATAAACAAAGATTTTCGACACTCAGATGAGATAGATTGACTAGATGATATAAAGTTTCGGCACTTAAGAGGCAATACACCGCCAAGTGTAGGTAATCCATCGGTCACCACATACACGTCAGTTAAGGATGGATTAGCATCAAAGAGCGTTTTCAGACCCAACTCTAGGTTTGTTCCGCCATTGGGCACCACATTGCCTAATTCTTTAAGAATGGCATCCATAGCGTCACCCACTGCCGCAGAACTCACATTACCTGTTCCTAAACGTTTTGCATCATCTGAATAAACAACCATCGTGACCTTTGATTTATCTGGGAGCCTTGCAATTAACCACTGGGCTACACGCTTAGTTCTAATCCATTTTGCTGATGATACTTTTTGGCTATCGCTTACACCCAGCTTACCCAGTACTTCTAATAAATTATCTCCCATCATCGAGGCACTTTTATCAATCAAAAGTCCTATTTGCTCTCCTTCGACCTTCATGCCTGTTATAAAGTTTTGTTCACCTTTCCCAGACATGGCTATGACTGAGGAATCATCAACACGTTTGGATACACCAGCCAATTGATTTTCAAGATCAGCAACAATAGCTATTTCCGTAGAAATGCTTTGAAGCATCTTATTCTGTTTTTGTGTTGTATCTTGAGTCGATTGTTCAGAGTCATCTTGTTTAGATGTTTGCTTTGCTATCTTGTCGTTTATCTCGTCTATAGATTTAGCTACGCGCGCTGTTTCATTCTCAATGCCAGCTAATTCTTGTTCAATATTTTGGCTCTCATCATTAGGATCTGCAGTGAACGCTTTAAAATCAACCAGTATGAAAATAAGAATAACCGCCCCTAAACCACAAGCCATAACATCTAAAAAAGACATGTTGAAGCCATTTTCAGGCCGACGTTTAAATTTCATCTCATCTAACTCTTTTAGTTATGCAGATGAGACAAAAGGTGTTTCTCACAAGAATCTTGTGTGCGTATCACCATCTTGTCTTGACGGCTGTTTAGATAATGCATAAACATCATTAATATTAGCGATATAAACAAGGCCACCAGCGTCGAGTTAAATGCAACACCAAGTGATGATGTCATACCGGCTATATCACCTTCTAAAGCTTTATCAGCTTGAGATAATGCAGAGCCAATACCGCGAACTGTTCCGACAAATCCAATAGAGGGAATGGCCCATATAATGTAACGTATCATGTTGTTACCGCTTTCAAGTTGAGCAGCAATACTTTCTACGGATGATTGAATAGTTTCGGCTGCATGTTGAACATTTTTGGTATTCTTAAAGCGGCTGATACAATTTATCCAAGTACTGTAAGCAGGTGTTTCACTATATTTAGATGACGCTAATTCGTCTAATGCAGCACTGACATCTAGCGGCTCTTTCTTATCATGCTCTGGCAGTAAATCACGGGTATAGATTTCTTCTTCGTCAATCAATCGCCAAAGTTTGTAGACCATTAAAAAGAGACAAAACAACATCAGGGTAATACATAACTGCTGTTCGGCATCCTTAAGAATAACCCATATAGAAGACAGCGCTTGTGTACCTTGAGTATCTTCTACCTCTTTGGCTGCGACTCTAATAACACCGGCATAAATAAAGTGAATGATGGTGAATAGTCCAAAAAAAACAGCACCACTTAATATGAAACTAGGGTTCATCGACAAAGAATTATTGTTTTTCATGGTTGGTCTCAAATGTTAATTGGAAAATCTTGTGGTGAATCAAGTGACACAAAATAGGCACCAGCACTAGCCGTCAAAGCGAATAATATGAAACCTAGTAATAATCGTTTTTTCATTATGCAAACCTCTACTCGTGATAACGCGCTATTCTAAAACCGATGTCATCAGCCGGTGTTGATTCACGGCTGCGAATACTTATTCTGATGTTTTTCATTCTACCCGTTTTAAATGAGCCACCCTTTACTACATTGCCCTGTCCTATCGATGGGCCAATATAGTCTTTAAATACTTCAGTGCTACCAACGGGTATAACAGTATATTTATCGTGAACCCACTCTCTTACATTGCCATCTAAGTCAAAAAAGCCGCCACGATCTGCTTTGAAACTGCCTACTGGCGCCAGTCCTGCAAAGCCATCGTTATAGCCTTTTAATATAAATGTTTGTTGTCCCTTTAAAGATTCGTCAGCAAAGTTGCCTTGTTTATCCCTGATCTGGGCTTGAGTACCCCAAACATACATTGTAGGTTTAGAGCGACGGTTAATTTTGGCTATATATTCCCACTCTGCTTCAGTGGGCAATCTATATCCTCGAGAGCTGGGTGAAGTACCCACAACCCTGCCCTGTTTTACTCTGTAAAAAGGAAGTAAACCTTCTTGCTGACTTAACCAATTAGTGTACTGAGCGGCATCAAACCATGAAACATTCGTCACTGGCATTTTGCTGCCACCCGTTGCTTGACTAAATGCATTATATTGAGCGGTTGAAATCTCATGTCGAGAGACCCACACCTTGCGAGAAAAATCCACCGCCACTTCTTGCTCATTACTTTTTCTGTTGGGCTCGTTACGAGGGGAGCCCATCGTAAATGCCTTGGGTGTAACTTGGGTCATCTCAATACTAAGAGTCGATACGAAAAGTGGTGTACCGTCGCGCCTTCTTGCATCGAATTCAAGCAGCATTTCAGCGCTGATAAGCAAGGGCTTCTGCTGTGAAGGGATAAATACTTTTTTAACCGTTCTATATCCAGACTTTCTAAACTCAACAGTCGTAGATAAAGCCTGTAAATTTAGCGACATAGGGGGTTGACCTTTATTGACACCATTAATAAAAACATCAGCGGTTTGGGATGCTTCAAACCCCACTTGGCCCATTTCAGGTTTTAATGAAAACGATATTGAGGCATTTTCTGCTGGTTCGAGTGTCACAAACTGCTTTTGAGGTAAATATCCCGCTTTCTCATAACGCACTTCATGACGTTTATTAGCATCAACACTAACAGGGCTTTGTTCAGTTGAGCTGTTGATGAATGAGCCGTTAATAAATAAGCCGTTGATAAATAGTCCACCGCCTGATGGAGAGCTAGAAATATGTAAGCTAGCTTGTAAGGGCGCTAAATTATAATTCCGAGTAGGTTGCTTATTGGCCTTAGTAACAGCAACTGAGTCTGTTACAGGCTGATAACCTTCTCTAGTTAGCACAACATCATAAGTGCCACCCATTTTTTGTAACACAACCGGAGTTGTACCCATACTTTCACCGTCGATAGTGACAGTTGCTCCACTAGGCTTGGAGTTGATTCTTATCGAACCATTAATAGGGGTCAGGGATATGGTATTTTTTACTTCGCCTGCAATTTCTGCCTTAAAGCTCACTGAACCGCTTTCGTATGATGGGTGTGATGCTATAACAATGAAGTCACCTGGCTCAAAATCTCCCTCTAATGAGGAAGAAGAACCGTAGGACTTACCATTAACCAGCCAATCGATATTTTGTAGTTTAGGAGAAGTGTCAATGTTGAATTTTGCAGGAAGTGGCTCCAGTTCAACGTCGATATTAATAGGTGATGATACTGTTATACCGATTGTTTTCGATTGATACTTATTAGCACTAACAGTCACCTTTGCCTCACTACCAATCACATAAAACTTATTCTCAATAAAAAAGCCCATACCTGATGATGTTGAAAACTGTTGAGATATTGCTGCTTCTTGAGGCATTACCGTGAAACTGTAACCCTTTGTCATAAAAAGCCAACCGAAGTAAACAATGCCGACTAAAAGTAGGCCAATGCAACTAACAATGGCCATCATTCGGCGTTTACGTTTCCCTTTCTCAATGTCTTGCTCAATTGAACTCAAACTACTACTCCTGACGACTTAACTCATTTTAAATAATAAATTGAATGCCTACACACGCTCAGTACATTCAATACTGACCACTATAGGGAATGTTGACTTTTCGACTACTAGACTGATGATCTTAGAACGGTAACCTTTTCTACTACCTTGAATTTGATAACGCCCGGGCTTGAGCTGGATGACTTTGCTGCTAGTTTTACCCACATTACCTACACCTATGACTTTAATATAAGTATCGTTATCTGATTTTATCGTGACATCAATTGGGTTATTCTGTTTATCGAGAAGTGTTTCAAGCTGAGCTATTTTAATGGCAAGTTTTGAGCTTAACCCTGTGAGTGAACTGTATTGAGAAATTGTCTCAATAGCTCTTTGTAGGATATTGCTGTCTGATAGCCTTTGTGGTTTATTGATATACCCATCAAGCTTGTTATTTGCTGACTGTATTTGATTAGCACTATCAAGCACTCTTTGAATGTTAACATTACTGGGATATTTTTTAAGTGCACCTTGCGCCAACATCTTAACCGTTGGCCATTCATCTGATGAAACAAACACCATCACTTGTTGTTCAGCCGCAGAAGCACCTAATGCTCTCTTTTCTGCATTTATTCTTGCTTGGATCGTTGCAAGCTCTGGTCTGTTATTTTTTAAAGAAGCAGCTTTAGATAACGCACTTTGCGCTGCGCTGAAGTCAGCAGCAGCGATAGCATTCACAGCTTCTCTCAAACTGGTTGAAAAAGCTATATCCACTAAATGCTTATTTACCCTAGCAAGAGATTCCTTTGCTTTTTCTTCCAATGGATCTAAATTTATAATTTTTTGATAAGCTGATCTTTGTTTAATAAGGTTGTTTTCTACTTTACCAATACGCGCTTCTTCATAAAGAGAATTGACCTGTTGATATGCATCAATACGTTTTTGCAGTAATAAGGCAGGGCTATATTGTGAATTAAGTTGAAGAGTAAACTGATTAAGCTTGATTGCCAAAGGCATGTCTTTATTCTCAAAGGCTGACTTTGCTTGTGTAAAGCTTGTTTTGAAGACCCCCTCATAATCTTTAACAAAAAGATCATGCTTTTGTTCTAATGCGTCTAATACCGTATGAGATTTACTGTATTGACTGCCTGCATATTCAAAGTAAGCATCATCCACGAGGCTTTTTAGCTCATCTGATCTAGTGGTGTCCCAAGCAATTAAGTCTGAGTTTTTTAAGGTGTTTTCAACCTTACTTTTGATATTAGTTAATCTTAACTGCAAGACTTTTCTATCAATGTCACTGTATTGGGTGGTATGTTTTTCTACTAATAACTTGTTATCGTCAGTGAAAACCTCTGTGGTGGCTTGTGTTATGGGTAATAAATGGGAAAAGCTGACAGCAATGGCACCTAGGGTGAAAAAGGATACAAACGCGAACATAATTTTTCTAACGAAAGCTTTTTTCATATCCCTGCTTTGCGTAATTTGTTGCTCGACAATTGACATGCTATCGCCTCTCCTTCATTTATTAAAGTTGACCCATTTGTTGATTTTCGATTTCATGGATCTCTAATAAACGACTACGAAGCTGCGCATGCTGCTCATTAGCAGTGCCTTTTAGCTCAATTGATTGATCATTAAATTCAACAACTTGTGGCGTGACCTTGATATCAAGATTTTGCCCCATCTCATCAAGTATTTTACGTTGAGCGCCTATGACACGATTTGCTTTTACCGCATTGATCAAGCTATTGGCTGCAAGAAGCCCCCCACCTACTGCAGCAACCTCACCCAAAATAGTATTTTGTTTACTCGCAGCCACAGTCAAAACAGCCAATATACCGGTAGCAATTTGTGATTTTGTTCGCTCTATTTTAGCTTCTCTAATTTGAACAGCAACAGGCAAGGTTTCACGATGATAATCACGATATGCATCATGTGAAGTGGCTTGAAAGGTTTCATAACTATCTTGCAAGGTATCAACAAACGCAGCATCTTTTGCTTTGATTGCAGAAATTCGCTGGTACATTGGATCTGATTCAGACGGCGCACCCACAAGACTAATGGTTTTAGAGTTGCTGAAAAAACTCGTTTTCTTTTCAGTCAAATATGCTGAAAAAACCTCTGGGCTATACATGGCTGCGTATCGAACATCAGAAACCAGCTTAATGTTATTCTTTTCTTCTTCTGACTTTTTGATTAGAAGAGACTGCACATACCTGGAAATATCTATAAATACAGGTCCGTAAGGGTTTCCTTCTTTTCGAAGTGCATCACGGTAAAAACCTTCACTAACCTGGTACTCAAAATCTTTTTCACCCCATATGGTGTTTGTAGCATCCATTACTCGCACGCCAATTTTAATTGTTTCTGTATCTGAATAATTAATTTTTCCTAGAACATACACATCTGCGCTGGCGCTGGCGTCAGGGGTTACATTAATTGAGCCAAATAATTTACTTTTGGTTAAGGCTTCTTTTGTGTACAAAGCAAAACGGTTTGCTTCTAAACGTCGTACTTGTGGCCAAATATCTTTTTCAACTACAGCTTTGTCGTCTATATTGCCGTATTTATCAGAGGGTATTCCTGGGTCAAACACGGGTATAGCCACATCAAGGAAAATGTTTGAGGTATATTTATGGGCGCGTTCTTTGTGACCCAATACTTTAGCGGCACTGGCCCCCCCAATGCTAGGTCCAACACTACTAATGTTAGTCTGAGTTGATTGACACCCTGCTAACGTAAAAGAAGCTGCGAAAAAGAAAACAACTGCAAATTTGTTTGTTTTCTCTGATTGAAATATTTTTCCCATGTGTAACCTCGTTATGACTAGTTATTTACATCCGTATTGTTTTTTAAGGTCTTTAAAGTGTTCCTTTTCACTATCAGTAGTAGCGGAAACCAAACCTTGATTTACAGCATCACACACCGCTGAACTACCGCCAGTGTTTAGTCCACGCTTTTTATCAGTATGACTTGAGGAGGAGGGGGAGGAAGAGGATGTAGAACGTGTCTGACGTTGTGATTGTCCATCGGCACCTTGGCCAACGTCAGTGGCATCTAAAGAATCATTGCCTGTATTTTTAACACTGCCTGCACCTGCAGCACCAACCTTATCCGCAGCACTTACCGCTGCTTTTTGCATACACTTTTCAGACTTATCCAGTGAAGTAAATAAATCTGCATTTAATAAATCTATACGTTCTTGTAGTGTTAATTCGGTCGGATCCACATCTTCAAATTCCATATAAGCGCAATCTCCATAATTAACGGGGGATGATTCAATTGCAAAGGCAATTCTTATGAACGAAGCAGTAAAGCCAAGAATTGTGATTAAAGCTACTTCATGTATTTTCATTGACCATTTTCTCCTTATCGGTTTGATAAAACCTAAAAACACCGTGTTGACAAAATCAAACCTAATAAATTCACCTACTTTGGCTGAAATATTTAACTTTTCGTTTTATGTGCCTGTAAGCGAAAAGAAGAATATGAGTAACTTTTAAACAAAGCTGCTCACAAGTAATAGGAGTACTTTATGGGATAAAGCACAAAATAAACCTTACATCGCTGAGCCTCGAGTCAATTACGTTATAAAATCGGATTATTATAAACAAATAACATCTTGAACTTACAATAATATATAAAAAAATCAAGTGTTTATTAGTTACAGAATGTTTGGCTTTTTGTTATCTCAGTCACAAACTGAAAAAGCGACAAGCGAGCAAATTATTTACCACAATATAACCAGTTGTTTTAACTATTAAAAAATAACCAAGCGTCCAGGCACAGCACCCTCTTCGTTTGTAAACCAGAAGACTTAGTTGTGTCTAACAGCGGTAATTTATTTAAATTTACAAAAGTTTGTGGTCTGAAGTATAAATCCCATAAATTAACAAGACAGTTTTATTCATTAAATGCTTGGTGAATTTTATAAATTGTAAAATAGGTGGCTTAATAAGTGGCCTGATTAATAATGGCTTAATAAATCCTGTATTCGCAAAAACGGTAACCTTGAACTTGTAGGCATTTTTAAGTACGAAGACTGTAAAAAAATTGCCTTACCTGTCATGCTAGACATTCTTTTTGTAAAACACACTTTACAACATTAAACTAGAAGCTACACTACCATAAAATGTAAAGCTTATTTTACTTTAGACTTGGGAGTTTGACTTATGAATGATATAAATCACAGCGAAACAATCACTACAAAACACAATAACACCGGTACTCGTCGCTTAGGGATATGGACATTTGCATGGTTAACTAGCACAGCATTATTGCGATTTGGCGCAGAATATATTTGGGATTACCAAGCAGCCTATTCTATTTATGCGTTGTTACTTCATCTCACAATGGCTGTGGCCATGATCGTCGCAAACGTCAAATATTTATCTAATCTTGACGAGTTGCAACGCAAAATCACCATGGATGCCATGGGCATAACCTTAGGCATAGGTTTGATTGCAGGCATTGCTTATGAACAACTGGAAGACATAAAACTGATAAGCTATGAACCAGAAATTAGTCACCTTATAATGCTTATGGCCGTCACTTACATTATTAGTATTTTAATCGGTAACAGGAAATACAGATGAAAAACCGCTTAAAAGTACTTCGGGCTGAACGAGATTGGACTCAAGCTGATTTGGCTAATGCTCTGGATGTTTCTAGGCAAACGGCCAATGCCATAGAAAAAGGTAAGTTTGATCCTAGCTTACCTTTGGCATTTAAAATTGCTCGTCTGTTTTCATTACCAGTAGAGAATATATTTTTTGATGACCCACCTAGTTAGACCTCTAAAATTGTAGGATTGCTGCAATCTAATCCTACCCTCTTTCACCGTTTTTATAACCAGCTTAACGTCTAGCGTTTTCTAATTTCGAAGGCATTTTTGAAACATGACCAAAGGTACCATTTTTGCATTCGCCTGAATATTTTTAACGTCTGTGTGAGTTGGCGTATGCATTTTTATATTTGTTTTAACTCTCTGTGACACGATGGTCTGAAGCATATACCCGTCATCCTTGAAACTGCAGCGTTGTTGACTGCACTTGCGAACCGCAATCACTTAGTAAACTAAGCTCATGGGTCTTCGCTCCTTTGTCGCCTAACTGCATTTCCAATGATTTTGGGTATAAATAGGTAATTCTGACTCGTCGTCCATGAGTTTTATATTTTGCGGGCTTTGTAGGTTTTAATAGGTTTCTCGATGGCCTCTTCATTGCCGAGTATCACTATGGAACTAAACACCGCTAAATACTCCTTATCCAGAAGAACATTTCGGTAAATGTCTTTGGCCAAGCCATTTATTTCGACTACTGGCTTCCCATAGAAGCTAGTGGAGCTTGTAATAACCGGTCAAACAGCGAAAAAACACCGCTAAATCGACTCTTCAGCCTACGGAGTGAAAAAGCGACCGCAAAAGTAAAAACGCTCAGAGTCTGAAGGGTATTTTATATACGATATAAGCATTTATCTCGGGCACCTAAAACCAAGCGCGTATCCATTTGTGCACTTATAACCTATAAATAAGACAACCTATGACTAAAAAAAATTCAGTTACAAAAATTTTACTTGATTGGTCCCTTCAACGGCATTTATACTTACTAACAATACCTCGTCTATTACATCGGGGAACCAAAGCAACAGTAATTGCCCAGTCACTATAGCGAAGGCGATAAATGTGATTTTTAACCACTTTGTAAATCTTTTCCAGCGTAAAGTATGCCTAACATTATTCGTTTCTATTACCTTATACTCCTGTGGTGATTCTGGAAATACAAGTCCCGAAAACGAGCCCCTCCTACCTCAAGAATCGGAGGTTATAGCTCCCCCAGAACCCGAAATTATAATGTTTGTTGATATTACAGCGTCCTCCGGGCTCCTGCATGAGCACAGCACCATAGAAGAACAGAACATCGACCTGTTTTCGGGTGGCCTGGCACTAGGCGATGTCAATAATGATGGTTTGACCGATATTTATGCAGTAGGCGGAGATGCCGGCACCAATGCACTATTTTTAAACCAGGGTGCACTGCGCTTTGAAAAGGATAGTGTCTTGACCAATATTATGCTGGAAAATGTGCCCAGTGTGGGTGCTGTGTTTGCTGACTACGACGGTGATGGTGATGACGACTTATTTATCGGTGGCATCAAGGGTGAGAGAGTCAGACTGTTTCGCAATAATTCAGGTACCTTTAGTGACTTTACTTCAGGCTCAGGCCTAGGGGTTATTAACAAATTAAATAATATTTCCTTTGCATTCGGTGATTATGATCTAGACAGCGATTTGGATATGTTTGTGACCCATAGACTAGCCAGTGCCCCATTAGTAAATGATCTTGATGAATCAACGCAACATCTTTGGCGCAATAATAACGACGGTACATTTACTGATGTAAGTCTAGAATCTGGAGTCTCTCATGCAATGACTCTCAATAAACTCAGTATGGATTTCGATGGCTACGATTTGTCCTTCACCCCTAATTTTGCAGATGTCAATAACGATGGTTGGCCAGATATTTTAGTTGTAGCCGACTTCGGTAGAAGTAAGGTGCTGATCAATCAGGGTCAATCATCAGCCGAACAAAAGGTCACCTTTGTCAATACAACAGACAGTACCCAAATTACCGATACATCTGGCATGGGTTCGGCTGTAGCTGATTTTGATAATGACGGTGATCTTGACTGGTTTGTTAGCTCAATTTCCAGATCACCAACAGGCCAAGGTGCTAGTGTCTATACAGGCAATATGTTCTACGAAAACACAGGCGATGGCAGTTTTATCAATACCACACAAATAACAGATATCTCAATTGGCTTTTGGGCTTGGGGTAGCTGCGCCGCTGATTTTAATAATGATGGTTTTTTGGATATTTTTCATGTTAACGGGTTTAACACCCAAGACTTTGGTGAAGACAAAAGCAGACTTTTTATATCTCAAGGTGATGGCAGCTTTATTCAGTCCGCAGAAAGTGTCGGCATTATAGACAGTAAATCAGGTCGCGGCGTAGCTTGCTTCGATGCAAACTCAGACGGCGATATCGATATTGTGACCATGAATAATAATGATCATATGTCCTTTTATGAAAATCAGAGCAGCAATATAGGAGGCTATCTTACGGTGGATCTTTTAGGGCCTGCACCAAATCCCAAACAAATTGGCGCGCGCATATATGTTAGAGCAGGAGCACTCGACATGATGAGGGAAGTCAGTTATGGCAATAATTACGTATCGCAAACACCCGTGGAGCAATATTTTGGTTTAGCGGATGCAAGCCTTATTGATTCTGTCAGAGTCGTATGGCCGGATGGATCTGAGATAAACCTGAAGGGCATAGCCATTAATCAACGCATACTGATTGAAAAACCATAGACTTGCCAGCTAAGGGAGTAAAGAAGAGAAGCGCGATACCTGATTTAAGCAGTCAGCAGCCTAATCAGATATAAATGACTTATATGTTTATGAAATATACTCAATCTTGTCTATTAGTTATAGGCGCTTCCTTAGTTCTGCAGGTATTAATACGCCAACTTAAGTTACCCCCCACTTACAAACCTCACAAAACGTCCGCCTCAGCTTATTCCAATCCCTTTAAACGTATTTTTATTGTTAAATATTCCCATCGGTTTAGGTTACAAGGTGAAAATTTTGTGATTATTGTTATTAGATTGTTATTTAATTTGATGCAATGTCGAACCTAACCTGCTCTTGCCAGTTTTTATGGCAAATACTTATTAGATTAATTAATGTGCAACTTGGATAAATAACGACCTTTTGGCTCTTTATTTTCCAATTAACCAAAAGGTATTCACATGGCTGATTTGCTTAGTCGCGTTCGCGGCAAACCATTTTTTTTATTAATATTAATGACTCTATTTATATCGAGTTGTAATGACAACAACAACGACGACGATGACAACATAGAAGTGCAGGAACCAGTGAACGCTGCGCCAACTATAAGCTCAGCAGATACAGATACAGCTTCTATAGGAACCCTTTTTACCTACACACTAACTGCATCAGATGCAGACGGTGATGCCATAACGTTTCAGGCTTCTCTGTTACCAACATGGTTAACATTTGATGCTGCAAGCGGTGCACTTACCGGTACTCCAACTGCAGGTGATACAGTTGACTATCAAGTAACATTAGGTGCCAGTGATGGTTTGGACTCAACACCACTCTTTTTAACTATTAGCCTTGTTAATGGTGCTCCAACTATTACTAGTACTGCTAACAATAATGGTGTTGTTGGAAGTGCATTCTCTTATACATTAACCGCTAATGATGCCGAAGCCGATACACTTGTTATGTCATCAGTAACGTTGCCTTCCTGGGCCACTTTTGATGCAGCTGCTGGTACATTGACTGGTACGCCGCTTATGGCGGGTGACTATCAAATTGAGTTATCAGTCACCGATAGCGAATTATCAGTTAACCAAAAATTTACTCTTGTTGTGACCGACGTACCATCAGTGGTATTAGGTTTTGACGAGACAGTGGTTTTTTCTGACTTTGGTGGTGCTATAGCAGATATTATTACTAACCCTGATCAGTCTGGTATTAATACCAGTGATCAAGTTGGTCGCATGCAGAAATTTGCTGGTGAGTTATTTGGTGGCACAACCATACCTCTAGATGACCCTATTACTCTTGCTGCGAAATTACTCTTTGGGCAAGCAAACTCATCATTCTCTTTAAGTGGTAAGTCTATTGCCGCAGATAATGTATTTACACTTAAAGTCTGGTCGCAGCGTCAGGTCGCACTTACTTTTAAACTTGAAGGCGATGTAGACGAAAATGACGTTGAAAGAGTGGTCACTCATGATGGTACAGGTTGGGAAGTACTAAGCTTCGATTTTACCGGTGTCACAGGCGCAGGTTATACCGCAATAACACTGATTTTCGATAATGGTGTGGTAGGTGATGCGGCAGACGATGCGGCAAACTGGACCTTCTATTTTGATGACATGGTTATTCCAGTTGTAGCTGATGATGGCGATACTGGTGGTGATACTGGTGGCGATACAGCTGGCCCTGAAATACTCATCAATGGCGGTTTCGAATCTGGTTATGATAGCTGGAATGAAATCGGTACTATTGAAGTAGAAGCCGGTAACAGTTATTTACTAGCCGATGTGCAAGCTGCAGGTAATCCTTGGGATGTGAACTTAACCCAAGTCATTACTTTGATGCCTGACACTGATTATATTTTATCTTTCAAGGCTAAAGCATCAGTAGCACGCACCATGCTGGCAGGCCTAGGGCAGAACTTCCCTGACTTTGTTGCTGTTACAGAAACGGTAGCACTGACCACTGAATGGCAAACCTACACTTATACCCTGACCACAACAGGTTTTGGTGGTGTAGACAATCGTGTGTTATTTGATATGGGCGCTGAAATCGGTGCCGTTTCTCTTGATGATGTAAGCGTCACTTTAGCATCTGGCGATACTGGTGGTGATACTGGCGGCGGCGATACTGGCGGCAACATAGGCGCAGCTACTATTGGCATAGCCACTGGTGAACTAACGTCCAATGGTGACGTCGAAAATAGTAATCTTGACGGTTGGACAACTGTGACTAATGGTGGAATTATTACTGTTGATGACACACAAAGCAGTGGTAGCGCATATGTAGCCAAAATGGTTACTGGTAATGGCAATCCCTCACTCGCTTTAGTGGGTCTTGCTGCCGGTACTGTTATGCCTGGCGACACAGTCAACGTATCGTTTGACATGTGTGGTGAATTGGTTGGTGTGTCTGGCCAATTCCGACCTTCATTACTTTCTGAAAGAGGTAATGACGAAGGTGCTACTTTAGAAACTCTAGCCACTTTTAACCCACCAGATATGCCAGCTGTGTGGACACGTTATAACTATGTTGCCAATGCTGGCGTAAACGTCACCGGTGGTGTGACATTACAGTTTGATGCAGTCTGTGGTGCGGTTGCAGGTTGTGGTGGTGATATTTACATTGATAACGTTTCTTTGACCATCGATGGCTCAGTAAATACTGGTACAGCAAGCGGCCTAAGCTGTGTAGCTGGTAGTGATACTGGTGGTGATACTGGTGGTAGCGATGCTGGCGGTGATACTGATACTGGTACTGTCACTGCACTGGCGGTTGAGCTTGTAGTCTTTGAAAATGCAGCACTTCCAGAATGGGCCGCTTGGACTGACAACGGCGGACCAACTGAGGTGCTTACGGATGGTGATAATGGTGAAGTGACTAAATTCACTCTGACTAAAGCCAGTGTTGCTGGTTTTACCTCTCGAGATGATGGTGGAGCTGTTAATGGTATGACTTTTGATGCTTCTAGTTTAAACAATGGCATGATTACATTTGACTTTAAAATGGTTAAAGCACCAGATGCTGGTTTAGTTGATTGGAAATTGAAGGTCGAAAGTAGCACCGCAACAAATGCTGAAGTCAATCTATCGACTAATGTCGAAGGTCATGCAACACCATTACTGGACACTTGGCAAACCTACAGCTTCCCCATTGCAACGCTCGCCGCTGCGGGTTTAGATGCTGCTAACATAGATTTATTTATGGTGTTTCCAGACTACAACTCAGCAACGGGTGCCGAGTACTATTTGGATAACTTCAAGATAACCAGTGGTGGTGCGGTTCCTGACAGCGGGGGTTCTTCAGCCAGTATGTCTGGTGGTAGTTTAATAGTAGATGTCACTGCAGGCATTGACTTTGAAGGTACTGAAGCTGAGCAAGCTAGCTGGGATGTGTTTGAAAATCAATCAAACCCTGCCCTAGAGTTTGTAGCCAATCCTGTTCTAGTAGGCAATAACAGCTCACAAGTGGCCAAAATTACGTTAGACACAGCTCCAGCTGGTAATGGTAAATTTGCTGGTGCGGTGACTCGCACAGTCACAACCTTTAAATTAAGCACTGATACTGTTATAGCTAAGATTTGGGTTTGGAAAGATAAAATCAGCCCAGTCGGCATCAAGTTTGAAAGAGAAAGAGGCGATGGATATGGTTCACATGGTGAATTGACCGTGAGCAATACTAAAGTCAATGAATGGGAACAACTGACCATTGATTTTACTTCTCAACTTGGACTTCCTGAAAACGACGAAATTAGCGGCATCGCTATCTTCCCTGATATGGTGGATGGTAGAACTGGCACAGTAGTGTATTTCGATGAGATTACATTTACTGCTAACTAACTCAATGAGTTAAATTCAGTAAAGAAAATGTACAATTTAAAAGAGACTATCCGGTTAACGGTTAGTCTTTTTTTGTTTTTAATGAGCTCAAGAAAACATCCGCTCCAGTAGCTATAATACCAATCCGTATAAAGAAGTGACCACTCAAGCCTAACGCAAAGCGCGTGAATGCAGGAATAGAAGCCTATTTCAAATTCATGCAACGCAGAGTAGGCTTATTTAAACCTCATCCATCGGAAAGCTTCAGCCGATTTTGTGCTGCGTTCTCGCTACTTGAAAGGGGATTGCCATTCCTGCGCTGCGAAGCCTTGTCCAAAATCAGCTGGGACTTTCTGAGAGAGTAATTCTTTATACCCAATGGTATAACATCTCTATTTGACTAAAATTTACAGTTGAAAGTAGTTGGAATTTCCCTAAGTCAGAAGATATAAATTAAGGTAATAATCTAAAATATCAGATCGCCAATGAGTGATTACACCTAAGATTGTTGCAACGCAATTCTTCCTGCTTTAACCGCCTGTTTGACCAATTTCACTTCTGGTGCCAACTTAAACAGGTCGCCATTTAATCCCGTAAGGCTTCTTGGCACATGACTTAAACGCGCCATATCTGCATTTGCTTGCATGTGTTCCACTTCGCCATGGGTAGGTATAGCGATTTGTGGACGCACCCATTCGTACATTTGTTTTAGCTCTTCTTGACAAGGATGTCCTGAAGCATGAATGGGTAATTCTGACTCGTCGGCCATTAGAGTTTTTATTTTGCGGGCTTTGAAGGCTTTAATCAGATTCTCGATGGACTTTTCATTGCCGGGTATCACGATAGAACTGAACATAACTAAATCCCCCTCATTAAGAGAAACATTTCGATAGGTGTCTTTCGCCATTTGATTTAATGCCGCTCTTGGCTCACCTTGACTGCCAGTTGCTACCGCCAACACTTCGTGTGGTAATAAATACCCGGCATTAAAAGCATCAAGTACTGGTAAGTCATCTGGCCAATGCCCAGTGGCTTTTGCTGCTCCCACCGTGTTTTGCAATGATCTGCCGAACAGCGCAAAATAACGCCCCGTTTCTTTTGCTATTTTTGCCAAGGTAATTAGTCGCGCAATATTACTGCTAAAACACCCCACTACAACGCGTCCTTTTGCGCTTACGACTGCTTGTTTCAAACCTTTAAAACATTGCTGTTCAGACACAGAATGCCCTTCGCGAGTGGCATTAGTTGAGTCGCATACCATAGCTAAGATATTTTGCTTGCCCAGTAACTTAAAAGCATGTGCATTGAAAGGTTTATCTGTCACCGGCGCCAGGTCGATTTTCCAGTCTGCGGTATGAAAAACGCTGCCGGCAGAGGTTCTAATAACAAAAGCATGTGGCTCTGGTAACGAATGGGTAATCGCCATCCATTCAACGTTAAATTCACCAATATCGACTCGCTCGCCACTGTCTATTTCGATGATCGGAATATTGTCACCCAAACCACCACGAGCAAGTTTTCTACGCAATATTTCAGCAGTATATTTGGTGGTGTACACTGGGCATTTAAATCGACGCCATAAATAAGGTAAAGCACCTAAATGGTCTTCATGGGCATGCGTAATTACAATGCCCGCTAATTGTTCTTTGCGCTGACTAATAAACCAAGGGTCCGCAGCCACAACGTCGTGTTTATGCAGCATCGACGTTTTAGATTCCGCTTCTGTGCAAAGTGGACTATTAAAAGTAATGCCACAATCCATCATCAACCACTGCCCAGCATGACCATACAAATTCATGTTCATGCCTATTTCGCCCGTTCCGCCTAGAGGCAGAAACCAAAGGTCTTTATCGCTGGGAGTGAGTGTTTGAATACTGAATTCCTAAAAGTGATTAAGCTGAACATAAGATGAAAAAGTCTACGGAAATACGGCGACTAATAAAATGACTAACAGATTACTGATTGTACGCCCTTATTTGCAGTAACGATCTAAATAACCCCACATCGATGAATAGACCAACACTTTGAAGCCAAAGATTATTGGTGTTTAATGAAAATTTTGATATTAGCTTTAAAAAACAAAGATTGTCCTACTCATCACTAATAAAACTAGCCAAATCTTCCCCTAGACTCACAAGTGGCTTTTCAATTATACGGCCCAATTCATCTTGCCCTTGCAACAAAATAATGGTCGGTGAATACTTTAGGTTATATTGCCGATGCAAATTAGTTGGCTCCTGTTTGTTATAATTGACCCCATGTAAGGACAGGTTTTGTAACTCTACGCCTGACAAATTCAATAATTTTAATAACCTTGGCACTTCTCGCTCACTGTCGTGGCACCATGTACCAAATAATACGACCAGAGATTTGCCCCCTAAAGTTTTTACCGCATCGATTTCAGTTGAACTGGGTTGGTATTGCTCATAAGCGTAACGAAATTGCGGGTGCTCTGTGAGCAGTTGACTTGCTGAAATCATGCCTGTGACGGGTTCAGATCCATCAGAATCATGGTCTGTAGCGTTACAACCTAACAACACAATGGCTAAGAGGGCCCCAAGGAATGCTTTCATTTTGATAACCTTTTATTCATTTTTGATAATAGCATATCGAAGAATTGAGCAAAAAAGAACGGGAATGCCTCAATAAGCACTGATAAAATTTTTTCTTTTTATTTGTCCCAACAACAAAAACCACTTAGCACTCGAATGTAATAATGTATTCAGTGCTTATGGGATTCGCCCACTTTTCGCATCTCACCAGGCTTGGAAAAATAATCTTGGCCACTGGTTTTAAGCTGACTTGGAATTTTAATGGGCACATGAATACCAATACTCTTTTTAACATTAAGAATATTGGTCAGAATATCCCTGCCCTCAGCCGAGGATTAGAACCAGTAAGGCGGCAATGCAGTGTCGCTGACACGCTGTTGCCAATGGTCTTTATACTGCAAATAATGGTCATCATCGGGATCAGCATCGCCCAAATGCATAACGGTGACAGATGTACCTTGGTTTTTTAGGGGCACTCTAAAAACCAAGTTTTCAATGTCTGCTCGACTAGGCCAACCAGCGTGTGGAATTCGCACCGCATCAATCACCCTGCCACAGCTAAGTTTTTTGATGTTTGATTAAAGGTTAATGTAACACTGATCACTTGAGGCATTATATGTTTTGCCTTAGCCAAAGCACTCAGTTCTGCGACCGCTTGCTGTGGCGCAATTAACCGAGTATTCGGATTTTTTTGCATATATTTCAATACATCCTTTGCGTTAAAGTGATCACCATGAGCATGGCGAATAACAATGGCAGTTAAATCATCAAAAGGAGGTGTACTGCTAAATATGGCCTGCTGGGTCTCCAGTGGCACTAACTGATAAGTACCAAAAGCTTGATGAAAAAAATGGGTCGAATAATACTTTTTTATCGCCGTTTGTTATTAATACCGCTTCATTTGCTACATATGTGACAGAAACTTGATGAGCCATAACATCACAGTGGCTAAATATCGTTAACCACAACAAGAAAAAAAGTAGTCTCATTAATTGTTCTTTTTAGTTTGTTTGGAGAGTGAGCTGCTCAGGATCGCTATAAAACTGAAGTATACATTTTTGCATATCAACAACAAAGCGCTTGGCCTGTAACAGATTACCTACTAAATATTTTAAACAAGTGTTTACACTAAGTTCACAATCGTTTTTCATAGTCAATTTGTTATGTTTTTTTCTAATAAAATAATACATTTAGTTTGCGCTATCTGCTCACTTAGGATGTATCATTGCCCAAAATACAAACATATATGGCGTTTAATCTTTTTCTGAATTTCTAACAACAACACCTGCAATTCTTTGTATAGACTCTAAATCACCTTGCTCGCCTCGACCCATTAAGGACAACACGCATGCGCTCACCTATTTCTTATTTATCGCTATTATTGGTTTTAACTCTGGCAAGCAGTTGTTCTGAGACTGAAAAACAATCTCCGCAAATACCAGTACCCGAAGTGGATGTTAGCCAGCCTATTCAAGCAGTGATCACGCAGTGGGACGAATACACAGGCAGATTTTCCGCTGTCAACCAAGCACAAATTAGAGCAAGAGTAAGTGGATATTTACAACAAACCGCATTTAAAGACGGCCAAGCAGTCAAAAAGGGCGACGTGTTATTTGTAATAGATCAACGTCCATTCAAAATTGCCCTGAAAAGTGCTGAGTCACGTTTCGACTTAGCAAAAAAAGAGTTAGATAGAGGTAAAGACCTACGCCGCAAAAATTCACTTTCTCAGGAGGAGGTTGATCGCAGAACTAACGAATATCAAATGGCTTGGGCAGCGCTTGAAAATGCTAAGTTAGAAATGGAGTTTACGGAGGTTAAATCACCTATTGATGGTGTCGTTTCAAGGGATTATGTGAATGAAGGTAACCTTGTAACAGGTGGTGTAGCAGAAGCCACATTACTGACCACAGTTGTTTCACTTAATCCTATTCACTTCTATTTTGATGCAGGCGAACGAGACCTTTTAAAATATATTCGTCTAAGCCAGTTAGATAAACGTGAAAGCTCTCGCACTAAATCTAATCCAGTGCAAATACGCTTGCAGGATGAAACAGAGTTTAGCCATTTAGGTGTCATGGACTTTGTTGACAATCAAATAGACCGAGGCACTGGCACTATTCAAGGTAGAGCTATTTTAGATAATCCAGGTGGCTTTATTTTACCCGGTATATTTGGGCGTATGCGTTTATTATCCCAAGAAAATGTCGCGGTTATGTTAGTACCCGATATGATTATTGGCACAGATCAATCACGTAAATTTATTTATGTGGTGACAGGCGAAAATAAGATAGATCGTAAATTTGTCACTTTAGGTGAGTTACACACTCAAGACTTGCGAATTATTAGTGAAGGTTTAGACCCCGATGACAGTATATTAGTGAATGGCATGATGCGCGTCAGGCCTGGCGCTACTGTATCGCCAAAACAAGTCGATATTGCTAGTCAATACAGCCACTAACTAGGGATAGACACATGAATTTCTCTCAGTTTTTTATCTCCCGACCCAAATTTGCCTCAGTGTTAGCCATCATAGTATTGATTATTGGCAGTCTGGCGTACCAAACATTGCCCATTGAGCAATATCCGCAAGTTGCTCCGCCGACTATTCAAGTGACGGCGTCTTATCCTGGAGCCAATGCCGAAATTGCTGCACAGACCGTTGCCACGCCTCTCGAGCAGCAGATAAATGGTGTGGAAAACATGCTGTATATCTCCTCTCAATCCACCGCTGACGGTAGTGTCAGCATCACTGTTACCTTCGAGTTAGGTACTGATTTAGACACGGCTCAAGTTCAAGTGCAAAACCGCGTTGCCATTGCCGAACCGCGCTTACCTGAATCGGTTCGACGTATCGGTGTGACGACTATTAAAAATTCACCTGATTTGATGTTAGTAGTGAATATGTTTTCACCTAATGGCACTTATGACCAAACCTACATCGCCAACTATGTGACGTTACAAATACGTGATCAATTGGCGCGTATTCAAGGTGTGGGCAACATATTAGTGTTTGGTGCCAGCCAGTATTCAATGCGTGTATGGCTTGACCCAGGTCGGATAGCCTCAATCGAAATGACAGCGGCAGAGGTAATAAGCGCATTACAAGGTCAAAATATTCAAGTGGCCAGCGGGACTTTGAATAAGTCACCTGTGGCTCAAGGTCAGACCGCTTTTGAATTAAGCGTGCAAACCCAAGGGCGACTCATTGAGCCAGAACAATTTAACAACGTTATTATCAAAAATACCGATGGCAGGATTGTACGTTTTAAAGATGTTGGCAGAGTTGAACTAGGCGCAGAAAGTTATGCCACCAGAGGCTACCTAGGTGATAAAAAAGCCGTGGCAATGCCTATTTTTCAGCGCCCTGGCACCAATGCTTTAGAAACAGCAGCAACTATTCGTAGCATTATGCAGAAATTATCCGCTAATTTTCCACCAGATTTGGCCTACGATATTGCCTACAACCCCACAGAATTTATTAGTCAGTCTATCGATGCGGTTGAAGTCACTATTTACGAAGCCATAGGTTTAGTGGTGTTGGTGATACTGGTATTTTTACAAAACTGGCGAGCGGCTATTATTCCTATTATCGCCATACCTGTTTCCCTGATCGGCACATTTGCGGTGATGAGTGCACTAGGCTTTTCATTGAATAACCTCACACTATTTGGCTTAGTGCTCGCCATAGGCATAGTCGTAGACGATGCCATAGTAGTAGTGGAAAACATGGAACGTTTGTTAGCCCAAGGTCAAAAACCCATGGAAGCAGCGCGAGAAACGATGCGTGAAGTGGGTGGCGCAGTCATGGCGATTGGTTTGGTGTTGGTAGCTGTATTTTTACCAACGGCTTTTGTTGGCGGTATTTCAGGGCAATTCTATAGTCAATTTGGTATCACCATCGCAGTCGCCACGTTGATTTCTGTAGCGGTATCTTTAATCTTAAGTCCTGCGTTATCTGCAGTATTACTTAAACCGCATCAGCCAGTAAAAGAAAAACCGGGCTTGTTAACTCGCCTAGGAGATGCTTTTAATCGCCAGATGGACAACACGGCCCGGTTATATGGAAAGTTAACATCAAAACTCATACGATTAGGGGCGCTCATGTCTTTAATCTATTTAGGGTTAATGGTGTTGGCAGGATATATATTCACTTCTGTTCCCCAAGGTTTTATCCCAGCACAAGATCAAGGCTATTTAATTGTTAGCATTCAATTGCCTGCAGGGGCTTCTTTGTCGCGCACCGACGATGTTGTGAAAGACGCCGTAGACCGGTTATTGAAAATTGACGGCATCAGAACATCTGTTGGCTTTGCTGGGTTTTCTGGTGCTACTTTTACCAATGCATCCAATTCTGCTGCCATATTCACTATGATGGATTACTTTGATGAGCGTTCAGCTAAGGGCTTGACATTCGAGCAAATTTTAGGAGAAGTACAAAACCAAATGGCACAAATCAAAGAAGCTTTTGTCATTGTTATTCCGCCCCCCTCAGTGCGCGGAATTGGCAACGGTGGAGGCTTTAAAATGATAATTGAAGACAGAGCAGGTCGTGGCCTTGGGGTCTTAGAGCAATCAATGTGGGAATTGGCAGGTGCGGCGAATCAAGCACCCGCCACCCAGTCAGTTTTCAGTTTATTTGAAACCAATACACCGCAACTCTATGTGGATATAGACAGAGAAAGAGTTGAACGTTTAGGTGTACCTGTATCAGAAGTATTTAGCGCTTTGGAGATATATCTAGGCAGTGCCTTTGTCAATGATTTTAGTTACTTGGGCAGGACCTTCAGAGTCACTGCACAAGCCGATGCACCCTTTAGAATGACACCCGATGATATCGGCCGAATCCGAGTTAAAAATTCATCTGGCGATATGGTGCCGCTAAGTTCAGTGGTTACCTTCAAATACCAATCAGGTCCTTCTCGCGTGCCTAGATACAACTTGTATCCAGCCGCAGACCTATTAGGGACCGCCGCACCCGGATTTAGCTCAGGCGAAGCCATTGCTAGTATGGAAAAACTCGCTGCAGAAATATTACCTGATGGCATTAGCTTTGAATGGACAGAGCTGGCATATCAGCAAAAAACAGCCGGAAATTCAGCGCTTATGGCGTTTATTATGGCGGTAGTCTTTGTATTTTTACTACTAGTAGCCCTTTATGAAAGCTGGACCTTGCCGTTGTCGGTTATTTTGATCGTGCCTATGTGTCTTCTGAGCGCTATTGCGGGTGTGTGGTTAATGGGCATGGACAACAATATTCTGACTCAAGTAGGCCTGATCGTTTTAGTGGGGCTTGCCAGCAAAAATGCAATTTTGATTGTTGAGTTTGCCCGCCATCTAGAACAACAGGGCATACCTCTGTACGAAGCTGCCGTTGAAGCATCTAAGCTTAGGCTTCGGCCCATTCTTATGACTTCTTTTGCTTTTATTCTCGGTGTTATCCCCCTTGCTATTGCTACCGGTGCGGGTGCTGAAATGCGTCAGGCGTTAGGTGTTACTGTGTTTAGCGGCATGTTAGGCGTGACGTTTTTTGGTTTAATATTCACTCCTGTTTTTTATGTGTTATGTAGGAAACTGTCGATGTTAGTCAAGGGACAAAAACTTGATAAAAACGGCTGTGTGCCTTTGAAAAATGTCGATTGATTTGATGCTGAAAATATAAAAATGGCTGTATCAAACAGCCATTTATCTGGGTCGGTTAACTTTGCAATGGGATAATACGAAGCTCAACACGTCTATTTTTTTGACGACCTTGGGCGTTATCATTATTAGCTATTGGTTGACTCTCACCCATGCCAAGCGTTTGCAAACGACTTCCCATAACATTGGTGCTCTGTAAATAATTTGCTACGCTGTTTGCTCGTTGCATCGACAATTGCCTATTATAATTTACATCTCCTACAGAATCAGTATGCCCCTCAATACTGAGTTTGGTCTTTTCATAACGATTCAATACTTTTGCAACGTCCTCAAGTACCGGATAAAAACCCGTTACAATCGCAGCGCTGTCATTAGGAAAAGTAATATTACCGGGGATCGATAAACGGATACTGTCTCCTTCTCGGTACACTTCCACGCCACTATCTGCAAGCTCTTCACGAAACGCTTCTTCTTGCTTGTCCATATAGTTACCAATTGCACTGCCTGCCAATGCGCCCAAAGCAGCACCCCAAACATAACGTTTTTTATCATTGTCGCCCGTACCTTTACCTACTAGGGCCCCAATAACGGCGCCAATACCAGCACCTTTTTTAGTATTACTCACATCAGATGCACACCCCGATAAAATAAATGTAGATAACGTCACTGCAATCATAGTCTTTTTCATGTTTATTCCTCATTAACGAACAATCTTAATCCCTTGTAGGGTGCACGATGTATTCCAATAAAATCAATTCACAAAAGAATTGAATAAGTTCAAATTTTGGCCAACAGCCTCTTCTTTATTAATAATGTAGTGCGTATGTGGGTACTTTATATAGAAAACAAGCTTAACGCTAACTTAACGCTGTCTGAATTAAGGTAGACATGGTTTATTTATTTGTCGACATTCGCTCCTTATTTGACACTTTGTCACCCAACAACAAAAATGAGACCAGTCATATTGTGTGATCGAATTAAAGTTTGAAACTGTATTTGCACGTAATATAGTCTTAATTTTCAGTTGTCTGTCTCAACTGTTTTTTATGCTTAGCCTCCCATAAACATTACAAAATCGACAACTGTTGTGCAGATAAAGTATGTGGTTTATTCTCCTCCTATTGAAATTAAGAAATGGCACTCAATGTTATGAAAATTCCTGCCGGTGTTATGAATGACGAAACAGAACTTTGTGTGCACACTTAAGCGCTATCAAGCTATCACGCTATTTTGGCTTGGCACTTAAAAAATCATTGCGTAACAATCAACAAAATTTATAAAGAGAAAAATAGACAATGGCTAACGACGGAAACTACAAAAAAAGAAAAATTGGTAATCACACACTCAAACCTGAAACAATGATGATGTCCTATGGTTATGACCCGCAATTCTCCGAAGGCTCCGTCAAACCGCCCGTCTTCTTAACCTCCACATTTGCCTACCAAACACCGGAAGAAGGCGAAGAATCCTTTCACATCATGGCTGGCCGCAAACCTGCACCAGAAGGCAGCGTGGGTGGTTTGATCTATAGCCGTTTCAATCACCCCAACGTCGAAATCATCGAAGACCGCCTATCACTCTTCGAAGGATCAGAGCGCTCCGTAGTCTGTTCCAGCGGCATGGGCGCAATCAGCGCCATACTGCTTTCTTATTTGCGTCCTGGTGATGTTATCGTGCAAAGTGCACCTCTATATGGTGGCACCGAAACACTCATTCGCAAATTCCTGCCTCAATTCAACATTGAAACTGGCGAGTTCCATGACGGTCTAGACGAAACAGCTATGCTCACCTCCTTGCGCGATGCTGGCAAAAAAGGGCGTGTGGCCATGGTTTTTGTTGAATCACCCGCCAACCCAACCAACTCTCTGGTCGATTTCGAAGCCCTAAACCGCGTATTAGACATCATCGAAACAGAGACAAACCATCGCCCAATTAGTGTCTGTGACAACACATTAATGGGTCCCGTTTTTCAACAAGTGGTGCCCCAAGGTATCGATATGGCCATGTACTCGCTGACTAAATATGTTGGCGGCCACAGTGATCTTGTTGCGGGTGCCGTTTGTGGCAGCAACGAAATGCTGCGCCCAGTTCGCGCTACGCGCGGCGCTCTTGGCCTCAACCTAGACCCACATACAAGTTGGATGATTTCTCGATCACTGGAAACGTTAAGTATCCGCATGGAACGCGCCGCCGACAGCGGCCGCAAAGTGGCACAATGGATCGCAGATAATGCCTATATTTCTGCAACAATTCTGCACCCAGACTTTATTCAAGATGAAGCCTACCAGGCCGTCTACCAACGCCAATGTTCGGGGCCTAGTTCAACATTCTCATTTGTACTCGACGTGCCAAAGTCAGACGCCTTTAAGCTTATCAACAACCTGTCTATTTTCAAATCAGCCGTCAGCCTCGGCGGCAGCGAAAGCCTCGTCTGCCATCCTAGCAGCACGACCCACTCAGGTGTGGCTGCTGAATTACGTGATAAATTCGGGGTTACCGACGGCCTTATCCGCCTTTCAATCGGCTTGGAACACTCGGACGATCTCATCGCCGACCTCGACAACGCCTTTTGCGCAACCTTCAAAGATATGAAGTAAATGTAAAAAGTGGGTGCAAGGTTAAAATAAGCTGCATCACACGCCATAACGGGGATCTGTTGTGTTGGGCGATGCATGGCTGAGCTTATGTTTGCGCTCATGTCTGAAGGTGCAGTACTTTAATTAGCTTTTTAATTAGCTTTTTATTAGCATTGCAAAATAAATTTTATAACTTCACCGAGATCCTGAAATGACGAGTCCACTTGCATCAACTCTTTCGCTACCAAACGGCACAGTACTTCCCAATCGCCTTTGTAAAAGCGCTATGACAGAGGGCTTGGCTGACAAGTTTGACCTGCCCACACCTGCGCTGATGCAACTCTATAAAACGTGGTCACAAGGTGGCACAGGATTACATATCACAGGTAATGTGATGATCGATCGGCGTTACCTAGAACGAGCCGGAAATGTGGTGTTAGAAGATGACAAAAACCTAGGGTTGTTTCAAAAATGGGCAGAACAGGGCACCACAGGAGGTAATCATCTATGGGTACAACTGAATCATCCTGGTCGTCAATGCCCAAAGATGGTGAATAACACGCCCTTGTCACCTTCAGATGTGCAGTTGGCTATGTTAGGCAATTTTGCTAGGCCGCGTCCCATGGATCAAAGTGATATAGAAGAGGTCATTGCTCGTTTTATTACATCCGCTGGGCTGGTTAAAGAAGCGGGTTTTACTGGGGTGCAAATTCATTGTGCCCATGGCTATTTACTGAGTCAGTTTTTATCACCTAAAATTAATCAGCGACAGGATAAATGGGGAGGGTCTTTAAAAAATAGAGCACGGATTATTCGCCAGATTATTTTAGGTGTACGTCAAGTAGTAGGTGCTGATTTCCCCATAGGAGTGAAACTCAACTCGGCAGATTTTCAAAAGGGAGGCTTTAACTTTGAAGACTGTATAACAGTCGCCAGTTGGTTAGGCGAAGATGGGGTCGATTTACTTGAAATATCAGGTGGAACTTATGAGCAACTAAGCTTAATCGGTGTTGAGCCCACAGAAGTCCGAGAAAGCACACGTAAACGTGAAGCCTATTTTATCGAATACGCTGAGCGTATCAAACAGTCTGCAAACATCCCGGTGATGATCACCGGTGGCTTCCGCAGCCGTGATGTCATGGAACGAGCGATTGAAAGTGGTGAGGTAGACATGATTGGACTGGCTAGACCGCTGTGCCTTGAACCTGATTGCTCAGCAAAGTTAATCCAGCAAACCATTGATAATATTGATTATCATGAAGAGAAATTAGTGTTAGGCACTGGGTTCTGGGGCAATAACAGTCCTTTAAATCTTATAAAAGCCATCAATAGTTTTGGTCAGGTAGGATTTTATTACTGGCAAATTATTCGGCTATCTAAAGGGTTGGACCCCGATCCAAAATTAGGCACGTTTATGGCGTTTTTAAAACATATGAGCAATGATTTTAAACTGAGTGTCAGAAGAAAGCTTCGATAAGTAAAGATTAACCGACGTACAAAAAATGGCGGTTGTTGTGCTTTATGCACCACAACCGCCATTTTATTACATCGCGTTAAATCGAATTGAAAAGTAATAATTTAACTATTCAACTGCTAACTATTGGACTGCTAAAAGTTCCACTTCAAAAATAAGCAAAGAACCTGCCGTTATTTTTCCAGTAGCTCTGTCGCCGTAGCCTAATTCGGATGGAATAAAAAATTTAAATTTATCACCAACAACCATTAATTGAACGCCTTCTGTCCAACCACTTATCACTTGATTCAAACGGAAACTGATGGGTTTATCACGTTCTACTGAACTATCAAATACAGTGCCGTCTAATAACGTGCCATGGTAATGCACTTTTACAGTTGAACTGGCACTTGGGTGATCATTTCCTTGGCCTTTTTGTAATACTTGGTATTGCAAACCAGAAGCCGTTTCTAGGACATCTTGATTGACTTTGTTTTTGACTAGGAAGTCTTGACCTATAGCAATATTTTCAACAGCTGCATCTTTATTCATTGCGTTTCTAGTAAAATAGAATATCACTATTGCAATAACTACAGCTAAAACAACATATTTCATAACTCGTCCTATTAATTTTGGAATGTTATATTCTAACACTCGTTTTTTGCGATAACATAAATTTGTATCCCGCAGTGGTGCAGAACTGATAGCTATTTATCGTTAATAAGTTAAATAGAGGTTTAGTTATTACTTGGGTTCAGTGTTGAGCCTAAATTAAACCGTCTGGCTATTAATGATTAGACTTTTTTACGGCCGCTTTATATCCACTAAGCCTGCAGCGAGCAGATATAAGCAAGGGTAGTGAAAAACCTTGAGTATGGCATATCTCTCTCAATGCATTTTAATCTATATTCATCAGGTTTTTGAGCATAAATATGCTTCCACCATAGCGGTTCATTTTCAAGCTTCATATCAAAAAAAGGCTGATATGGTTTTCCACCAGGCCTATTGGGGGCATCATGAATTAATGGGAATGGGGTTGATACTTTACCTGCTGCAAATATTGAACTTTGCTGGATATAGGGACGATTTTATTCCAATAAAGCTACCTTTGGTGGTGACATCAGAATAACTATCTTCAAAAAATAAGTTTACACATTAAAAAGCCAATCGTAATTCGACTCTGATCCTCGCTCTTGATATTTAAAATAGGGTTGTAGATAACTTTTTAAAAACATGATTGGTATTAATAGTTCATTAGTTTTAGTCACTGTAGTTTGAATATAAGCTGTATTAAACTTGCTTAAATCGTTTTGTAAAACGTAAAGTGGATTTAAAATCAATAATCATAAGTTTTTTCTATTCAACACATTGTTAATTAATATAGACTCAACGTAATATAATACCCCTTGGATTCAAATAATAAGTGCATAACTTGAACGGGTAGAAAAGACGGTCAGCTGAATATATGCTAATTGCTTTTTCTCCGGCAACAGATGCAACAATGAAAACATATAAACAGCTGACCTATGAACAACGATGCCAGATTGATGCTTTAAGTAAAACAGCTATGAGCCAAA
>JAWUXU010000067.1:0-10443 GCA_034111145.1 Paraglaciecola sp.
AGATAAACTCACATCAGTCATGGTAAGGGCAACTAAACCTAAACTCACTAACACCATCACTGAAAACGCCATGGAGACCAATAAACGACTGATTATTTGCGCAGACCCAGGCATAGGCGAGGCGTCTTTAATGTCTAACCAACCTTGCCCGCGCTCTACCGCTAAGCCTGCGCCAAACGAAAATAAAGCGGGGCCAATTATCCCAAATGTGCCGTAAGTGCATAATAGGTAGGTGGCAACTTCAGGGTTATGTTGATTCATCAATACCCCAAAAAAAATGTAGAACAAAGCAGGAAACAAAATAGCAGGTAAAGCAAAAGCAGGATTACGGATGCTCTTAAGCCATTCAAACTTGCTTTCTAAACGGTAAATATTCAAGGTTTGCATAATGTTCATGGATTGAGAGCTGTTCATGGATTGAGAGCTGTTCATGGTCTGAGAGCTGTTCATGGCCCGAGAGCTGTTCATGGCCTGAGAGCTGTTCATGGCCTGAGAGCTGTTCATGGATTGAGAGCTGTTCATAGGCTGAGTACTAGCCTCCTTTTGTGAGGGGGTCATATTTATTCTCCTGATCCGTTTAATTGTAAAAATGCTTCTTCTAAGCCCGCCCTAGACACAGTGAGGTCTTGCAGATTTGGGTAGGCGGATAACAACGCAAGCAAGGTTTGATTGACGTTTTGGCTATGTAACTGGATAAATTTACCCCTGGGCTGCACGCTAACTACCCCAGGCAGTTGCGCAAATGCCTCTGGCTTTTCATTGTAATTAAAACGAATAGTGGTGTGACTGATACTGGCTTTTATAGCTTCACTGCTTCCTTGTCTTATCACTTGTCCTTCTTTTATAAGCACAATTTCATCAGCGAGGTGGTCGGCTTCTTCCAAATAATGTGTGGTTAACACTATGCCAGTGCCGGCGGCTCTTAAATCACGAATGGCTTGCCATAAGCCATGTCTGGCTTCTACATCCATGCCTACGCTTGGCTCGTCTAAAAATAATAATTTAGGATTACCGCAAATGCTTAAAGCAAACAATAGACGTTGTTTTTCGCCGCCCGATAATTTTTTAGAATAACGATTTTGCATGCCTTGCAACCCCGCATAATTAATCACTTGCTGGTAATCCATAGGATGGGGGTAATAACTTTGAAAAAGCTGAATATGTTCTTTGATTTTTAAGGTTTCGGGTAAGTTGGCCACTTGTAACATCGCCCCTGCTTGACGCTTTGCTTGCAAACTCCCGGCCTTGACACCGAATACGCTCACATCACCCGAATCGGCGTTAAGCCGCCCTAGTAAAATATTAATCAAGGTGGTTTTACCTGCACCATTCGCCCCAAGTATGCCCAAAATCTGCCCTGATTTAATCTCTAAATCAATATTGTCTAAGGCCTTTTTACCTGCAAATGATTTGGTTAAGGCATAAGCAGAGGCAATCACATTTGAATGAGTGTGTTCCTTAGACGTATTTTTGAGTGGCATGTTGTTAGCTCGTTTGAGTATGTAAACCGTAAACACACTATGAACGAAGTAATGAGAGTCAGTTAGACACAAGTATCATCAATAGGTGATGACATTTGTCATGTTCGCTTTTATAAACAAGCACGTGTAGAGAGCACGTGTAAAAACTTGTCACACTTTTTCAACTTGCCGTGCCTTAGATATGTTCATTACACATATCTCTTTAAGAGGCAGCTATTATGTTACAGAAAATTAAATCACAACCTGTGTTTTCAGTTTGTACCCTTCACTTACAGCAGTTAAGCAACCGCTTCTGGCTTATATTAATACGCATAAATTGTATAAACTAGCTCTGTTTCTGGGTGGCGCAATAATAGGGTCTTTTGTAGCTATATTGGCCCTTAGGTTTGGCACGGCTCCACTTCTTAAAAGGTTGACCAATGAACAGGTGAAAAAACAAGTATTAAGTTATCGAAAGATAATGACCTGGTGGATAATTTTTGGTGGCGTTTTACTCACTATTAGTGACACATTTACTCAGGGCTGGTGGGGGCCTGTTAGTGCTTACATTATTTTTGCTGGTGGTTTAATGTATCAAGTGAAAAAAACACATAGGGTAGTAGAGCAAGCACTTTTTTCTGAACCAACAATCAATCAAAAAGAGTTACGCAATCGAAAGTTCCAAAGATTATGCGGCTTTTGGGGCAACATATTAGGTGTTTCCTGCGGCTTTTTTTTTCTTATTCTTGGCCTCGTAAATAGTGCAAGACTAACCTTTTCATAGTGGCAAGCTTGTTGTTCAATGGAAAAAAAACAGCACGATTTCTACCGCAATCAAAACGATAATAATCCATTCCAAAAACGATGAATGTTTATGATTTTGCTCTGCCGCCAGCATTTCATGTAATTCATTTATGGTAGCAAGTTTCATCGTTAGTAGTTCGACCCGAGGCTTTAAGTCCAAGTATTGACTCACCGTCAGGTATTTTTTCTCTTGCTCGGGGTATTCCCAGAAAAATTCAGGTGTATCTAATAAATTAAAGTGCAATAAAATGTCACTTTTTGTGTTGAACAATGCCCCTCGCAACATGGACAGTTTGTTACGGCTTAATGGAATTTTTCCGGTTTTTGCCAAGGTTTGAGATAGATAAGCATTATCTGTGATAGTGCTTTTGGCCATATCTTCAAATTTACCTAACTTAGCTGACTGTGCCAACGCATGGCTGACTGCCAATAAGGTCATGGTTTTGTTGTCGGGTAAGGTGATAGTGTCGTCAATAATTGAGACTGATGAATTCGCGATTATTTGGAAGTGAAACTCTTCAGTTTCTTTTAGGCGGTTTTTTTCAGCAACATGTTCTTGAACCATATCCAGTAATTGTGTCTTTTTACTGTCAATTATTCCCCAGCTTATGGCTACCCCATAATCAAAAATATACATTTGCCCTTTAGGCGTACTGATACTTAATACGTCACGAAAACGTTTCACGAAGTATATTTTAGCAATTTTATCGTTAAGGTCATCTAGGTTAATGGTATTGCCTAAAAGGCATACTTCAACATTATTTGTAGTGAAAATAGTAGTCATTTTTTACTCTTAAAAAGTAGGGTTAGATATCACTAAAGCGGTGCGTAATTTGGTCTTTCCGTAACTAGATAATTTAATGAAATCTTCTAACGCAATGGGAATATGTTGGCAGTCAAACCCTGAAGTATGGTCTTCAGGCACGCTGGGATCATGAAGATAAAGGCACTCTTCATCTATCGCTGTTATGGTTACCCAGTGGGGTACTTTAAAGCCATCCATCTGGTAGGTGCTAATAAGCGTGAGTACTTTGCTTCCATTGCTTAGGGCCGTTTTTAATGTTTGTAAATCAAAGTCTGCAAACATAAGGGGTATTTTTTCTTGTAGTGCCCTAGCGTGAAATTGATTTTCCACGCATTCAATTGTTTGTTTTTTGACCTCTTGGCGAACGCCAGACGTAAACAAGGGTAATGGCGTATTGATGAATACTTTGACGTCAAAACCTCTTTTTTTCGCAGCTAAAGCTAAACCTATTGGATGACAGCCGCCATGGCCAGCCATCATAAAAATAGTGGTTGCTTCGCGCCACAGATCTAACTCTAAAGCCTGATCCATCTGAAGTTTATTAGATAAACTATTCATCGCCATCATCAGTGCCGCTGGGCCACAGGTAAAGTCTGTCGTTTGAGCGTACCAAGGGTACGAAGGAAATCTGTCAAACTGTGCGGCCTGACGGATAGCTTTTTGCATCCTAAAGGCATCTCCGTTATTTTCGTAATAGTGTGGGTAATCGCCAAATATTTTGAAGCCCACCGATTGGTATAAACTGATGGCTCGTTGATTGGTTTTTTCAACTTCTAGTCTGAGGAATAGCTTGCCTACTGCGACCGTCTTATTTTCTAGTGCTAACAATAATTGTCGACCGACGCCTCTGCCTTCAATATTCTGGTCTACAGCGATTGAATATAGCCTTGCCAAACGTGTGCCTTTGCGCATGATAACCAAGCCATAGGCTATAATTTGGCCATGACTTTCAGCGACTAAAAAAACACGATGGTTGGATTTAATCCAATATGAAAAGCTACGTTTACTTAAGCGATCAGTTGCGAAACAGCGTTTTTCTAAGGTGAGTAACTGTGAAATATCTGCTGTAGCGACCTCACGTATTTCAATGTTATGTAAGCCAGTACTAAGGGTCTCGTTAATTGCAAAGGCCAGCATGATTATCGGCCTCTTTGTTCAAGACGGTTGGCAAATTCTTGCATAACTTGCATATATAATTCGTATCCAAGGTAGCTGTCTTCTACACCATTTTCGATACTGGGATTATCGTTCACTTCAATTACATACACTTTGTCATTAATTTGTTTTAAGTCCACTCCATATAAACTGCTACCGATAAATGAGCACGCTTTAATAGCGGTTTCTAATACTTGGCGAGGCACTTCAAAGGTCGCCATGGTTTCAAAATCACCTGTCGAAAAACGTTTTGCACCATGGTTGTATATCTGCCAATGGTTTCTAGCCATATGATAGCGACAAGCATAAATGGCGCGTCCGTTTAATACTCCAATCCGCCAATCATATTGGGTGTATAAATATTCTTGCACCAAGATAATCGCCGAGTCGGCTAATATCGAACTCAGTTTTTGTTCCAACGCAATACGATCCACAACCTTAAAAACACCTTTAGAGAACGCACTTTCTGGTAGTTTCAAAACCATAGGGTAGCTGAAATCCTGCTCTAGTTGTTCCAGTGTGGACAAAGAGGCATCCGACACAAATTTTGTTTTTGGTGACGGCACTGAGTTGTAGCTAAAGGCATCATGTAAAAATACCTTATTGCAGCAACGCAAGATTGATGTGGCATCGTCTATTACCACTAATCCTTCTTTTTCAGCTTGCCTGGCAAGTTGGTAGGTATGGTGGCGAATAGCTGTTGTTTCACGAATAAACAATGCGTCGTAGCGATTGAGTAAGCCGATTTGATCAACCGTGACCAGTTCAGCATTAATACCAAATTTATTGGCAGCCTTAACAAAATGGCTTAGGGCTTTTTGGTCGCTTGGGGGGGTATCTTCTTCAGGATTAACCAGTATCGCCATATCCCAGCGGTAACGTTTACGATCTTTGTTACTACGCCACACATTATTGGTAAAGTTGTCTAATCGTTGTTGCAACCTAGCTTGTTGTTCTGTGCTTAGCTGTGCAAGTGCAAATAATTTAACCGTTGCAAACAGCTTATTATCACGCCAGTTTAAGGTCATTTTTAAAATAGGCGCGGGATATTGCGCAAAAATATATTGAGCAACTTTATGAATGTTTTCGTCTTTATGCCAACCAAAATAGACTAAGTCATCACTGGACTTATCTTTTGCATACATACGTGAAACATTATTTGGTATTACCAATATTAAACCTTCTGGTTGGCAGGTTAAGTCGTTAATTGTGCTTACACTAGGTAACACTTGATGCTGCCTAGCTTCTGCCAGCAGAGAACAATAGTAACCTTGACTCAAATATTGAGTAGGATCACATAAATTAATCAATCTGGTGGTGACACTTCCCTTCTTGGGGAATTCTGATAAATATTGGTTAAAATTAACGACCATTGCGTTAGTGCTGTCGATACCAACGTTATCGTTTAAAACAATGAGGTTTTTACGCATGTTATTCATCCAAACACATTTTTGTTAAAAGCCACTTTGTGTGGCGAAACTTTTCGGATCGTACTTCTTTTACTGGGATTGTGAATACATTCCATGCCTCAATATTTTAATCGACAGGAACAAATAAGTTGCGGCAAAAATCATCACTTAATAGCAGGCTAAGTTAGATAATTCCCTAAGTTTTTTTTATGTTTTTAGCTTCATTTGGGTATCAAAATACTTCTTTATTACTTCTTTATTGCATCTTTAGTACGCTGTGACTTTTTAGAGATATTCGATTTTTAAGGACATGTATAGAAGTGTTATAAGTGAGACATCTTGATTTATTTGAAAAAAACAAAAAAAGCATGACTAGGTCAATTTATTATTGGGTTTACACAGATGGTAAAATCAAAAAAGGGCGCTAACGCGCCCTTTTTGAAGATATTATAAACTTTATACTAGCTTGGTCAGAAGTTGATACCCTTCTATGTCTAGTTCTTCGTTCACACAGTCCAATATAAACACCGGTAATTCTTTACCATCAGTGCCGTCCTCTTCTGCTAACTCTGCGCAATATTGCTTGAGTTCAGAGACAAGTTCTTTGTCTGGTAAGGGGCGATCATCAGCTACTACTGAAGTTGTTAATAATACACCTAGTGTTAACAATACTTTTTTCATCATATTCTCAATTTGTGAATATTCGTTAATATAAGTCTGCGAATTGACGAAGTTTTTCATCGTTTATTCGCTTGGATATTTTTTTTGCTTTTTTAGAGTTAAGCCCAAATTCATCACTGTATTCAGCGTTAAACCTATGCTTTGCAGCACCATCTTTTTTATCGTCATCATTTTTTTTAAAATGAAAATTTTTGCTCATTATTTGAATCCAAGTCCAAAAAAAAGGGTCATTAAAATTTTTATAAAATGCGTTGATATTATTAGTTTGATTTCCAAAATTAGAAAATGAAATAATTTTTTCTTAAGGAACAAAAAAATTGATGGAAGTATTATTGAAATAATATTTTTTGTTATAAATAGGATACGTTTGGCTTGGTTTTTCAAGTATTAATAAGTGGATTTTTTTAGACTAGGCTAGGTTTAATTTGATTTGATTAGGTTAGATTTGTCAGATAGACGTCGAAGCGATTGGCTTTACCTAGCATTTCTATATGGGGTTTTTGGTTAGCTAAAAATGGCGCACCTGATGGGCGTTTTACTACCACTCGATTTTTTGCCAGTGCTAAAGCGGGTTCAAGGAGTAGGTCGGCGTCTTCGTCTGGCCCAAGTAACTGCTGAAATAAGCGCATTTCTTTTTTGACCGCCGCATTTTTTTTACGATGGGGAAACATAGGGTCAAGGTATACCACATCGGGTTTTTCATGAGGCCAAACAGCTAATAGATCCGTCGCCACACCATGACACAGATGCATCTTAGCTGGCAACCAAGCGCTCAAGCCACAATCAGATGCAGCACGTTCTAGCCCGTCTTTAAGTAACGCAGCAACAACTGGGGAGCGTTCAATCATGTGCACCACACAACCTAAGCTGGCAAGTACAAATGCATCTCGCCCCAAACCCGCCGTGGCATCTAATACATGTAAGCTGTTTTTACCCTTTAAACCCATTGCTTTTGCAATAGCTTCTTTTTTACCGCCGCCATGTAAACGCCTAAATGTAAGCGCATCTGACGCAAAATCGACTTTTACTGCCCCTACTTTGGGCTCGTCTAATTGACGTAGTTCTAAGTGAGAAGCTTGCTGTACCAATGCTAAACCAGAGTCCATATGAGCACGATAAGTTAATCCCCACTTTGTAGCGGTTTGTTGGGCAAGTATGCTCAATTCTGCTGACCCGTTTAGCGGCACAGTGACTGGGATATTATGCATAATAGGCTTATGCATGGCCAAAATGCTCTTTGTTACCTAACCAACGATTCACTATGGCTTGAGCGTTTGCCGGATATTGTTCCCATAAATGATTAGCAATATTTTGTACCAAAGGTATTAGATCAGCATCACGTATAAGATCGGCGATTTTTAAATCGGCTAAACCAGTCTGTTTTGTACCTAACAATTCACCCGGGCCGCGTATTTCTAAGTCTTGTTGGGCGATGTAGAAGCCGTCAGTGGAATGTCTAAGCACCGCTAAACGTTTGTTGGCAGTTTTAGAAAGAGGGCTTTGGTACATCAAAACGCAATGGCTTTCTATTGAGCCACGGCCTACTCGTCCACGTAGTTGGTGCAACTGTGCAAGCCCTAAACGTTCTGGATTTTCAATAATCATTAGGCTGGCATTGGGTACATCAACACCCACTTCAATCACAGTGGTTGCCACCAATAAGTCCAGTTTACCGGCTTTAAAGTCTGCCATGATTTGTTGTTTTTCATCAGACTTTAGTCTGCCATGCACTAAGCCCACTTTAAGTTCAGGCAGTGCGGTGCGCAATAAAATCGCGGTGTCTTCAGCGGCTTGGCTTTGCAAGAATTCAGATTCGTCAATTAAAGTACAAACCCAATAGGTTTGTCTCCCTTGCTCAACACTCACTTCACGCACTCGGGAAATCACTTCATCACGGCGAGTATCAGGTAAAACAACGGTTTTCACTGGTGTCCTGCCCGGTGGTAATTCGTCAATAACCGAGGTATCTAAATCCGCATAGGCGGTCATCGCTAAAGTTCGCGGAATGGGGGTGGCGGTCATAATTAATTGATGAGGAAATGCCCCCTGAGATTCACCTTTTTCTCGAAGAGCTAAACGTTGGTGTACACCAAAACGGTGTTGTTCATCCACTATCACTAATGCTAACGATGAAAAAGTAACCGCTTCTTGAAATATAGCGTGGGTGCCTACCAACATTTTGATTTCATTATTGGCTAGTTGTTCTAACACCTTGACTCTGATTTTACCTTTTAGCTTCCCCGCTAACCAACCTACTTCGATGCCCAAGGGTTCAAACCATTGGCGGAAATTATTGAAATGTTGCTCGGCTAATAGTTCAGTGGGTGCCATAAGCCCCACTTGATAACCTGCCCCTATAGCAGACAGCGCCGCCATTGCCGCTACTAACGTTTTGCCTGACCCTACATCACCTTGGATTAGGCGCATCATCGGGCAATTTAGCTGCATATCATCTTGTATCTCGCCAACCACTCGCTGCTGAGCACCTGTTGGTTTGAAAGGTAAGTTTTTCAAAAACTGATTCAGTAAATCAGCACTGGGTTTGATGGGATAAGTCGCCTGTTGCTGACCCTGTTGACGCACTTTTAACACACTGAGGTGATGCGCCAGTAATTCCTCTACAATTAAACGTTGTTGCGCGGGGTGTTTACCTTCTTCAAATAACGACAAGGTCGCATCGGGTGATGGTCGGTGGACTAAGTGTAAGGCTTCAACTAAACCAATCTGGTGTTGATATAAGCCTTCTGGTAACAGATCAATTAATCCCCCTTTGCTGAGTAACTTAAGTGCTTGTTCAGTTAAATTGCGCAAGGTGATTTGTTTCATGCCTTCAGTGGCAGGATAAACGGGCGTTAATGACTCTTGCAGTGCTTGAGGATTTTCGAGATTAATCGATTTATACTCTGGATGCATGATTTCAAAACCATATTTACCGGCTTTTACTTCACCAAAACATCGAATTGTACTACCGACTTCAAGTTGATTTTTTTGGGATGCGGAAAAATGAAAAAATCGCAAAGTCACAGTGCCGGTGCCATCGCTAAGCTTTACAATTAACATTCGCTTACGACCAAATTGGATATCACATGCCATCACCTCACCTTGTATGCTGGTATGCAGATGTGGCTGCAAGTCTGAGATGGGATAAATGCGCGTGCGATCTTCGTATCTATGAGGTAAATGAAACAATAAGTCTTGCACAGAAACAATGGCCAACTTTGCTAATTTTTCTGCGGCTTTTGCGCCTACACCTTTTAGTTCAGTAATGGATGTTTGGGCTAGACCTATCATAGCCCACACTCAAGGTAGGTTGAGTGTGAGTTATGTAAAGGTGTAGTCAGATTAGGCAACAAATATAGGTCCAAGTCGTCACAAGTTTATGTGTATAAGTATACTCGAAGATTTGGCAGAATTAAGCAAGGTTTAGCAAGTCGAATGTTATCGACGCGCTAAAAAGCACGATATTTTCTAAAAAGCACGGTGTTTTCTAAAAAGCACAATGTTTTCTACAAAGACAATTTTGCAGCCTGATAAAGTAATTCAGGAGAAATACGCGTTTTAATATTTGGATTAACGTAACTAAACTTTATTTTACCATTAGTATCCAAAATAAATACCGCTGGTGCGGGTAATACTGCTTTGTTAGTGGACTTATCACTGGTTAAGTTGATGTTCCACTTTGTTTTGTATGTCGTGCGCTTTTCGTCTGGCACATAAAAGCCAATACCAAAGCCGCTAATAGCCTCTAAGTCAGGGTCAGCTAATAACTGTACTGTAAATTTGGTTTGTAGTTTTTGTTCTTGTAATTGAGCGGGTGTTTCAGGAGAAATCGCTAAAATTTGATAACCTAACTCATCAAGTTGACCTTCAATGTCCTTTAAACCAGCAAGCTGACGATTGCAATAAGGGCACCAACCGCCACGATAAAAAATCAACACTGTAGGTTTTTGCATCGTAAAGGCTTTTAAACTGACGGGATCACCATCTACCGTTTGTAATTGACTGTTAGGTGAGGATTGGCCAATTAATAGCGGTGTGACATTTTGTGCTGAGTCAGCTATTTGTGTTCTATCTAACGCGTAAGTGTTCCCCGTTAGCGTAAATACAAAAATTATCAGTCCGATTTTTA
>JAWUXU010000068.1:0-71236 GCA_034111145.1 Paraglaciecola sp.
GGACAGAAGGTACATCCTACAGGTATACGCCTGGGTATCAGCAAACCATGGACATCTACCTGGTACGCTAATACTGCAGATTATGCAGATAACCTGTTTAATGATCATCAGGTACGTCAGTATCTGACTAAGGCACTTAAAAGTGCTTCACTTTCGAAAATCGTTATAGAACGTCCAGCGAAAAGTATTCGTGTGACTATTCACACTGCTCGACCTGGTGTTGTTATCGGTAAAAAAGGTGAAGACGTTGAGAAGCTACGTAAGCATGTATCTAAGCTAGCCGGTGTGCCAGCTCAGATCAACATTGCTGAAGTACGCAAGCCAGAATTAGACGGACAACTTGTTGCAGATAGTATTGCTAGCCAATTAGAGCGTCGTGTTATGTTCCGCCGTGCTATGAAGCGTGCAGTGCAAAATGCAATGCGAATTGGTGCTAAAGGTATCAAAGTTCAAGTAAGCGGCCGTTTAGGCGGTGCTGAGATTGCGCGAGCCGAGTGGTATCGTGAAGGTCGTGTTCCATTACACACTTTCCGTGCAGATATCGACTATGCAACGTCTGAAGCTGCTACAACTTACGGTATCATTGGCGTAAAAGTATGGATCTTTAAAGGTGAAGTATTAGGTGGCATGCCACTTACTCACGAGCAGCCCGCTGCCGCACCTAAGAAGAAAGGCCGGGCTCCTAAGCGTGAGGGCTAATTATGTTACACCCTAAACGTACAAAGTTTCGCAAAATGCACACAGGCCGTAACCGTGGGTTGGCTACGGGTGACAGTGTAAGTTTCGGAACTTACGGACTTAAATCCGTAGGACGTGGTCGAATGACTGCGCGCCAAATCGAAGCAGCTCGTCGTGCTATGACACGTGCCGTTAAACGTCAAGGTAAAATTTGGATACGAGTTTTCCCTGACAAACCTATTACTGAGAAGCCTCTAGAAGTGCGTCAAGGTAAAGGTAAAGGTAACGTTGAATACTGGGTATGCCAAATTCAGCCAGGTCGTGTTTTATACGAAATGGAAGGTGTTCCAGAAGAAGTAGCACGCGAAGCGTTTGCATTGGCAGCATCAAAACTGCCCTTTAAAACAACTTTCGTAACTCGGACGGTGATGTAATGAAAGCCACAGAACTGAAAGAAAAAAGCGTAGAAGAATTGAACGCAGAGCTACTTAGCTTGCTTCGTGAACAATTCAACTTGCGTATGCAAGCGAGCACAGGTCAGCTTGAAAAAACTGACGGTCTTCGTAAAGTACGCAGGACTATCGCGCGTGTTAAAACCATTCTGACTGAAAAGTCTAACGCCCCAGTAGGAGCTTAAGATGACTGAACAATCATTTCGTACAGTACAAGGTCGTGTGGTTAGCAACAAAATGGAGAAATCCATCACTGTTGCAGTAGAGCGTAAAGTGAAGCACCCAATTTATGGGAAATTCATCAAACGTACTACAAAACTGCACGCTCACGACGAAACTAACCAATGTAATGAAGGAGACTTCGTAACAATACGCGAATGTCGTCCTTTGTCTAAATCCAAAAATTGGATGTTAGTAGACGTTATTACTAAAGCTTAATTGTTTTAGTAAACAATATTGAAAAGGCGCTTATCGTGAGATAAGCGCCTTTTTTTTAAATCAAAAAATCTTATAAAGTAAGTTGAGATACGTCTCTTAAATCACCTAACTGACCTTTGACAAAGCAGTTAAATGCAATTGAATACCGAGGTTTATCTGACAAATTAGGTTCGACCTGATGAGTTAAGTCTGAAGGGAATAACAGAATGTCGTGAGTTTTTGGCGTCACAGTATTAATAGGCGTGTTATAAATATTTTGGTTTTCTTTAGATGGGTTAATCACTAGTTGGCGATATGTTGTGAATTTATCAAACACCATTCTGGAAACGGGCGAAGGTAGTTCCGCATAATACAGTGAACCTGAAACGATTGAATTGGAATGCGAGTGATTGTGCATGCCAATATTCGGTTGATTTATCAGCGA
This sequence comes from Paraglaciecola sp., assembly GCA_034111145.1. Taxonomy (GTDB): domain Bacteria; phylum Pseudomonadota; class Gammaproteobacteria; order Enterobacterales; family Alteromonadaceae; genus Paraglaciecola. Next base: position 1,993 of record JAWUXU010000068.1, read on the forward strand.
CCATGATTGAGTGACATACAGTTTTTGTGTCATCCCCATTACTTTTTTAGCATACAAATCAAGTGCCTCTTGTACTGCTTTTTTAATACTCGCAAGTTGGGGGTGTTCAAAGATGGAGAGGTTTTCTGAAATAAGGTTTTGCTGATTGGGGATCATCTTAAAATTTTTAATTAAATCAATCTGCCTTTTAGAAATTGCATCACCCAAATTAGCCCGAAAGTAGGGCGTGGCAAACAAAGGCTCTACATCAAAATTTTCAATTGTCATATTATCGACCTTTTTATTATTATATTGATAAATATCGTGGACAAATAATAACGAGTCCACAGAGAAATTCAATATTTGAATGAGCATATGCCTATGGAAACAAATGATGCTGAAAAACATATTACACCTCTTATTTGTCTTCGGTGAATATGCCTACTAATTGATAAGCTGGTCTGTCTGGTACAAGGCGGAGCTTTGTAAAATAAATCTGAGCGCATTCAGCTCTGAACTAAAGCTGTCAAAAAGTCATTTGAACAGGCACAACTAGTCGCGATTTTTGTGGATAATTAACACATGTACGGAATGAGAAATGCCAAGGTGTTACTGTGTCAAATGTATGCAAGACTTTGCTTGGCAAGCATTATCTAGAGATTGTATAGCCCTGCATCTTATATTGCCTACGAAGTCGATCTTCTCACTCTGGTCTTGCCTCAAATAGTACGGTAAGCAGTGGCATTCCAAATACGGCTTCAAATTGGGTTCTATAGTCATCGGCATCATTGCCATCAACTGGTCGATACAACGTTTCTAAAAACCCTAATTAGCACTTTTACTCGTTATCTATTGCGACCTATGTGGGCACAAAGCTTTTGCTCAAATAGGCATAGCAACCAAGTCAATAACCCTCACTTGAAGACATATGTCCAAACGACCCAAATAGGAGACCAATCATAAATTTACTATTTTCGAACTGAATTGAGTCTTAGGTAAAGGTCGCGATTCCTTTTATCTTTATTCGAAGGTGTTATCACCCGTAAACGAGATGATTTGAGTTGCTATTTATTAATATTGTTTGCCGTTCATTTTTGTATCGCGAGGCAACTGATATTTTTCACGAATTTGATGTTTCCAGTTTGGTCATGCTTTACATAACATTTACCTTCTTCAGTGAGTAAAGAAACGGTATCAGCTTGACGGATTTCTCGCCCATTCAGAAGATTACCACGGCTGTCTTTTGCAAGACGGCTTTCGATTATGACGGTGCTTTTATGTGTAAATACGGTGTCAGCTAATTTTATCGATTGGCTGTTGAATAATTCGCCTATGGCATGCTCTAAAACTAGACGACTCTCCTGCGAAGGCTGAGCGAGCAGAGCCGGGATAGGATGCAAAGGTTGTGTTGCCGAACAACTGTTCAAAACTAAGGGTGCCAGCATTATTATATTTTTTGAAATGTATTTGTTCACAATCCTGTTGGCTCCCTAATAGGGGTAAATATCTTAATAGAATCGAGGATAGTATTCGGGGTTTTGATAGCGATGCCAGACTTATTTAAGTTGCCGTTAATCACGCTTTTACTAATGGGTTTATTTGCTGTTTTATTTTGGATTAAGCAAACCCCTGTTTCAGCATATTCAATAGCCGATGCCAAAAGTGCTTCCTTTTCGTTACCCAATACTTGAGTGAAATCATCGGTGATTGTACAGCCCGGTAATTGGTCTTCAAAAATAGGGCTAGAAACGGGGCTAAACCCTTCAGAATATTCACCAAAACCTTTTGCATTGATGCCTTGAAACTGAATTGTGAAGTAAGTGGTACTACAATTATCTGTTGGATAAAAACCATAGGGTTTGCCGCAGGTGGTATCCCCCATTAATACCACTTCAACATCAATACCTCGCAGACCATTAATGACGGCTTCGCTAGCAGAGCAGGTATTGTCAGTGGCCAGAATAAATACGCGGGTTAAGTCTAATGATGGTAAAATATTGTCAGTAAATTGACTGGTAGTCCAATCAATTTCTCTGGTGTAAAAGGGTGTGGGCTGAAGTGTGTTGCCTGTTACTGGATCAACGTTAGGGTATTTATCGTTAAATTGTAATGTTTCAAAAGTTTGGTTATTGGTTTGAGCACTGCCCGCCACCATATACGCCATTTGTGAAGCCATCGCTAACAGGCCACCACCATTATAACGTAGGTCAATCACGAGTTCTGTGACGCCTTGATCAACAAATTGCTGAAAGCCGTCAATCAGACCTTGTTGCCCTGTCCGGATAAATGAATTGAACTGCATATAGCCTAAACGGCCTGCATCTGTGTCGATCACTGTGACATTTTGAACTGGCTGTAATTCAATATTGGCCGAAGTTAAATTAGTATTTAACACTTCGTTTCCAGCATCATCAGAAAATACAAAATTAAAGGTTTGACTGTCATCAGATGGAAACAACACAGCATTAATCTGGTCAAGGTCAGTTTGAGCACTTGAGTTTACAAAATCAATTCCATCTAGTATTTTAAGTTCAAAACCTCTACTCACACCGGCAATACTCGCTGGTGAATTAGGCTCGGTGTAACGAACAATTAAACGTCTTGGAGAACTTGAGCTAATAAACTCCCAACTAATGCCATACCCAGAGGTGACACCACTTTGTGTGCGTTGATTGTAGTCTTCCGTCGATTGGGAAAAATGAAAGTTATCCTTAAACGATCCTGATGCAGTGAGCTCATCGGTTTGTAGCTGACTGAAATAATCCGCTACAGAAAAAAGTGAAGGGTCGTTATCATCCACTTCTCTGTACCAAAGGTAAGTATCGTTAGTCCAAGAACGTAGCCACATTTTTTCATGCATGGTGGTGCCTTGAGAGTCCAAGAATGTATCGCCGTTGCTATCTGGACCTATTCTGGGCACGGAACAAAGATCTTTGTAGGTTGAATCATTAGAAAACTGCCCAGCTATCCAATTTGGTTCGTTATTGCTAGGTACCGAAGAAACACCTGATAATTGCGAACTACTATCCCCGCCTGCAAAAAGTACGAAGCCAATACCCCCGCATGCAGGGAGTACAAAGCTAACAACAGTAATAAAAACTGGCAATATAATTTTATTCATGAATATGCATCTTTTGTGAACGTAAATTTTTACCAGTCTGATGTTGATTCGGATCAATCTAAATGGGGCTCAATGATAACGGACACAAAATAAGACAGGTCAACGCTATGATTAGTTTCATATAATACATTATTTTAATAACTGCAAAATCTCGGTTTAATTTGCAGGTTTATATTTAATGGTAGAACTTGCTAACTGCGTGCCGAACAGTGACAACACGCAGTACGCAGTGAAGTAATAAAAACCTTCCCCAGCCGCTGATAGAGTTTGAGTACTGATATCCAAAGCAATCTTAAAACCAAACACGCTAAATTGTTCTGAATTGCTAGTGTCGGCATGGTTGGTAGACATAATGGCTAAAAATATAGCGATAACAAATACGTCTGCCATTGACCATTTACCTATAGCCCCAACAAAGTTGATAAGTTTTTTTTCAATTTGTAGTGATTTAGTAAAGTAAGCAAAACAGACTAATACCGTTTTTAATAGTGGAATACACACTGAAAATACAAATATCAGCGCTGCGACTAGCAATCTTTGGTCTTCCCATAGTTCGCTAATTGTCGCCATAATGGACAATTCTTTATCTATTAATGATGAGGTTAGGGCTGAACCACTAATATTGGCTGCCATTTCCATGTTAAATGAAAACATGGTCAGCAATATGCCAGGGAAAAATAATACTAACGCTATGATGTTGAAGGCAAAGCCTAGGTGTTTTTTATACATTTTCGAACAACGCTTCGACCCGCTTGCGAGTCTCTTCAATTGTGCTCACATCGGCAGGCGCAATAAATATTGTATCATCGCCTGCAATAGTACCTAGTACACCATCTTTTTTTCCTAAAGAGTCTAATAAACGAGCAATTAACTGGGCTGCACCTGGACTAGTACGAATGATCACCATCACATTATTGTGCACAATATCTAGAACAAGCTGTTTGAGAGGACTCTTTGCTGTAGGCATACCTAGTTCAGGTGGCAAACAATAAACCATATCCCCCCGTGCGTTACGGGTGCGAACAGCACCAAACTTACTTAACATTCGGGATACTTTGGATTGACTGATATTATCGAACTGCTGCATTTTTAGCGCTTCGACTATGTCGCCCTGTGATCCAAAACTTTCCGTTTTGAGAATGTCTTTAAATGCTTTTATTAGAGCGTCTTGTTTAGTTGTAGGCATAAGGATCTAGTTGGTGGAGTTGATGATTGTAGTTTGCCGGATTGCTTGGGTTTAAGCAATTTGCCTGCATACGGGTATGTGATAAAGTACAGCTGTCTATCAAATCGGGCAATACCCTAGTATAGTAGTTCGGTTATAAATATTGGCCAAGATTTATACTTTATACAATTTTTTTTACGAAATTTTATTACAACCCATGTCAGCTTTGATTATTGCAAAGCAGAAAACTTTCCCAGGAGACAATCATGAAAATAGCCGTATTAGGTGCAGCCGGTGGTATCGGTCAAGCGTTATCATTATTATTAAAAACTCAATTACCAGCGGGCTCTGAGTTGAATTTGTATGATGTTGCTCCAGTGGTTCCAGGCGTAGCGGTCGATTTAAGCCACATCCCTACTGATGTAAAAGTACAAGGTTACGGAAAAGATGATTTAGCTGATGCCTTAACCGGTTGTGACATTGTATTGATCCCAGCCGGAGTGCCTCGTAAGCCAGGTATGGATCGTTCTGATTTATTTAACATCAATGCCGGTATCGTTAAAAACTTGGTTGATGCCATTGCAGATAATTGCCCAGAAGCCTGTACCTGTATTATCACTAACCCAGTGAATACGACTGTTGCTATTGCAGCAGAAGCGTTAAAAGCTAAAGGTGTTTATAACAAAAACAAATTGTTTGGTGTTACTACGCTTGATGTTATCCGTTCAGAAACATTCGTTGGTAATTTAAAAGGATTAAACCCGGCAAACTTGCATGTTCCCGTTATTGGCGGACATTCTGGTACCACTATATTGCCACTTTTATCGCAAGTTAAAGGTGTAGAGTTTACTGATGAGGAAGTAGCAAGCTTAACTACTCGTATCCAAAACGCTGGCACTGAAGTTGTTGAAGCAAAAGCTGGTGGTGGTTCGGCAACGTTATCTATGGGACATGCTGCAGCAAGATTCTGTTTATCTTTGGTCGATGCGATGCGCGGTGAAAATGTGGTGGAATATACTTACGTTGAAACTAACAGTGACGACGCTGCTTTTTTTGCTCATCCAGTACGTCTAGGTAAAAATGGTGTTGAAGAGATCCTATCTTACGGTGAATTGAGTGAGTTTGAGGAAAACGCTAAAAACACAATGTTAGATGGCCTGCGTGCTGATATCGCTATGGGTGTTGAATTTGTTAAAGCTTAGTTTTTATTGAATCGTGTCTTATAAGTGCATATAAAAAATGAAACACTTATGAAAAATCAATCATAAAAATTCAATTATAAAAAAAGCCCCTTAGAGTTATCCCTAAGGGGCTTTTTATATATTGACCTAGACCGTTTTAAACTCCGACTGAACCTGCTACTTTAATACGTCTTGGGTATACGTTGTTATGCGGCTGCAGCAGGTCTACTCGCCACGGTTTTATTAGTTTGAATCGGCCTTGTAGGTTTAGCTTGTCTGGCGAATTCAGTTGCCAATTTACCGCCGCTTTGGGATTTTGGTGCGTTTAGTTCCTTTAATTTTGTCTTAGGTAGCTTAGATTGAATACACTCTCTAATATCTTGTGCTTTGTAGCCAGAGCGCACTTTTATCCGAACGTGAGGTATATGCGCTGCATCAAGTGCACCGCTGACAAAAAAATCACGCTGACTCTTGTAACCATCTTTACCGTTGTTGTGGACTAAATCAATTGCGATGATAGGAGACATATCTGCTTTGGAACAAAGAACAAAATCAAGGTGTTTACTGCTAGCTCGAGTAGCAGCATTTTTACTGGTTTTTTTATCTGCATTTTGATGTATAGCCAAAATATCGCTCATTTTCACCCTGCATAGAATACGGAATTCATTTCCTAGCGCTTCCTCGATAAGTGCTAAAAACGTTCGTTCAACGGGTGTAAACAAGTTACCTTTCTTTTTAAAGGGAAATGCTAAGCTCGGTTCATGTAGTTTCATTGCGCCTACAGCTACAATGATCAGTAACATCATCAATACAATTGCTAGTTCCATGGTATCTCCAAAAGCCAATGTCAGAAAATTGACTAAGTATTAGTCTTTTCTTAGATAAGCAAAGAAAGTGCCAAAGAAGGTATAAAATAGAGACTTTTGAGTATGTAGCTTTGGGTTAGTTTCAGATTAACCCATGTTATAACGTTAACCAGTAGATTTTATTAGGATATCAATTTGGCTACCTTGACCATCTTTAGATATTACTACTACTTTCTGACCACTAGAATATTGCAGCACAATACGGCCTTTAAGCATCTTTTCATCTTCAGCTTGGCCTAGTTTTTCAAGATAGAACGCCTTTGCAGTTTGCTGATCACTGATAGCAAAATAAGTCATACTGGCGGGTAGTTCTTCGGCAAATAATTGGCAAAATTTGGCGTTAGGGTATAAGGGTATAGTATAAAAGTCTTCAGGACAGGTTTGCACACTGACCTTATTTTTAGTTTGCAGTTCTTCTGCCTGCAATGATCCCTTAGACGTTGTTGCCAATAACATAGAAACTATAAATATTAATTTTAACAAACCTATCCTCAACGCATAACTTTTGTTTACTATAGAAGCTCATCAACTTAGCAGCAAGCCTATTTTATGTATCAAAGGTATAGTTAACCGTTACTGAGTATATAAATGATAAAACTATGTGCAGACTATTTAAGAATTATATTGTTTTGTGGTGGTTTACTGGTAGGTATTCAAATCCCTGCTGTGGTGGATCAGTATGCCAAGCGAATTGACGCTCATCTGACCGAAGCGTTAGATATTTTTGCGGGTTTTCAACAAACCGCAGATCGTTATTTTGAGAGTAATATTCAAGATCTAATCAGCCACTACAAAAGTAGCGATGATCTTGTCTTTAAAAACGACGCTACTAATATTCTTTTTATTTCAAACCGTGTGACCCATCTTAAATCAGAGCAGATAGCCCTTAAACAATCTGCATTAAGAAGAGCAGCCCATGTCTTATTTTTTCCTGACAACAAGGTTTTCCAAGAAACTTTAGAACAGTACAGTTACATGATACTTATAAACCCACAGGCATTGATATGGGGTTTGATCAGTGGTTTTGTTATCGCTAGCTTTTTCGATTGTCTATTTTATTTTATTAGATTTTTGCTAAGGTTCAAAAAAATCATAAGAAACGGCTAAGTACATGATCCTTGGAACTATAGTGTTATAGCCATAATCCTTGAAATTGCAGCGTCGTTGACTGCACTTATTCACCCCAACCGTTAACAGACGTTGCACTTAGTACACTAAGCTCATTGGGCTTCGCTCGCTTGTCGCCTAACTGCATCCCCAATGATTTTGGGTATAGATGTTATTTCCAAAAATAAGTAGGCGTTTGAACAAGCGTTTCAATAGGCTCAAGAAAATCTTTTCATCTATGCCTGGTTACATTAGCCATAAGTTACGCAAAGGCTACAAATAGTAAGAAAATGAGATGCCTAATTCGCTATTAAAGTGTTTTTGAAAATTAATCCTTACATCATACCAATAATCCGCCATTAACCTTTGAGTGCAACCAGATCTTAGTTTTGTCTTTACCGCAGACTGGTCGACTTGAAGTGGATAGGATGCATAACAGTGTATTTTCCATTTTCCATTAGTATAAATAAACCCCACTTTAGGTGAAAGCATGATTTGTTCTGATCGGTCGTTAGGTGACTGCCAGCGGGCTTCTAACATTGTATAAAGTGCAAAGTTACCGTATTGCTGGGCTTTACCTATAGCAGTCTCCACAAAATACTCATTACTAACAATAGAATCTGTTAAATCATCCCGCTCGTTACCCGCTCTGAACTTCCAAGCAAGGCCGGCATCACCGGGCAAACCGGTAGCACTAATATTGAGTGTTTCGATATTGAGTAAATCAAATTTTTCGATCTGGACTTTATTTGTGGTAAATCGAAGGGATAAATCAGCCATCGATAGTTGAGAAAAGGGTAAATGGCCAGCGTCAGTAGATAAAAAGTCAAAGTAGGCAGGTCTAGTTTGAATGGTTAAACTGTTCCCGGTCATTGAATTATGCTGTATAGACGTTCTAATCAAGCTTGGATCCTGTCCTGTGTGTGGCATTGTAGGTTCTATTGCTTGCCACTTCGGGTTGTTACCAGAACTCAGTTTTAGTCGCTTCAATAGCACCCTGTGTTTGCGTCGTTTTAGCTCTGTTTGAGAGTCATCTTGTCGTAATCTAAATTCGTAATAATCGGTCATGACATCAGTTATCTGTTTTTTATCAGACTCATTAAGCTTGTCATAACTTGAAGTGTATTCATCTTTATCAATTAGGTTTTCAATTATTTTTTGCTGGTTTAAATTTAGCTGAGCGTATTTTCTTCGAAACCTATTTTGTCGAGATTCAGTTCTTTTGATCGACTTAATCAAAGAGCCATTTTCTCCATTTCCTTTCGATAACCTGTTAAAAACAGTAATCGGTAAAACAAAGGGTTCGCTAGGCGAAATCAGATCTTCTTCTAGCACCAGTTCCAGCATTTTTGCAATGTGGTAGGCACAGTTTCTATTGGTAAAATAGTAAGTGTAACCAGAAGATAACAGTTCCCAAGCATGGGCTATTAACAAGTTCTTCTTAGCCGGACTTAAATTAAGCTCATATTGCCACAAGTCACGCAGTTCAACTTCAGAATAATTAATGTTGTATCGATAAAAGTGGTTAGAGGTGTATTTTGCCTGATAGCCGCCAATCAAACCTTTCAGTATGTAGGTTACTGGATTTTCATTGTCGGGGACTTCGGCACCAAAATTTAAACTATTGTTTAGTAACTCGCTGGTAAATTCATTTTTACCCGAGTCAACTTTGAACAGTATATGACCATAGAACGATGCAGGGTTTCCAAGATAACCATCAGCGTAAATAAGACTGACTGACTCTGCTGGACTTCCTCCTAGCCACTGCAAGTAGTTATCACATATTACCTGAGGTAACACACTGTGAAGGTTATGTTTTTTAACAAAAAGAAAGCGAGCAGGAAATAAGCATTGAGCATGAGTGTTTGGATTGTCATCAATAATTGCAGCGGATAAGGCGTGAATAGTAGATTGCAATTCTTTCAAAGGGTTAACGTGTCCATCGGTAGCCAGAAAAAAACTCTCATTTTCAATTTCGCTGCGTTCGGATCCACTTGGGAAATGCAAAAGTTTTAGCCATTCTCTGGCTTGGGAAATGTCACTCAATAAATTAGGAGTAAGCGCATTGACAGAAAGAGTAATTGTTAGACTAACAGCTAGAAGAAAAGATTTAAACATTAGGGCTCTGAACTAGAGGGTCAGCAAGTGCTAGTGCACTTGCTTATCACGAGGATATATAAGTTAACTAGCTTTACAGCTACTTACAGTAGTATTTTCAGCTATGTTAAAGAGGCTTTCGGCTTTTTGTTGTAAATCCATTTCCGGGTACACGGTATTACTCATTACCCTAGAAAAATCGTTACGGATAGCAGTGCTAGCAACATTTTTTTGAGCAGTATCACAACCCATTAGATTTAACATTGCTGTTAAATGTTGGCCTTCACCTTTAACAATCTCTTCTTCAAGGTTGGGCAAAGATTCAGTAACAAAACGCGCAATTTGTACACGGGTAGCATTACAGTTATCTTCTGATGCTGAAGCTGAAGTAACGGCTGTTGATCCAAGATCCCAGATTACATTAGATATAGCTGCTGCTACACCATTATCAGGGAAAACCATAGCGCCCAGTCCACAATCTTGCCAAGGGTTTAGTTTGACTTCTGCGTCTTGTGCAAAAGAGTGAGTACTTGTTAGAGACAGCGCTGCTATCGCCGCTACTGTGGTGATTATTTTTTTCATGTTGATTCCTTTTATTACGACTTCCTCGCGGATTTGATGATTCCATAGATATTTAGAAACTTCAATCCTTAAAAGTACATTCTTGAATACCATTAAACACTTTAGTTGTACTAATGATTGTTAGGGTTAAACTAACCACTATCTCCTGTTTATGAAATGACGGTTATATATGACTCACTTAAAAATCGACATCGTGTCCGATGTATCTTGCCCTTGGTGCATTATTGGCTATCAAGCATTGAATCAGGCTTTATCTAATTTAGCTCCAGACATCCAAGCCGATATTACCTGGAAACCTTTTGAACTCAATCCTCAGATGCCTAAAGAAGGCCAAGAGATCACAGAGCATATTACTCAAAAGTATGGCATTACTGTTGAGCAGAGTGAACAAAATCGTGGGGCAATTAGGGAGCGTGGTTTGTCGGTAGGGTATGAGTTTGGCAATCGTGGTGGCGGTCGTATTTATAATACGTTTGATGCACATCGTTTATTACATTGGGCCCATGAATTAGGCAAACAAACTGACTTGAAATTGGCGTTGTTTGATTTGTATTTTCAGCAAAGTGGTAACCCTAGTGATCATCAACAGCTTTTATCTGTTGTTGAAAACATCGGATTAGATGTGGCTGAAGCTAAACAGATATTGGATTCTGACAAATACTCGGCAGATGTGAGAAAGCAGCAACAACATTACCAGTCGGCAGGGGTGAGTTCTGTGCCTGCAGTCATAGTGAATGATAAACACTTAATCAGTGGTGGTCAGCCTAGTGAAATATTTGAACAGGCATTAAAGAAAATTGCCGCTGATAAAAACGACCTCTAGCCTGAACTTGGGCTAATTATTGTATTTCATCACGTATAAACACCCTTCAGAGGAAGGAAGTCTATACACATTTCAACGGTTTAATATTGCTTGTATGTTACTTGGTAACTGGGAAGCCCCTATCACGCATCAATGCTTCAACTTTAGCATCGCGTCCACGGAATAAACGATAGGCTTCTGCAGGATCCATAGCATTACGAATAGAAAACAAGTGATCGACTAGTTTTTTGCTCACGTCTTTATCGTAGAACCCTCCCGGCGCTTCAGCAAAAGCTTCTGCTGCATCAGACGTGAGTACTTCGGCCCACATATAGCCGTAATAACCAGATGAATATCCTTCACTTGAAAACACATGTCCAAATTGTGTGCTGCGATGACGCATCACTACTTCTTCTGGCATACCCAGTGCCGTTAGCTGCTTTTTTTCAAACGCTTGCGGTTCGATTAAGGTAGGATCAGTGGTGTGATATAACAAGTCCATAATAGCTGAGGCCATATATTCAGTGGTTTTAAAGCCTTCATTAAAGGTGGCGGCTTTTTTGATTTTCGCCACTAGATCAGCTGGGATAGGTTCGCCCGTTTTGTAATGCACTAAATAGTTATTAATCACTTCGTCTGTTGTTAACCAACGCTCTAACAACTGCGATTGAAACTCAGTGTAATCTCGCACACCAGAGTGTGAAGTAGGGTAAGCAACTGTGGCAGATAGAAAATGTAATGCATGGCCAAATTCATGGAAATAAGTTTCTGCATCGTCCCAAGATATCAATGTAGGTTGTCCTTGTGAACCTTTAACAAAATTAGAATTGTTAGAGGAAAGAACCGTCTTTTTACCATCAAATGTAGTCTGACTACGATAGGTAGTGGCCCAAGCGCCGGATCGTTTTCCTTTGCGGCCAAAGGGGTCTAGATACCATAGACCAATATGCTCACCGGAGGTTTTGTCTTTTACTTCCCAAACATTAACGTCCTCATGAAAAACTGACACTGAACCTTCAGGCACAGGTGTAAAATCAAAGTTGAATAATCGACCTGCTACATAAAACATCGCTTCGCGTAATTTATCCAATTGTAAGTATTGTTTCACTTCATCAGAATCAAGAGCGTATTTGTCTTTGCGGACTTTTTCAGCGTAATAACGATAATCCCATGGTGCTATTTTAAAATCTGCGCCATCTGCTGTCGCTATGGCTTGCATATCAGCGACCTCTTCATCTACACGCGCTATAGCTGCTGGCCATACTTTTTTCATCAAGTCCATGGCGTTTTCTGGGTTTTTTGCCATGCGGTCTGCTAAACGCCACTGTGAATAGTTATCATAGCCTAGCAGTGCAACACGTTCATCGCGTAATGTGAGGATTTTTTTGATGAGTTCGTTATTATCAAATTCATCACCGTTGTTAGCTCGATTGTAATAGGTTTTCCAAACCTTTTCTCTTAGTTCTCGCTCGTCAGAATAGGTTAAAAACGGGTCCATAGATGAACGAGAATTGGTAATTGCATATTGCCCTTCTTTACCAAGACCTGCTGCTGCGTTGGCAGCGGCCGAAATCAAGGACCCTGATAGACCCGATAATTGCTCGTCACTCAGAAACAGCTCATAGTTTTCTTCATCTGCTAATATGTTGTTGGCAAATTTGGTTTGTAAACCGGCTACCTCTTGATTAATCGCTGCGTAACGCGCTTTGGCTTCGCCTTTTAGTGTTGCGCCGTTACGAGCAAAACTATTATAGTTAAGCCATATGACTCGTTGCTCTTCGCTGGTTAAGGTCTTTAATTCTTCACTTTGGTAAACAGCTTTTACTTTAGCAAATAGTTTTTCGTTACCTGTGATACTTGAATTAAATGCAGCAATTTTTGGCACCATTTCTTTTTGTATATCACGAAACTCAGGACTGTTCATATTTGAACTCCAAATTCCCCAATATCGAAATACTCGACTTAAATGGCTGCCCGTTTTTTCTAAAGCCACTATGGTATTTTGAAAATTAGCAGGTTCTGGATTATTCACTATTACATCGATTTCAGCTAAATTTAGGGCCATACCTTTTTCTAAGGCCGGCTTAAGGTCTGCTAGATCCATTTTATCAAAGGCGGGTACGCCACCATAAGGGCCTAAATATTCTGCCAGTAATGGATTTTGTTGTTGTGTTTTTACTCGCTTTTTTGATTCGGTTGCGGGTTTTGTTTCTATTGTTTCTATTGTTACTTTTGTTTCAGCGATGGGATTTTCGGTACATGCACTTAATGCAATTATCACCGCACTACTCAATAGCGCTGCTAGTTTATTTTTCATGATTTTCCTGTCAGATATTTTTATAATGTTGATTTAGTTCGCCAGAACCTTTTTAGCGGTAAAATTTTTATAGCTGGACTAGGAGTCTAATGTTCTGGCCTCAAACTACAAGTGAGTACTAGCATCATCGACTTGATATACACGCTAGTCTGTTGTGGATACTCGTAATAAGTGACTGCTGAGTAGTCAACAATCATCCATTTTTTGATTAATACTTGTATTGTTGGTTTGGCTAATAATGATTAAGAATGGTCAATAGCAAATCAAAAAAGAGTGCTTCAAATAACTTAGGTGGGTTATTTGAAAACGGAGCGACCAGTAATAAAGTTGGATTAAGATGCAGTGAGTATTTTTAGAAAAGTATAATGATCAACTTAAACTGCAGCCCCTTTTTCAGCTCCTTTATGCAGATGGTCCGCATCGCACAATTTTAATACTGTTTTTTTATCTGCTCCATTTACTTCGGTGATACACGTATTTTGAAAATCTGAGAGTGGCGACATAACATTATCGACTATCAAATGTTGTTTAATCAGCTCTCTAAGAACTAAACCATGTGTCATCACAATTAGGCTTCCGGATGTATTCTGATAAGTCGTCAATACAAGTTGCCATGCAAGACTAACACGTACTACAAATTGTTGATGAGTTTCACCATTGGGTGGTGTGAACGCTTCAGCAAAAAAATCAGCGTTAATACTGTCATAAGCTCTACCACGCAAATCACCAAAATTTCTTTCCCTAAGCAAAGGTTGCAGGCTGAATGTGGACTGATTTAATGCATGAAGAGGCGCCGCTGTTTGTTGCGTTCGTATATAATCACTACAAATTATGTTTGCTACAGGAATATTTTGAAATCTCTGAGCAAGTTGCTTTGCTTGTAGAAACCCCAATTCTGACAGTGGTGTATCAGGTGTTTGTACAATTCTATCCCTGTTACTGTTCGTTTGACCATGACGGATAAGATAGATAGACATTAAGCAAAGACCACTGTTTTGTTCTTGTGAATGATCACGCGGTCTTCTAAATGGTAACGCACACCGTTAGCTAAGGCTGTTTTTTCACAGTTTTTACCTTTACGCACCATATCGTCAGAGGTATCGCTATGGCTAATACGCATGACTTCTTGTTCAATAATCGGCCCCTCATCTAAATCGCTAGTGACATAATGGCAAGTGGCACCGATTAACTTAACCCCACGATTATAAGCTTGAAGGTAAGGTTTGGCACCGGCAAAAGAAGGTAAAAAGCTGTGATGGATGTTGATTGCTTTACCCGCTAACTTCTTGCAAAGGTGATCAGGAATAATCTGCATAAACCTGGCAAGTACGGTTAGGTCAGCTTGATAGGTATCGATGAGTTTTTCCACCTCAGCAAAGGCTTTCTCTTTGGATTGATTTTTAAAGTCTACCCAATGAAAAGGAATATTGTGCCAGTCGGCAAATTGTTTTAATTGCGGATGATTGGCAATGATACAGGGAATATCACAATGTAATTCATCGCTGTGCCAGCGATGTAAAATATCCATCAAACAATGAGACTCATGACTAGCCAGCATGACTACTTTTTGTTTTTTGTTTGAATCAGCAATTTTCCAATGCATATTGAACTTTTCAGCAATAGGCTCAAAAGCCTGCTTCACACTTTCAATACTCATATTGATAGATTCGGCTTTGATTTCATGACGCATAAAAAAGCGTCCTGTTTGCTGATCAGTATGATGATTAGCCTCCACAATAGTGGCATTTTGATCCGCTAAAAATTGGCTCACAGCTGCTACTAATCCCACTTGATCGGGGCAATCGATGACTAATCTAAATGTTTGCTGCATAACTCATAAAAACCTTGATTGACTTCAACGCTTATTGTTACCCGCTAAGGCTAATGGGGTAAAGAACAAAAATGGCTATTTCAGAATAAACCGGATGCACTTTACACGAAACAAAAATTAAAAATTCAAGCTTAAACTGATTTAAAAGCAAACAGTCTAGCCAATGGCCAAGTATGCTTAATATGATAAGACACCCCTTTTTTTCCTGATACCGACTCGTATAAATGAAACTCAGTATTACGCCAAGTAAAGTGAGGTGGCATCAAAGGTAATGGAGGATTGACTGAGCACTTTCTGGCGAGAGTGAGATGTGCAACATAATCTTGTTTAGTCTGTTGTAAGCCTGTAGCGTTAGCTATCTTAGTCAGACTTTTCGACAATTGTAGATGTTCACTTTGAGTATTTTGGCAACCTAGCCACAGTGCTTTAGGTTTTGACCAATAACCTACTTGGTTTAGTGAAACATCAAATGTTTGTATCTCAGAAATCTGATTGACGCTATCACATAATGCATCAAGCTGCTTAGGCGAAATCTGACCTAAAAACGCTAAGGTGATATGAAAATTGGCTGCAGGCACAGGTGCATAAAAGCAAGGAAAGGCCTTATTTCGCCACAGCTCTATCGCTAACTTAGTTTTTACATCAGGTGATAAACCCAAAAATGCCCGCATACTGCTATCCCTTATGTTTGTTATCATCTTGGATAGATATTTTACGTAAATTTTAATTAACTAACACCCAAAGAGATTTCATTTGTTACCTGTCGAACATATTTTACCTGCATTACATCAACAACTCATTGTCGGTGATGCCATTGTTGTGGCACCTCCCGGTGCAGGAAAGTCGACCTGCTTGCCTTTGTCATTGCTCAAACTAGATGTGTTTAAAGATAAAAAAATCATCCTATTACAGCCAAGGCGGATCGCTGTTAGAACTATTGCCTCATATTTAGCTAGCCAATTGGGTGAATCTGTTGGGCAAACGATAGGCTATCGTATAAAAGGTGAAGTAAAAGTAACGGCTAAAACACGCTTAGAGATAGTCACAGAAGGCATCTTAACGCGTATGTTACAGAATCAGCCCGAATTACCAGACGTGGGTCTAGTCATTTTTGATGAGTTTCATGAACGCAGTGTACATGCCGACTTTTCCTTGGCGCTGTGTATTGAAGTACAACAAGCACTAAGGGACGATTTACGCTTGTTAGTGATGTCGGCCACACTTGATGTCGAAGCGTTAAGGGAATTATTGCCTGAAGCTAAATTATTTGAGTCACAGGGCAAGAGTTATCCTGTAGATATTGTTTATCAAGCTGACAATTCAAGCTTACGTTTATTTGAAAAAATCAGCCGACTGGTTATACAAGTCTTTCCTAAACACAAGCATGATTGTTTGGTGTTTTTGCCCGGTGCCGCCGACATTAATAAAGCCGCGCAGTATTTGATCCAACATTTTGCAAGTGCAGGCGAAATTGAGGTATTGAAGTTGTTCTCTGATCTATCTAAAAATGAACAACAACAAGCTTTGTTGCCTAATCTAAAAGGAAAACGAAAAATTGTCTTAGCGACTAATATCGCTGAAACCAGTTTAACTATTGAAGGTATTGAAGTTGTTATTGATAGTGGTGTTGAGAAGAAAGCTATTTTTCAATTAAATCGCGGTATTACTCACCTACAAAACCAAAAAATATCACAAGCGTCTGCCACTCAGCGGGCAGGCAGAGCAGGGCGCTTGACTGCTGGTACTTGTTACCGGTTATGGAGTAAAGAACAACATAGTCGGTTATCCAAACAAAGTACCCCTGAGATCATGCACAGTGAAATGAGTAGTTTTATTTTGGAAAGTGCCATATGGGGATCGGATGTTATGGCGCTTGAGCTGCTTGATCATCCCAGTGATGCACAACTGGCCCAAGGTTTTGCACTTTTAAGTCAGCTTGAATTGTTTGATGATAACAAAAAACTGACCGCTTTAGGGCGCAAAGCCCATGGCTTAGGTTGCCACCCAAGTCTCGCTGTTATGTTGGTTAAAAGTGCGAATATGAGCCCAGAACATCTGAGTCTGGCGTGTGCATTAGCGGCACTAATTGAAAACAAAGACCCCATGGGCAGAACAACTAACGGGGCAAGTTTATCCACTAGATTACATTTTATATTACAACAAAAAAATCATCTTATTTGGCAAGCAATCCGCCAATGGCACTCTAAATTGGCCTGTCGCTTTTTAGCCTGGCCGATGGAAGATACGGCTGTTTTGGTAGGTTATGCTTATCCGCAATGGCTTGCGAAGCAGAGAACAGATGAACGTTATCAACTGGTTAATGGAAGTGGCGCTGTTTTGTACCAAGATGACGCTTTAACCGCTCATAGTTGGCTAGCGGTAGCAAATATGCAAACCAGCGATAGACAACAAGACAATGCGCAAATTCGTTATGCTGAGTCTTTAACGCTGTCGCAGTTAGAACGACATTTTCAACACTTGATTGAGAAGAAAGAGCGAGTGAATTGGGATCATAAAAATCAAAGAATAGTCTCAGAAATGCAGAAGACCTTGGGCAAGATTGTGATCCACAGACAACCTATCAAGCGTCCTGCTGAGGAGCATATCCTGACTATTTGGCAAAAAGTTATTCATGATAAAGGCATAGCCGGTATTCCTTTTAATGAAGAAGTACAACAACTTATTTACCGGGTACAACTGGCGGCAAGTTTTTCTGGGGCTCCATCGTTTTTGGCGTTTCATGCACTGCCAGATTTCACAGAATCTGGATTGCTCAATTCAATTGATAGTTGGCTGATGCCCTATCTTAAGGATACATTGACTTGGCAGCAATTTACCCAATGTCATTTTTTACAACAACTCCTTAACCAGTTGAACTTTGCACAGCAACAAAGTTTGAACAAACAGTTACCAAAACAATTGGCTTTACCCAGTGGCAGAAACGCTCAGTTGACGTACACCTCGGGCGATAGCGTGGTGCTATCTGTGCGTATGACCGAGTTATATGGCTTGCAGCAACACCCCACTGTTGCACAACAACAAGTCCCCATCACTGTTGAGTTACTTTCTCCTGCGGGTCGACCCATACAAACGACTCAAGATTTACCGAGATTTTGGCAAGGGAGCTATAAAGAGGTACAAAAAGACATGAAAGGCCGCTATCCTCGCCATTACTGGCCAGATGATCCGGCTCATGCACAAGCAACAACTCGCACCAAAAAAAAGATGGGCAGTAAATAATGAGTAACCCCCCCACAGGCAAACCTAAAGTCAGAACAGCGAAACCTAGACCTAAACTTACTAGACTTACTAAGGTTTCAAAAGTTTCCATATGGAAAAGGCTGAGTCCTATCAGTTGGTTTTGGCGTCATTGGGGCAAGTTACTATTACTTTGTGTTCTGGTGGTAGGGGCTTACGTTATCTATCTCGATGCAAAAATCAGCCAAAAATTTGCTGGTAATAAATGGCAAGTGCCCGCACAGATATATGCACGGCCAATGTTTTTGAATTTGAAACAAGAAATAAGCATCAAAGAGATTGAAGAAGAATTACAACTTTTGGGTTATCGAAGGGTGACTCATGCAGATAGTTCTGGCGAATACCAAGTATTGAATAATCGTATTCGTATTCAGCGTCGTAAATTTGACTTCTCCCATGGTACAGAAGATTTACGTTACATTGAAATCAGCCTTAAAAATAAGCGTGTTAGTCAGATACAAGATCTTAACAGCCGTCAAGGTATCAACAGTATTTATCTTGAACCATGGCTAGTGACTCGTTTGGTCAGCAGTGGGCGAGAAGATCGTATGTTAGTAAAAATCAACGATGTTCCACCTATTTTGACTCAGGCGCTAATAGCCACAGAAGATAAAGACTTTTATCAGCATTTTGGCGTGGCTCCACTTTCCATTCTACGGGCTTTAATGGCCAATATCTCGGCGGGGCGAACAGTTCAGGGGGGCAGTACTTTGACCCAGCAGTTAGTTAAAAACCTATTTTTGACTCGTGAAAAATCTTTAGTACGTAAAGCTAAAGAAGCAATGATGGCGTTGATCATAGAATTCAGGTATGACAAAGACGTGATCCTAGAGGCATATTTAAACGAAGTGTTTTTAGGTCAAAATGGCGATACTGGTGTTTATGGGTTTGGTTTAGCCAGTTATTTTTATTATGACCGTCCCCTGAATGAATTGAGTATTGACGAAATAGCTACCTTGGTAGGTATTATCAAAGGCCCTTCATATTACAATCCTCGTAAGTATGAAGAGCGAGTGTTAGAAAGGCGTAATATTGTTTTGCGGTTGATGTTCGAAAGTAGCCAACTTTCAACTAATGAATATCAAAATTTGGTTAATTTACCCATTAAACTTGCGACTGGGGCGAGCATGAAAAAAGATAAACACCCTGCTTTTATGGATCAAGTGCGACGTGAGCTACGTTCGGTTCTGGATAACCCCGATATTCGTCAGTCGGGGTTAAAGGTGTTTACGACTTTAGACTCGAACGCGCAGATGAAGGCGGAGCGTGCTGTTTCTAGGGGTGTTGCAGTGCAAGAAAAACGGGTAGGCAAGAGTGGATTTGAAGCGGCTATGATAGTCACAGACATCGATTCGGGGGAAATTCGCTCGATTGTGGGCGGGCGTAATGTTGATTATGCTGGCTTTAACCGAGCGTTAGATGCTAAACGTTCTATTGGTTCATTGATCAAACCTGCCATTTATCTTACTGCGTTAGAACAGGCAACTGACTATAACTTAGCCACACATTTGACTGATGAACCCATCAAACTTAAAAGTACTCAGGGTAAAATATGGGAGCCACAAAATTCAGATAAAAAATTCCGAGGTCAGGTACCACTGGTAACCGCTTTGAGTCGCTCTTTAAATGTACCAACGGTCGCATTAGGCATGAACTTAGGACTGGGGAATATTGCCGATACCATCTGGCGCTTAGGGGTAGAAGAAGAACTCGATTTGTACCCCGCTCTTATCTTAGGAGCAGTCAACTTTTCTCCATTACAAGTCAATCAAATGTATCAAACCATTGCCAATAACGGTCGTTACATTCCGCTCCATTCAATTACTGCCATTATGTCGCCAAATAATAAACTATTGTGGCACTTCGACGTTGTCGCAGAGCAAAGAGTAGATGAACAGGCGACTTACTTGCTGAGTTATGCATTACATAAAGTGACACTTGAAGGCACTGCGAAAGCCGTTCGCGCAAAATTCCCTGATATCAATATGGCAGGTAAAACAGGTACTACAGATGACTATCGCGATAGTTGGTTCAGTGGTTTTGACAAAAATATTCTTGTGACTAGCTGGATAGGCAAAGATAATAACCAACCAGTCAATTTAAGTGGTGCCAGTGGCGCTATGCAGTTGTTTATTGATTATCAGCAGCAACAAGAACCTAAGTCATTGGTGAGGCGTTTTCCTAATGGACTGGGTATTGCTCATTTTGATAATGCGACAGGTAATCTAAGTAAAGCAGGATGTGCTGATACTTTTAGTGTTCCAGCCATCACCGCTGCATTACCAAAGGTGCCAAACAAATGTTTTGGTGAATCCACTATGCCAGATAAGTCTAAAAGTTTGTGGGAAAAAATATTTGGTGAGTAACATATACGGTTTGGATGGTTGTCGGGAAGTTGCTTGAACCCTACTTGCCGACAAAATAAGCTCAAGAAAATCGCCCAAGATTATGTTTTTATAATATTTATACAAAAGAAAATTACCGAGGTTGTTCTTTTAAATTTGCGGAAAAGCTCGGGACCTATGCTTGCTCATTATTGACTATCACCCTATATCTTAATGATTAAGGTACATGAGTAATTTTGAGTCTTACATGGATGCAATAAATTGCACAGCCGCTTGAGCTAATGGAGTCAATACAATGGCGAATGTTTGTAACGACCACGCACCAGTTATGATTACTTATAAAAGTGAAGACCCTTTTGTTATGGTGTCTCTAGAAGATTATAACGTGATGTAAGAAACAACATATTTACTTCGATCACCAGCAAATGCTAAACGTTTTTTAGGATCTATTGTCGAACTTGAAGGGGTTAATGGAACAGAAAGAAAACTGCTTGAATGAAGCTGATTTTTCCACTAAAGCTTATTAATTTACTTAGCAAAGATATTCAGAGTTCTCTCAATGACGGTGTTGGAAAGCTAGAGTCTTTAAAACACGGATTGTCTGGATATTAGTCTTGCCGTAAAAATGATGAACATCGAATTTTTTATAAACAACAAGATGACTCAATAATCATTGTTCAACTATTCAACTATTCAACTATTCAACTATTCAACTATTTCACTATCACAGCACATAACGTGACAGCTCAGGGAGTTAGGTAATATTACTTTATTGAATAACCAATACCTGTAATGATTGGATATGATCCTCTGGACGATTAGCCGATCAATCATGAACAGATTGTAAATTAAGCCAGAATTCAGGAGTTGTATTAAATAACTCAGATATGAACCATATAGTTTCTGACGTCACGCCGAGTTTATTACTAACGTATTCGTTAATACGCTGTATAAAAACATCTAAATGTATTGCCAGTGCATTTTGAGTTATTACAAGAGGTTCATTCAGTAAAATAACGCTCGGGTGTGTCGCAATTCTTTTGGAAGGCGTTATCTTTCCCTCAACGATTTTATATGAGCGGATATCTAAGAGCATGCTGAAAAAACGAGATAGTTAGCTATCTGTTAATGTTGCTTTTGAATCACAATAGATTGTGGTATTTCTTGATTTTCTTGCTGATATTGCCCGGGTAACAGAGTCTCTTTATTGATCCTATCTTGGATAAAACTAGTGATGGGTGGAGGTGTTGAGCACTTTATATTTCTTCCTCCAGTCATCTTAGCGGCACTTACTACTAATTTTTTTGCCATTGAGCTGCAATCAACCCTAACCTTGATTGTTTTCATCAATTTTTCATCTTCAGTCATAAAAGGATTTTTGACTTCATCATTAATAACAGGCGAATTTTTATGTTGCTGAAAATACCGAGAGGCCTGTTCAGCTATCCTGTTCCGTTGTTTTTGTTGAAAGCTGTTTAGGTGGCGCCTTGCCATATTGGATTCAGGAGTGAGGATTTCTGAACTAGGTATTGGTGTAATAGTCTGTTCAGTTAGTATAAATTCATTAATTTTCTTATTTTTTTCAGGTTCAACTGGTACCTCTTCCTCTGGCCTCTGGGGCAGTGTTTGAGGTAAGTTTGGGATTGCTTGTACCGCTGGTGTACCTGAAATCGATTGAATTTTCTTATCTGCTGGGGTGTCGGCAACCGGAAGCTGGTCCTTTGGCACAACGGATAAGGGCAGCTCTTCCTCCGTCTCCTCTAAAGGACTTTCTGGAGGTGGGGGAGACAAATCAAATATCAATGTTGCTTGGATTATGTCTAGCTTTTTTGATGGCGAGTCTGGCACTGAAGGAAACATAACCGACTGGGTAGCCACATAGATAGCAATCAGATGGATAAGGATGGATAAAAATAAAAATTTGTTTTTTTTAAACACTGCTGCTCGTGCATGTTCTTGATGAATCTTTAGGGTTTAATAGAATACCTTGTTATAGGAATAGTTCAAATTAGCTTTTATACTTATCTCGAGCATAAGATAGCGTTCGGTTAGGTTACGCATACAATAGTTTATTACATTGCTTCTTGAATCAGTAACAAGTTGGTCGGACTGGTTATAAAAAAAATAAACTTTTAACGGCATTCTCCATCACATTCATTAACGATCACTACGATAGTTGTTTTTCCTAAATTTCCCAAATCTATCTTTCCAAGCTTGTCATTGCAGTCGAGTCTTCTAAACGTTAGCGTAACTGCACAAATTTGAGTGTAGTTAATCAGGTTTTTAATATTGGTTAATCACATCTGTGGATGTTTTGCTTTCAAACCTAGAATATATGTGTATGTAACTAACTGTTTCGAATGTCCGCACCAACTTGATCCTATTTTTGCCTGTTGCACCAAAAAAATGCAATTGAATGTAACAATAAACAGTGTCCACTTACTAAGGCTCTGATTTTATTGATAAAAAAATATGGCATAGGTCTTGTTGTATTTATATTGATTTTCTGTAGCACATAACAATAAACCTGGGAGCAACACCATGAAATTAGTCACTGCAATCATTAAGCCTTTTAAGCTTGATGATGTGCGAGAAGCAATCTCCGAAATAGGAATCGATGGTTTGACTGTTACCGAAGTGAAAGGCTTTGGTCGTCAGAAAGGTCACACCGAATTATACCGTGGCGCGGAGTATCAAGTTGACTTTTTACCAAAAGTCAAACTTGAAGTCGCCGTCCAAGACGACCATGTCGAACGTTTAGTTGAAGCCATTGTTGGCGCAGCTAAGACGGGTAAAATTGGTGACGGTAAAGTATTTGTGTATGACTTAGAGCATGCCGTTCGTATTCGTACTGGTGAAACAGATGGCGAAGCCATTTAGATTTTGAGGAGAGCAACGTGGAAATAACATTTGAGTTGGGCTATGCCCTAGATACCTTTTACTTTTTGATATGCGGCGCACTTGTCATGTGGATGGCCGCTGGTTTTACTATGCTCGAAGCTGGCTTAGTTCGCGCAAAAAATACTACCGAGATTTTAACCAAGAACGTCGCGTTGTATGCGATTGCTTGCATTATGTACATGGTTTGTGGTTATTCAATCATGTACGGCGGTGGTGACTTTACTTTATTCCTAAGTGGTATAACTGGTGACGGCGCTACGGGGGTAGCGGAAGATCCTGCTACTTATGCTCCATCTGCTGACTTTTTCTTCCAAGTGGTATTTGTAGCAACGGCTATGTCTATCGTTTCAGGTGCGGTTGCAGAACGCATGAAACTCTGGGCTTTCTTAGCCTTTACCGTAGTACTAACCGGTTTTATCTATCCAATGGAAGGTGCTTGGACGTGGGGTGGTGAAGCTGTATTTGGATTGTACAAGTTAGCTGACCTGGGTTTCTTGGACTTTGCTGGTTCAGGTATTGTGCATATGGCTGGCGCTTCAGCCGCTTTAGCAGGTGTATTATTATTAGGGGCTCGTAAAGGTAAATATACGGCCGATGGGAAAGCTAATGCTATACCCGGCGCTAATTTACCCCTAGCAACACTGGGTACGTTTATCTTGTGGATGGGTTGGTTTGGTTTCAATGGCGGTTCTGTTTTAGCAACAGCATCTGTTGCAAGTGCTAACAGTGTAGCGGTTGTATTTATGAATACTAATGCCGCCGCAGCTGGTGGCTTGGTTGCTGCGCTTATCCTAGCTCGTGTCCTGTTTAAGAAAGCTGATTTAACCATGGCATTAAATGGTGCCTTGGCTGGTCTAGTGGCTATTACAGCTGAACCTTCTACTCCTACACCGTTACAAGCAACTTTGTTTGGTGCTTTGGGTGGTGTATTGGTCGTGTTTAGTATACTTGCTCTGGATAAAGCTAAGATAGATGATCCTGTTGGCGCTATATCAGTTCACGGTGTTGTGGGTCTATTAGGATTGTTGCTGGTGCCAGTAACTAACCCAGAAGCTGCATTTCTTGGTCAGTTGATTGGTGCGGCTACTATATTTGTTTGGGTGTTTGGTACCAGCTTCGTTGTTTGGGCAATCATCAAAGCAGTGATGGGTATTCGTGTTACCGAAGAAGAAGAGTTTGAAGGCGTAGATATGAGTGAGTGTGGCTTAGAAGCCTACCCTGACTTTACTATTTCACGTTCGTAATCATTCTTTATTAAGAAATGTTTGAATTCATAAGTTGGTGGTAACAAATAGGTTTTGTTAACTTATTAATTTGATGATTAAGTCATGATTAGCCTCGCATTTGCGGGGCTTTTTATTTTGAGAACTAAAAGTGACCGAGTCATACCCGGTAGTGCTGTATGACAGATATGCAATCGCAAAGTGTAAGAGCAAACATGGAAGGATGATATTCGATACAGGTTTTGCTTTGCACGATTTAAATAATGACGATAAATGGGGGCAAGTTGAGTATATGAAAACATCTTAGAAAGTTTTTTGGCTGGTGCAGGTTGTCAGGATTGCGTCAAATAGCGCAAGTTGAATCAACAAGGTTAAGTTCGGGTTGAATAATTAGGTTAGATCAGTTTAAGTCAGTGCATTGAACTGCAAAATCAGAGTATCCTTATAAGATTGTTAATTTTCAATCCGTAACCAATGAAAATATCTATATTAATGAGTCTGTTAACCCTGATGTTAGGTAGCTCTAAAAGTTTTGCTTATGACCGAATCACGGGCGAACCTTTTGCTTCTCGTTCTGAAGTGATTGCCCAAAACGCTATGGTGGCTACCAGTCAGCCATTAGCCACTCAGGTAGGTTTGGAAATCCTTAGACAGGGCGGTAATGCCATAGATGCTGCTATTGCCGCCAATGCAATGCTAGGACTAGTTGAGCCAACTGGCAGCGGGATAGGTGGTGATTTATTCGCTATTGTTTGGGATGCTAAAACTCAGAAATTATATGGACTCAATGCATCGGGTCGCTCACCAAAGTCGCTCACCTTAGAGCATTTCAAGTTACAAGGGTTAGACCGTATTCCTGCCTATGGGCCTCTGCCCGTGTCTGTTCCCGGTGTGGTAGATGGTTGGTTCGAGCTACATAATAAGTTTGGCAGCTTACCCATGACCAGCATTCTTTCACCTAGTATTGAATATGCCAAAAATGGCTTCCCTGTGAGTGAGTTAGTTGCTTATTACATGCAGAGAAGTGTTGATAAGTTGAGCGAATTTACTGGTTTTAAAGAAACCTATATGCCTAACGGCAAAGCGCCAGTTAAAGGTCAGGTATTCAAAAATAAAGGCTTAGCTGTTACCTATGAAAAAATTGCCACTGGCGGGCGAGATGTCTTTTATAAAGGGGATATTGCGCGCTCGATAGCTGCCTATATGGAAGAACAGGGTGGTTTTTTGAGTTATGAAGATTTAGCGAGCCATACTTCTGAGTGGGTCGAGCCAGTTTCGACTAATTACAAGGGTTATGATGTTTGGGAGTTACCACCAAACGGTCAGGGCATAGCCGCCTTGCAAATTCTGAATATTTTGGAACAGCTTGATATAGAGGGAATGGGCTTTGGCTCTGAGCAATATATCCATACTTTTGTTGAAGCGAAGAAACTGGCGTTTGAAGACAGAGCAAAGTATTACGCTGATCCTGCGTTTAATAACATCCCGGTCGATTGGTTAATCTCTAAAGAATATGCCCAACAGCGACGCAAGTTAATCGACAATAACAAAGCCGCCAAACGTATTGATGCAGGTCTCAATGAAGGTGACACTATCTATCTTACTACGGCAGATAAAGACGGCAATATGGTGTCTCTAATTCAAAGTAACTATCGTGGCATGGGATCGGGTATGACCCCCACAGGTTTAGGTTTTATACTGCAAGACAGAGGCGAAATGTTTAGTTTACAAGAAGGGCACTTTAATATTTATGCGCCAAATAAACGCCCCTTCCATACTATTATTCCCGCCTTTATTACTCGCAATGGTAAACCTTGGGTCAGTTTCGGTGTTATGGGTGGTGGAACACAACCACAAATGCATGCACAAATTGTAGTGAATTTGATTGATTTTGGTATGAATTTACAAGAAGCTGGGGATGCACCTCGCATGTTACATTCTGGTTCTAGTGAACCTACGGGCGAAGTCATGACTGACGGTGGTTACGTCAGTTTAGAGTCAGGATTTGATACAAAGGTTAAACGAGAGCTAATCAAAAAGGGTCATATAATAAGAGACACTTTGGGCGCTTTTGGTGGTTATCAAGCTATTATGCGTGATCCTAAGACTGGAGTATATTATGGTGCTTCTGAAAGTCGTAAAGATGGCCAAGCAGCCGGTTACTAACATTGTCGAATATGATTAAAAAATTATGACTCAAGCTCAGAAAGGCATTTGTGCAGAGCCTAATCTTCACGCACTTTTTTTGACATTCACAGTCGTCGATGATGACGTTCAAAGCATGCGTGTTAAATTAGCTCGTATTCTAGATTTGTTTAAACATTTTGATGAGGAATATTACGAAGCGATGGTGTCTGGCGTTTTGGCGATAGGTACTAATTATTGGTACGAGTTGTACCCCGATATCATTCCTAAAGAACTGGCTCCCTTCCCTGCTATGCATTGTGACGATCGCAGTGCGCCTAACTCTCCCGGTGATCTATTTATTCAAATCAAAGCGGATCGAACGGATATCTGCCATGCCATAGGTACAGAAATTATTCAGGTGTTACAAGAGCACGTTGATCTGTATGAAGAGATCAGAGGTTTTCGATATTTAGACGGCAGAGATTTAACTGGTTTTGTAGACGGCACCGAAAATCCCCGTGGAATGCGCAAGTTTGATGTGGCGATAATAGGTAGCGATGACCCAGGCTTTGCTGGTGGCAGTTACATTCATGTGCAACGCTATCGACATAACATGACAAAGTGGCAACTGCTACCTGTGCAAAGTCAAGAAGAGGTGATGGGTAGAACCAAAGCCGATAATGTTGAATATGCCAGTGACAAAAAGGCTGCATTTGCTCACACAAAACGCACCAGTTTAAAAGATGAAAGCGGTAATAGGATAGAGATGCTCAGGCAGAGTATGCCTTACGGCGACATGTCGGTGCAGGGCTTATATTTTATTTCTTGTGCTAAAAGTCCAGAACCTTTTACTAAAATGCTAAAAAATATGATTATTGGTGATGAAGAAGGTAATTACGACAAACTACTCGACTACACTTCAGCTGAAACAGGCTGTGCGTTTTTTGCGCCATCTATTACTTTTATCAAACAGCAAGCCACAGACTAAGTTTTACTTAGCAATACCAACCGTTCTTAAACACTTACTGATTAATAGTGCTGATTAATAGTGCTGATTAATAGTGCAGATTAATTTTTGTAGATACGTTTTCAGTGTGAACTACAATAATATCGAACCATCCCAATCTATCGCCAGTTCAGTGTTTTGAAGCTTGTCACATTGCTCTAAGTGATGAATGACTAGTGCATCCTCTGGATTAATTTCAAGAGCTTGTTGGAAATGCGTAATTGCTTGTTGCCATTTTTGTTCTTTTCGGTAATTCAAGCCCTGTTTAATTAACTCTGCATTGGCAAATTTCAAACGTTTTACGTCTGCTTCTTGATGGTCGATGATTTCATACACTTCTATCGGGGTTTTTCTGCCTTTAACTCTGACCCAGTCTAATAAGCGATATTCAAACAAGCCTTCAGCTTCTGCTTGGTGAAGGGTCTGGACGCTGATGACTATGTCGGTATTGAACTTTGGGGCGAGCGCTTCCAGCCTGAAGGCGATATTGACACTGTCACCTATAACTGTAGTGTCCATGCGGTCGGCTGAGCCGACCGTGCCGATAATCACTGGACCAAAGTGGACACCAATACCAATATTTACTGGCGGGTAGTTAGAGTTGTTACGATGTTGGTTATATAGATTGATCGCATAGCGCAAGTCAATTGCGGCTCGGATAGCATCTTGGGCTTTGTCGGTATTGGTGCCCGTTGGTCTATCAAATAATGCCATCACTGCATCACCAATAAACTTGTCAATAAAGCCATTGTTGTTATGAATAGGTTTATTCATTCGAAAGAAGTAGGAATTTAGAAAATTCATTAATTCTTGCGGACTCATCTGTTCAGACAAGCTACTAAATCCACGAATGTCAGTGAACAAAATAGCCAGTTCGTCTTCGTCTGCTCGTCCCAGTTCTAATATATCTGAACCATGCTTGGCGAAGTGGTCAACAAACTGCTTGGGAACAAACTTTCTAAAGGTCTGGTTTAAGTGTATGGCTTCGTCGGCCTTGTCTTTAAACCGTCGAAGCACTTCTTCACTGTGTGATTGTTGGGCACTTTGCTGCATACTTTGCTGCACGTTTTGTTGGGCACCTTTTTGAGCATCTTGTTGCATATTTTGCTGAGGTTTTTCGATACTCGTTAAAGTATTGTCAGCTGTACGCGCTATTTTTTTTACAAGCACCACTAACAAAACTGTGTAGAGTACAATAAAAGCTAATAAAAACAGCGTTAATGGTTGTAATACTTGCTCAAGCATTAGGTCTATTTTTTCTCTTTATAATTTATTAATCATTATCAATTGTATTATTTTTTAAACTGAAACGGGCCGCAACACTAGCCAATACTGTATCGGCAATGGTTAAAGTTTGTTGCACAACTTCGTCAGTATGTGCTGCTGATACAAAACCGCCTTCGAATGAAGCGGGCGCAAAGTACACACCATTTTCTAACATACCATGATAGAAGTGATTAAATTGCTCGATGTTGCAACTAATGGCTTGTTGGTAGCTGGTGACACGCTCAACGTCGGTAAAAAATAAGCCAAACATGCTGCCAGCATAGTTAACAGACATCGGAACACCATGTCTATCAGCTAATCTCTTAATACCTTCTGCTAACATTTGAGTGGTTCGCGTTAGTTGTTCATATAACCCCTCTTTCTCAATTTCACCCAAAGAGGCTAAACCAGCCGCCATAGCGACGGGATTACCCGACAATGTACCTGCTTGATACACAGGTCCGTCTGGAGAAATATGCCGCATTATTTCCGTTTTACCGCCAAATGCGCCTACTGGCATACCACCGCCTATCACTTTCCCTAAACAAGTAAGGTCTGGTTTAATATTATATTTTTCCTGGGCTCCGCCTCTTGCCACTCGGAAACCCGTCATGACCTCATCAAAAACAAGCAGGGCACCGTATTGGTCACAGATATCTCTGAGACCCTGTAAAAACCCATCAACAGGGGGAATACAGTTCATATTGCCGGCAACAGGTTCAACAATAATACAAGCGATATCTTCAGGGTGCTGCTTAAAAGCATGGGCAACAGAATCGAGATTGTTGTATTCCACGGTTAGGGTATGTTTTGCATAATCTGCAGGAATACCAGGTGAGCTTGGCACGCCAAAGGTCAATGCCCCTGAACCAGCCTTAACGAGTAACGCATCGGCATGACCATGGTAACAACCTTCAAATTTCAAAATTTTATCTCGATTGGTGAATCCACGGGCTAAACGTATGGCACTCATGGTGGCTTCTGTGCCTGAGTTCACCATACGTAATACTTCCATGGATGGTACTAACTCACTGACTTTCTCAGCCATTATTACTTCTGCTTCAGTGGGTGCGCCAAAACTTAAACCGTTAGCTGCTGCATCAATCACGGCTTGACGGATGATAGGGTTATTATGGCCTAACACCATCGGTCCCCACGATTGCACGTAATCGATATAACGTTTGCCGTCTACATCAAAGATATAGGGGCCATCAGCTTTGCTAATAAAAGGTGGTGTGCCGCCAACTGCCTTAAAAGCTCTAACTGGGGAATTGACACCGCCGGGGATATGCTTTTTGGCGCGGTCGAAAAGACTTTTTGATTTTTGCATAATGACTTCTTAATTAGTTAAATGTGTATCTGCTAATAATTTACCTACTAGCTGTTTACGTGCCAAAGCACTTCTCGATCAAACTGAGTAACAATGTTTTCTACCCCAAGGGTTAAAGCGAACAATGCCATGCGTACTAATACGCCGTTATCGGTTTGGCGGAAAATAGCGAGATTTGGGTTAAGGTTTAAATCGTTGTCTAGTTCGTTGGCTTCTGCTCGGGAATCGCGAGGTAGCGGATGCATAATCACCGTTTTCGACTGAAAATGTTTGGTGTAGATTTGCTGATTTAAGCGAAATTTACCACGGTATTTATTAGCTTCTTCCTGGGAAGGAAAACGCTCTTCTTGGATACGTGTTTGGTAACAAATATCTGCGTCTACACTACCTTCAAATTGATCAGTAATTTTGCATTGATGGCCTGCGTTTTCAATCGCATCAATAATAGAGGCAGGCATAGCTAATTCTTTAGGCGATATCAAAGTAAAACGAACATTGTTGAATAAACACAATAACTTAGATAATGAATGTACCGTTCTGCCGTATTTTAAATCACCAATCATGGCGATGTGCATTCCGTCGATAGTGCTACCATGATCAAGCAACTCTTTTTGGATAGTGTACAAGTCTAATAATGCTTGAGTGGGGTGTTCATTGGCCCCATCGCCACCGTTGATAACAGGTATTCGACTGCCTTGAGAAAATTCAGTAACAGAGCCAGAATCAGGGTGACGCATGGCTATAATGTCGGAGTAACCGCTCAGTACTCTTGCAGTGTCGTATAAAGACTCACCCTTAGCTAAAGCCGAGTTACTCAGGCCGGTAGTCTCGCGTACTTCACCACCTAATAAATTAAATGCGGTGCCAAAACTGACGCGGGTACGTGTGCTAGGTTCAAAAAATAAATTGCCTAAAATAGCGCCATCTAACACGGTTGTACGTTTTTGCCGTTTGGCATAGGGCAACATTTGATGGGCTACATTAAATACCCGCTCAATGGCGTCTCGGTCAAATTGATTGACCGAGAGGATATTATTACCTTTAAAATTCATCTGCTGCGTAACTTATACAACCTAAAGATAAGTCATTTTATCAAAGTTGTGCGGTACTCCCTAATGCCAATGTCATAAATTTGCTATTGGGATCATCTTTATAGTTTGCAAAGGGCTCACAAAACTCAAAACCATAAGCTTTGTACAGCGCAATGGTAGGTTGAAAAAAGGGCTGGGAGCCAGTTTCTAAACTTAAGCGCTGGGGTTTACGAGACGTGGCTTGCCGAATAATATGTTTTAGTATGTATGCGGTAACTCCCTTGCGTAAATGTTGCAGGGCGGTGCGTATTGATTTAATTTCAGCATGTTGGGTAGATATTACTTTCAAAGCGCTACAACCTGATAGGTCTTGTTGCTCCCAAGCTGTCCAAAAGGTGATATCAGGTTTGTAACGTTTTTCTAGATCAAGCCCATGTAAACCTTCAGCGGGTGAGGTGGCGTAAATATCATCTAAATGTGCTTGCAATAACTCCGCTACTTTTGGGGGCGTTAGATGACCTATTTTTATTCACAAAAAAAGGCCCACATTTTTATCTTTATATTATTAAGAATAATAACGTGAGCAGATTGTTATTTTCAATGGCGGATTATCTATGTGTCACTTTACTCTTGCTTTGACGTATCACTTTTACTGACCTGGACTTATTTTGATTAGTTGAACTAGCATGATAACGGCCACTTTTGTTACTCGTTTTGTTATTAGTTTTATAAGTGCTCATTTTATTTTGAGTGTTCTGTGTGGAGTGTTGTGTTTTGTTGCTTTGCTCGTCTAGGGATGTATATCTTTGTGATTTCCCGTTATTTCTTTGCTTTGTATCAACTCTAGCGACTTTGTTAGGTCGATAATCATTACTCAGGTTCTGACTTTGCTGGTTTTTACTTTGATTGACAGCCTGTGGCTTGTTAATCACTAACTTATTTTTTTTAATAGAGCTGGTTTGGCGGGCAGTGCGCTGCTGCTGACCTAAAGCTTTTTTGAACTGTTTAGCATCACTTTTTCTATTACTAATAGCATAACGGTTAACGTTCAAAATTCTTTTTTTATCAAACTGTTGATGGCCTGTTATAGAATTGCGTGTTTTCTTGTCAACACTTAGGTTACGCACAATACGCTGCCCATTGATTCGATGTTGTGCCCCCCGCCTGTGTTGTTGGTTATGACTCCAACGAGGATATTCTTTCACTCGTACCATTTGATGTCTGTTATGACTATTTGACCAGTGTCTATTTACATGATTTCGGTAGTGGTAGTTAGCTACAACATGACGATTACGCCAATGGAAACCACCAAAATAAAAGCTAGGGAGAATGTTATACCCAATGCTCCAATACAAACCTGCATTAAAGATACTGTG
The DNA here is from genome assembly GCA_034111145.1 of Paraglaciecola sp. GTDB lineage: Bacteria > Pseudomonadota > Gammaproteobacteria > Enterobacterales > Alteromonadaceae > Paraglaciecola. The sequence goes on from JAWUXU010000068.1 coordinate 34,904, forward strand.
CCCTGGTCTATGCCAATAATAGGGTTGATGGTTCAGCCACCACCAGTGTCCATAAACAACGCGCGTATCGTAGTAGGGTACATAGACCAGTTCTTTGCGGACGGTTTCTATGATAATTTCGCCTTCTTCTTGCTCGACATTCACATAATCATTATTAGTCAAATTGCCTTGTTCATAGGCTTTTTGACGTAAATTTTGAACACTTGTTAGTATTTGTTTTTCATTAACTAAGAACGCGCTCCCAAGGGATTGTAACCAGTCCAAGTCTTCACTGAGTTTCTGTAATAGGTCATTAAACGGCACTAAGGCTTGGACGCTGGGATCCCAATCTTTATCTGCTACTGCATTTAGGGCCTGCTGTTCATTTAAATCTTCATTTTCTGCACGCCAGCGAGCGGCTTGGATCACCTCTAAAGGATAGGTTGATGCCACTAAAATATGTGAGAGTAAAGTGTCTGGGTAAAGAGCAATTGGCGCTAATATTTGGTCTAGTTGTGCTTGGTCAAGTTCAACGACCTCTGAGGTTTCTGAGTTTGAGTTTGTTAGTTGCTCTTGTGCTTGGGCAAGCTGCACAGCGCTGCATAATGACAGGCATAGAACAAATAAATAAACAAATAGGTGCTTGGTTTGATTTCGCATAGACCTTTCCTTCTGTAATCGAAACCTCAATTCTAATAAAGAACAAAGGTAGCATTTAATACTCTAGGATAAGTTATACATTTGCCAGCCTTAACCATGGCTGAATGTTCAGTGATGGGGATGCTATTTTAATAGGTTTTTATTGAACTGGTGGCCTAACTTTTCTGTTTTAGTACGGATATAACCTATATTGTCGTCAGTTATTCCATGATCAATGGGGGTGCGTTGTGCGACATTAATGCCCATATTGGTGAGAGCTAAACTCTTCTTGGGGTTGTTAGTCATAAGGTTGACATTTTTGATATTCAATTTTTCTAAAATTAACTTACAGATACCATAATCTCTAATGTCGGCATCAAAACCTAAGTGCTCATTTGCTTCGACAGTATCCATGCCTTCGTCTTGTAATTGATAGGCGCGAATTTTGTTGAGCAAACCTATGCCTCTGCCTTCCTGACGCAAATATAACAAGACACCTTTGCCCTGTTGAACAATATTTTCCAGCGCCTTTTCTAGTTGAGCACCACAATCACAGCGAGTGCTAAACAGCGCATCACCAGTTAAACATTCAGAATGAATACGAATAGGTACGATATCTTCTATATCCCATTTACCGTATGAGAGTGCGACATGTTCTTGATCAAGTTTATTATCAATAAAACCATGAATATAAAACTTACCCCAATGAGTGGGCAATTTGGCCGAACTAACATACTGATATTGGTTTGATTTAGGCTTCATATTTTGTAAAACGTACTTAATTAGAGGAAAAGTTAAGAGCTATAGGCTCATTTACTACATACTTAAAAATTCAGGATTAAGTACATTATTATTGAAATAAGATGAGTATATGGGCATGATTCAATCTTTTACAATAGCATGTGATTATCTATGCTGAGTAAAATCAGCTAGTGCATGGGGTTTAGCAACACCATATCCTTGGGCAAAATCAACGCCCATTTTACCTAGCTCGACCATTATTTCTGTTGATTCAACAAATTCGGCAACCGTCTCCATTCCCATGGCCTTAGCTACATCCTTAATTGAGTTCACCATAGCCATGTCTACATGGTCAACCAATATGTCTTTTACAAAATTGCCGTCTATTTTGACCTGATCAACGGGCAGGTTCTTCAAATAGCTATAGGAAGAAAATCCACTGCCAAAATCATCTAATGCAAATAAACAGCCCAACTTGTGGAAGGTATTAATAAACTCTAAGGTCTCATCCATCTTTAAAATGGCCATGCTTTCGGTGATTTCGAAACATACTTTTTTGTAAGGTATTTTGTGTTTTTCAAAAGCATTCAAAACAAATAGTTTGAGCTCTTTATCTCCTAATGAGTGACCACTTAGATTAATACTGACTCGTGTCAGTTCTTTTTTATGTTTGGGGTGATCAGCCAACCAACTGAAGTAATTTTCTACTACCCAACGGTCTATCTGTGCAGTGAGGTTATAACGTTCCGCAGCGGGTAAAAAATCACCAGCAGTAATGATTTTACCTTCTTGAGTCCGCATTCTGAGCAATATTTCATAGTGGTGTCCATCAGTACGCTGGCTCAGCGCTTGATAATGCTGGTAATATAATTCAAAAGTGTTGTTCTGCAGTGAATGATTAATATGTGATACCCAAGACATTTCAGACTCATAACGCAGCATATGTTTGTCTTCAGCAGAATAGGTATGAACTTGGTTGCGGCCACGTTCTTTCGCTATATAACAGGCCGAATCGGCCATACTTAATAATTGTTCTGAATTACTGATATTAGGTTGCCAAGGTACTTGGCCAATACTGATACCTAAGATGAATATTCGGTTTTCCCATACAAACCGGAATTCTTGCACAGCATTGAGCAGTTTGTTGGCCAGTAAATAGCCCATTTGCGCGTTATCTCCTTCAAGTAACACACCAAACTCATCACCGCCAAGTCTTGCCAAAATACCCTTATCCATGATTACGGAATCAAGTTTTTGTGATAATTGTTTGATGAATAAGTCACCTGCTTTGTGACCACAGGTATCGTTGACTACTTTAAATTGGTCTAGGTCCATGTAAAGCAGTGTTAAATCACTATCTTGATCTTGAGAATTGTTAAGTGCATTTTGAAGTCGACGTTCAAACTCTCGTCTATTATAGACTCCGGTGAGTGAATCGTGTGTAGCTAGGTACTCCAGACTGATATTTGACTGTCTTCGTTCGGTCACATCTGATATTGAACCAAATAAGTATTGGTTTTCGTGCTCTTTCTTAATTTGGCATGAAATTGTAAACCAAAACTCACTTCCATCTTTGCGGAGACCTTTTGTTTCTTTGCCAATAACTTTATCGCTGTTATGTATCTCTCCAAGCATAATCGCGCGGTCTTCAGGGTTGGCATAAAACTGTTGAGTGTTGACTACTTCCCGCAACATTTCAGCTTCGTCGGTATAACCAAATAGTATGCACATTGCAGGATTGACGGTTATTAGTCGACCATCCAGACTGGAAGTATATAAACCTTCTACTGAATTCCTGAAAAAATCGTAAAAGTGTTGCAGATTTTTAATTGTGAGTTGTTGTTGCATGTTGCGACGGTATGTCAGGACACGCTCGTGGGCTTCAATCGCTAGTGCGATTAATAAAATGCCTAGCATAATTAACATGGTAAAGAGCAGAGATATATTTTGTGTTAATGCAATACCAGATAAGAATAATGTCACCTGCCCAAAGCCACTTAAGGAGATAAATACTAATCCTAACAAACCAACCAAATGGGCTGTTTTTTTATCAGGTTTATGGTAAAAAAATGCTAATAACCCAATAAGCGATCCGGATAGAGCCGCCATTAGCACTGAAAATGTGATTTGCTGTCCACTATTTGAGGAAAAAGCCATACCCACAGTGATAAATCCGAAGCTATACAAAGCATAGCGCCAGACTGTTGGGACTCTTTCTAATATTACAAAAGTGACTTTTGCTGAAGTAATTAATAATACCCCAAGTAGTGCACAGCTGAGGTTAGATATGTAAGCCGTGATCCCCGTTATCTGGCTCAATACCCCCTTAGTGTTTAAAAACAACAATAAAAATACTGCACTGGAAAGGGCAAACCAAAAACGCACTGGGCTGCGCATAAAGATATATGTAATTAAAAAATAACAGGACAATAAAGCAAGCCCACCACTAATAAAGCCAATGATTGCTAACAGTAATTGTTCTTTTTCGACCAATGATGACTGTTTGTCTAATTCTACTGGAAAGACAAACGGGCCATCGTCGTTAACTCTTATATAAACGGTTACCGTCTGTTGTTCCGCATTAATTGGGGTAATAAATAACCGGTGTTTGAAAGGACGTTTTGAATAATTCCGATTACCGCCCATTAGGTAAGAGCCTAAAATGCGATCTTTTTCATCCAGTAAAAAAACATCAACATAATCCAATTGAGGGTTACCAATAGTCAAAAAATACTGCTCTTCGCCAGGGTCATCAAACTCAATATTGAACTTGCCCCACAAGTTTTTATCTGTGCGTATTTGATTGGGTATATAGTTGGGTTGCCAGTTTTGAAGATTTTGAATGTCTGACAATTGCATGTTTTTTTCTGTAATTAACCATTCTATTTTGTCTAACAGGTTTACATGAGAATTGTGCATTGATATCACCACTTTCTCTGATGCTATATTATTTGAGTGCCAAAAAGCACATATAAAACATAACATTAAACTAATTGAGTAGAGTGATTTCATAATTGCCCTATAGATTTTAAGCATGATATACGTTGGCGTATATTACTGTTTAATACTACTGTTTTTGCAAAAATACTTGTGTGAATTCAAGAATAATGAATTTAGCTACTGCAGGATATTTTTAATTTTTTTCCCCAATTAGGAGAGGGTTCAGAGAATTTTTGATACTCATCAAATTCTTCGTAAGGTTTTTTCAGTGCAGCAATTAACTGATGAAACATCTCAAAGTCTCCCTCTTCTGCTCGATCTATGACTTGCTGAGCTAAATAATTACGCAACACAATGTGCGGGTTGTGCTGGCGCATTTGAGTTTGGCGTTGGGTTTGGTTGATGCCTTGTTCTGCTAATGCCAAAGTATACTGCTTGGCCCATTCATCAAACCGCTCACGATTAATAAACTGGTCACGTAATATTTGGTTGTCATTATAGGTATCAAACTGACATAGCTGCCTGAACGTCGTCGAATAGTCCTTTTTTTCAGTGGCTAAAAGGTCCAACCAAGTATTGATAATATGTGAGTTGGACTCATCATTCGATGCACTGGGTAAAAGGCCCAATTTATTATGCATGAGTAATGAATACTCTTTTAACAATGTTGGCTCATAGATGCTAAGAGATTTTTTTATCTCGGATATTTCTAGATAAGGAGTAAAGGATTGCGCTAAAGCATTGAGATTCCATAATCCTATTCCCGGTTGACTATCGAAAGAATATCGACCTTTAGGATCAGAGTGATTACAGATGAAATTGGGTTCGAAATCATCTAAAAATGCATAAGGTCCATAGTCGAAGGTAATCCCATGAATCGACATGTTGTCTGTATGCATAACGCCATGGTTAAAGCCAAAAGCTTGCCATTTTGCAATTAACTTGGCGGTGTCTTGCACAATTTTCTCAAACATTGCTAGGTAGGGTGATTTGACATTATTGTATTCATTGAAGTGGTACTTAAAACAATAATCAAATAAATTTTGTAGTTTTTGAGGTTGTTTACTGTGATAAAAATATTCGAAGTGGCCAAAACGAAGGTGACTTTGACAAACACGGATCATTTGAGCTGCTCGTTCTTGTTTTTCTCGGTATACAGGTTCGTCACTTACAATTAAACATAATGCTCGTGAAGTAGGAACTCCCAAGTAATGCAAAGCTTCACTAGCTAAATATTCTCTTATCGTAGAGCGCAATACTGCACGTCCATCAGCAAATCTTGAGTAAGGAGTGGTTCCCGCTCCTTTGAGGTGTAGATCCCATCGTTGCTTGTGTTTACCAATGGTTTCTGCCAGTAATAGTCCTCTACCATCGCCTAGATCAGGATTCCATTGTCCAAATTGGTGTCCTCCATACTTTTGCGCCAAAGAGCAGCGATTCAATGCACCGTCGTCAGCATACAAAGCTTTGAATAAATTGGCCTCATGCTGCCATTCACTCGGGAGGTTTAATTCTGATGCAAGATCATGGTTAAAGACGGCTAAGCGTGAATTTATCAATTTAATTGCCTTGACTTCACTACCCAGTGAAGTAAGTTCTTTAGTAAAAGTGTGCTCTAATTTCATATCAACCGCTTTCTTATTAACACTGAATATATACTAATATCTTTTGGGTGTAAGGCTACAGATCAAACATGAAAAAAAATCAGAATAGTATATTAACAACACTTTTCGTTGCAGGTGCGATTTTTTCACAACCGCTATTTGCAGGTGATATTGCAGTAGGTAAAGCTAGATCTGCGACTTGTGCCGCGTGCCATGGTAGTAAAGGAATTTCTATGATCCCTATGTATCCTAACTTAGCAGGGCAAAAAGAGCAGTATTTGGTTTTACAGATGAAAGCATTTCGTGATGGAGAGCGAAAAAACATGGTGATGTCACCTATGGCTGCAGGTTTAAGTGATAACGATATTACTAATATATCTGCCTATTATGCGAGTCTAAATACAGCTGGAAATTAGGTAATCTGCTGTAACGACATTGCCTTAATATGATCACGGCCTGAAGTTCAGCGAGCAATTAATGCCTTTGAGAGTAATAAATGATTGAAAATTTTGAAGCTGTTATGCAGTTTATTGTCGAAATTGAAAAGTTAAAAAATGTTGAGCGTAAGATTAAACCCGTCGGTTTTTCACGTTATGAGAATAGCGCAGAACATAGCTGGCAGGTTGCTTTGCTGGCTTTAACGCTTTTGCCTTATGCAGAGCAAAAATCTGATCCACTAACAATTGTCACTATGTTGTTGTTACATGACATTGTAGAAATTGATACCGGTGATAAGTTCGCTTACGACGCAAATCACGATGATTATGCAAATGAGCTGGTATCAGCGAAAAGGATTTTTGCTATTTTACCCGAAGAACAATCAAAAGCTTATCTTAAACTCTGGATAGAATTTGAAAATGCACAAACACCTGAAGCACAATTTGCTAAGGCAATAGACAGGCTGATGCCTGTGATACAAAATCTACGCAACGGATGTCAAAGTTGGATTGACCATGATATCTCTGTGAGCCAAATATTGATTAAAAATGCTGCTATTGAAAAGGCTAACCCGCAACTGTGGCGATGGATAAAGCAGCAGGTTATAGATACAGGTGAACAGGTAGGATTAAGGCGTTAAAAAAGTTACGAATACATACAAATTTTAAATAAAGTGGTCTTAGCCAATGCCTAGGCGTATAAAATATTTATTATCGAGGAAAGCTGGATGATCGTGCTTCACCATTTGAATAACTCCCGTTCGCAACGTATTTTGTGGCTACTAGAAGAGCTTAATCTTGACTACGAAGTTAAACTTTATCAAAGAGACAGTGTGACCAATCTAGCGCCTAATACGCTGACGTTAATTCATCCTCTAGGGAAATCTCCAATCATTACCGATGGCGATGTTACTGTTGCCGAATCAGGTGCCATAATTGAATATCTAATTGGAACTTACCACAAAGAGGAAGTTGAGGGGAAGCTGGTCGATCCGCAACGCGGTAATGAGGTGCATCGGCAATATACATATTGGTTGCACTTTTCTGAAGGTACATTGATGCCTCCTTTAGTGGCTAAGTTGGTGCTGGATAAAGTAAAAACCAATGTAAAACCATTTTTTATTAAAATAATCGCCAGTAAGATTGTTGACAAACTTATGGCGTCTTACTACGGACCTATTATCGCCAAGAACATGGATTTTATTGAAAGCCATTTAGCCCATAACATCTGGTTTGCGGGTGATGAGTTATCAGGTGCAGACATACAAATGAGCTTTCCACTGGAAGCGGCAGTATTTCGAGGCAATGGCGAACATTTCCCAAACATTACTAAGTTTGTTGAAAAAGTTCATGCAAGGCCTGCTTATCAAGTCGCCTTAGAAAAAGGCGGAAAATACGACTACGTTTAGACCGTCATGATAGTCGTGTAAATCTTAGATTTTGGATGAGTTTTGATAGATTTAATTATACTTCAAGCTCTTTACTCACCTTCCCTCACCTGTTCTTCCGTTTCTATAGATAGCCCCATCTCTAGCATGAGCCTCCTGGCTTCTTTAGGAATTAACTTAGTATTGTCCTTGCCTAAATCTTCATCATCCGGCAAGGGTTGGCCAGTGAAGGCATGTAGAAATGCTTCACACAATAATTCAGAGTTAGTTGCATGTCGTAGATTATTCACCTGACGACGTGTGCGCTCGTCAGTGAGTACCTTCAAAACCTTGAGTGGAATAGACACAGTGACTTTTTTCACCATCTCACTTTTCTTACCATGTTCTGCGTAAGGATGAATATACTCACCGTTCCATTTTGTTATATTTACCATATTTACAATCTTTTATCTTTCTTATGCAATGAAATTCTAACCATTACGGGCAAAAGGTCAATGATAGACTGCTAAACATCTTGACGGCTTTACGTACAAAGTTTAGTTTAGCCATCTAAACGGCTAAATATTTAAGGAGATAATGCATGGCATCGTATGCACAAGGGGTAGATGTATTAAATCAATCATTATCAGAAATGAAAGATATTGATGTATCGTTTGAATTTTTCCCACCTAAAACTGAATCAATGGAACAAACGTTGTGGAAGTCTGTGGAGCGTTTAGCCCCGCTTAAACCATCTTATATGTCTGTTACTTACGGTGCCAACAGTGGCGAGCGAGACAGAACCCATGACGTAGTAAAACGAATTCAGGCAGAAACAGGCATTCAGGCAGTGCCACACTTAACCTGTGTGGATGCAACCCGTGAAGAACTTATCGAAATTGCCAAGGATTATTGGCGCAGCGGTATAAGAAAAATTGTTGCATTGCGTGGTGATCTGCCAGAAGGTGTCGAAAAGCCTCAATCCTATGCCTCTGATTTAGTGGCATTGCTAAAAGAGGTGGCAGACTTTGAAATTGCAGTAGCAGCTTATCCCGAGAAACACCCAGAGGCTCCTAATTGTCAATTTGATTTACTCAATTTAAAACGTAAGGCTGATGCCGGTGCTACCGAAGCGATAAGTCAGTTTTTCTTTGATGCTGAAGTCTTTTTACGTTTTCGTGATCGCGCGGCAGCAGCCGGTATAGACTTAGACATGGTACCGGGAATATTACCTGTGACCAATTACCAAACCTTACAACGTTTCGCAGGTTTTACTAACGTACATGTGCCACAGTGGTTACACAAAATGTATGACGGCCTAGATAAGGACGACCAAACTACGCGTAATTTGATGGGCGCTAATATCGCTATGGATATGGTAAAAGTATTGGCTAAAGAAGGAGTAAGAAAATTCCATTTTTACACTCTTAATCGTAGTGAGTTAAGTTACGCAATTTGCCATATGTTAGGTGTTAGAGCAGACTAATAGCAAGTAGTTACTAATGGTATCGATGCATGCAAAAAAATACTTTTGACATTCAAAAAGTAAGACAAGGGTTAATCATAGCAAAAGAATTCTCTTTGCTGTTTGTTAGACACTGTAAACAAGACAAAATAACCGTGTCTGCAGGCCATCTAGCTTTCGTATCCTTGTTGTCTCTTGTACCTTTTATTATGGTATTTTTTACGATACTGTCAGCTTTTCCTGCGTTTGCTGATGCCAGAGGTGAACTTGAAGAGCTTATTTTTAGCAGTTTTGTACCCCATGCAGGCGGGCAAGTACAAACCTATGTCACGAAGTTTGTGAGTAACGCATCTGGAATGGGCGCTATAGGGATCCTGTCGTTGATGGTTGTCGCATTGATGTTGATATCCAATATCGATAAAACCCTTAACAGCATTTGGCAATCACAAAGTGAAAGACCAATATTTTTTACCTTGACGATTTATTGGACGGTGCTGACACTGGGCCCTCTTTTAATGGGGTCAAGCGTGGCGGTGAGTTCTTATTTAGTGAGTTTGGCCAATTCAGCCGAAGAATATACTTTTGGTGTGACTACCACTTTACTGAAAGTTGTGCCCTTTATTACTTCTGTTGGTGCATTCTTTCTAATCTACATGTTGGTGCCTAACAAAAAAATCGATACAAAACATGCTGCCTTTGGAGCCTTAATAGGGGCTGTATTATTTGAAACTAGCAAAAAAGCGTTTGCCTTATACGTGACAAACTTTCCTTCATATCAACTGATTTATGGGGCTTTAGCCGTGATCCCAATTTTGTTTGTTTGGGTGTATTTGTCTTGGATGGTGGTATTGATTGGAGCAGAAGTGACCCATGTATTGGAAATATTTTTAAACGATGAACCACAAGACATGTTTATTGAAGAGGATGAAGAACCCAATTCAACATCCTAGGCTGTGTTGAGCCAGACTTAGTTATTGGCCTTTTATACTAGATATAAAGTTGCTTGATTCAGCAATCGCTTTGTTCATTTCTGATACAAGCTGACTAATTTCTTTTTTAATATCATTAAACTCGCCTTGTAATGCACCTATTGCAGTGGTGTTGAGATTGTGTTTTAAATACAACACATTATCTCTTAGAGCCGATAACACCGGAGCCATCTTGCTCTCTGCTTTACGCATGGCATTAAGCAATGCTTTATAACGGCGTTGTGTGTCTTTGAGATTGAGTTGGCTATCTCGCTTGAGCGTCTTATTGGTATATTTTTCTAATTCTTCCTGCCATTCATCAAATAGCGCCTCTGCGACACTTTCTACCTTATCAATTCGGCCAGTTACCGAGGCTGCAGAGTCTTCACTGGCTTCAAGTTGATCTTTGAGTTGGTTATATACATCTTGCAGTTCGCCGCCATTAAAGTTGATTAACTGGGTAAACTCCTCTAATGCCGAGCTAAATTGCCTTTGTGCATCTTCTTGAGATTCTTTTGCATCCTCTATTCTGTCTACTAGGATATCTCGTTTTTCAACACCCACTTTCTCCCATGCCGCATAATAAGCACTTTGACATCCTGTGAATAAAAAAAATAATGTCACTAATATTAATTTTTTCATGGTCAACTTTTATATCGAGCAGCATCGATGATCGTCCATACATGAAAAATAAAACCAAATATGGCCATAAAAAATAAAATTCCAGTTGCTGCAAGCGAATAATTAACGCTAACTAAAATGAAAAAAATGATAGCTGCTAATACTCTGCCTTGAACGAGTTGCCCCAATCCAGGAATAAAAAAACTACATATGGCAGCTAATACATTGCCACCTGAACCTTGTCCTGACATATTATCTCTCCGTTAAAATAAAATAATTTTTCATGGGCTTAAGTATTAAATTAAAGCATTACAGAAAAATAAACAAATGGGATATGTAAATTCGTATGACTCAACTCTTCCCCGACATTCAAGCTTTTACATCAGAAATGTTAGCGGTAACTAACGGACATTCATTATATCTGGAGCAAACTGGCAACCCTAGAGGCATTCCAATATTGTACTTGCATGGTGGTCCAGGAGCCGGAATAGGCAAGGATTATCGTCGTTTCTTTGACCCAGATAAATACTGGATAATCGGTTTTGACCAAAGAGGATGTGGTAAATCCACACCTTTTGGTGAGCTAAAAAATAATAACAGTGGTGCTTTAGTTGATGATGTATTGTTTATTCAGCGACACCTTAAGGTTAAAAAGTGGGTAATATTTGGTGGCTCATGGGGCTCAACGTTGGCTTTGCTGGTGGCTATTCGGCAACCTGAAAGTGTCATTGGGTTGATATTACGTGGAATTTTTCTAGCAAGAGAGCAAGATTATACTTGGTATTTAGAAGGGGCAGGCGGCGCTGCACAGCTTTTCCCAGAATATTATCAGGATTTCCTAGAGCCAATTAACAGTAGACCTAAAGATATATCGATTGTTGATGCTTATTACCAAATTTTCAATAGCAATAACGAAGTGCAAAAAATGGCTGCTGTTAAAGCATGGTGTTTGTGGGAGGCTCGGATAAGTCGCCTTCATTGTCAGTTTGATGAAAACCAGCTGGTTTCGGATGTACACCGCGCTATTAGTTTAGCTATTTTAGAGTGTCACTACATCAAATATCATTGTTTTATTCCTGAAAATTATATTTTACAGAACATAGAAAAAATCCAGCATCTGCCCGTTAGTATTATCCATGGGCGATACGATTGTGTATGTAAAATTGAAGCCGCTTACTCTCTTAACCAAAATTGGCAAAATAGTCAGTTGACTATAGTACCCGAATCAGGACACAGCGCAGGAGAAAAATTAATTACCCAAGCATTATGCTCGGCTAGTCAGGCAATGGCTAAATTCTGGACTGAAAAACAGTGATTGGGTTAATCCAAAGAGTAAAATATGCAAAAGTAGAGATTGACGGCAAAAATGTCGGGGAAATCAAACATGGTATATTGGTGTTATTGGGGATTGAAAAAAATGATGATAAGTTTAATGCGAAGAAATTAAGTCAGAAAGTGATGAACTATCGAATATTCAATGATCAAAAAGGCAAAATGAATCTTAATGTTCAACAAGTAGAAGGTGAATTATTAGTCGTTTCCCAATTTACTTTAGTGGCAGATACACAAAGTGGGAATCGACCGAGCTTCTCTTCTGGCGCCCCTCCTCAGTTGGGCGAAGAGCTTTACCGTTATTTTATTGAATGTTGCTTGCAAAGAGGCATACCTTGCAAAAGTGGCAAATTCGGCGCTGATATGCAAGTTTCTCTGTTGAATGACGGGCCTGTAACTTTTCAACTTCAAGTATAGTTTGCCGATGCCTGTATTATACGTTTTAATAGCTTGCTGGGTTTAAATTAGATCACGTAGCCTTCGATATGTTGGGTAACATAGGAACCCTTAGTTAGATGTATAAAATTGATATACCGACTAGTGAACAAAACTTTGACGATTATTTTACTTTTCGTTGGAAAATGTTACGTGAACCTTGGAATTACCCCCTAGGTTCTGAAAAAGATGAATACGAGCAAGTCAGTCAGCATAGGATGATAACTAATCCCGATGGCGATGTGATTGCCGTCGGTCGTGTACATATGAATTCGGCAGAAGAAGCCCAAGTGCGCCATGTTGCGGTCGAAAAATCCTACCAAGGAAAAGGGTTAGCAAAAATGTTAGTGGCCTCTTTAGAAGCAGTGGCCAGAGCAGAGGGTGCAGTGCGTATTGTGACCAACAGTACTCAAGCTTCTCTGGCATTGTTTACTAGTCTGGGGTTTAAAGCACAAAGCGGTGCATCCAAAGAGCTAGGAGAGCAACACCGTCAGCAAATGGTGAAAATACTCACAGATCCAAACAGCATTTTGCTGCACCCCAAGTGGTGCAAGTTATTACAAAATATTTGGCACGATACAATTCCTATTAGTGAACAAATGGGTATCAAGTTGCATCAATATACCGGACGTACTCTTGAGACCCGCGCATCTTTAAATAAAAATATTAACCTACATGGCACTATGTTTGCCGGTAGTGTTTTTTCTTTAGCGACATTGACTGGTTGGGGAATGATATTTTTACAACTTAAAGAAAAAGGACTACATGGGGAAATTGTGTTGGGAGACGGCAATATTCATTATCATAAACCCATTACCATGCAGCCTAGAGCGTTATGTAATATTGAGTCATTGAGTGGCAAGTTTGAGCCTCTTGGTAAGAATAAAAAATGCCATATTAAATTGAATGTTGCTATTTTAGATGGTGATGATGCTGTCGCTGAATTCTCTGGAGTGTTTTGGGTATTGCCTAATATCAAAACTGTTGTTTAAGTTAACTTTAAGCAATAAAAAAGCGCGATATAGCGCTTTTTTATTAACAACTAAATTGGCAAAACGAAATTAGGCGGCCATTGAATTCTGAAGTTTTCTCATAGCATTCTTTTCTATTTGTCGAACACGTTCTGCAGATACCTGATATTTATCAGCTAAATCTTGTAAGGTCGTTTTGTCATCTGACAACCATCGGGTTTGGATAATATGCTGGCTCCGGTCGTCAAGAGTTTTGAGCGCAGCATACAATCTGCCAGATGCATTCGAATCCCAATCAGCATTAATAACATCAGATTCTACATCTGTTGTTTTATCTTCAAGGAATTGTACTGGTGCAAAACTACCGCTTTCATCATCATCAGCAGACAAATCGAAAGCCTGATCATGGCTGCTCATACGAGCTTCCATTTGCAATACTTCCTTAGTACTTACGCCTAAAGTTTCTGCTACTTTCTGCACTTCTGCATGAGTAAACCAACCCAACCGTTTTTTGTTCTTACGAAGATTAAAGAACAATTTACGTTGGGCTTTGGTGGTAGCGACTTTGACAATACGCCAATTTTTTAAAACAAATTCATGTATTTCAGCTTTTATCCAGTGCACAGCAAAAGAAACTAACCGGACACCGACCGTAGGATCAAAGCGTTTAACTGCTTTCATCAGGCCAATATTACCTTCTTGAATTAAATCAGCCTGAGGTAGGCCATAACCAGAATACGATTTTGCAATATGCACCACAAAACGCAAGTGAGACATAATAAGCTTTCTGGCAGCTTGTAAATCACCGTCTTGCTGTAAACGCTCAGCTAAGCTTCGTTCGTCCTCGGCAGTCAACATATTTATACTACTGACAGCTTGAACGTAAGTTTCGATGCTCCCCGTCTGCGGAACGGTTAATGTTAATGCGCGTAAATCTGTACTCATAGTTACCTCGTATAACAATGTGGCTGGTGATTTTAGCAAAAAAACAACAGCTCTGCGACCCTAATTGACTCTATAAACCCAGAATTAGTTGGCTCTAATCACTAGACCGCTAACTTCTTAAAAAATTGTAGCCCGAGTGGAAATTGTAGTTCAAATTCTTTAAAAAAATTGAATGTGGGTCGGAATGTTGATTGTTGCGAACTAAATTAATTTTAAATACGTCACTAGGTTATCAAACAGATCAAAACTTCAGTAAATAGAATTATTAAAGGTAAATGTTTTTATGTCTTCATATGTGGTCCGTCAGCCAGTTTTAGACAATAATAATGAGCTTGATTCTATGAACTGCTATTCAGGGATATTGAAAAAATTGCTTCTCAAATATTCATCATAGAGCCTAATGGACAATATTATTGGGAAATATAAAGGTTCGAAGATAAAATTTTTTTGCCGAAAAAAATCGAAACAATGGACTATTTTGAAGAATGTCGAGACAAGGTTGTTGGAGTAGGATATTGAAAGGGGGGGCAATCGACTTAAAAATGCGGCAAGCATTTTATAATGAAGCATTGTAGCGTGGTATTAAGATGACACATTCTTTAAGTGGTTAATCCCAATACTGATCTATCACACAGAGGTGTATTCATCCGCTTTTATTTGATGCTATTATAATCAAATTGAACATTTACAATATGTTAATAAAAACTCACGGTCTGCTATTGTTGACCTAGCTAATAGTCATAATAAAAAAAATACTCAGACAGGACGGATATGTTTGCTTTTATAGCTCGCCAACCAATATTAGATGTAAAGAAAGAAGTTTTTGCCTACGAACTTTTTTTTAGAGATGGTAAAAACAACTCTTACCCTAGCGTAGAAAGAGACAATACAAACACTAAACTCATTGCCAAAAACCACCAAATACTCGGTTTGGATGATATTTCTTGCAATAAAAAAAGCTTTATTAATTTCCAATTTGAAACACTGATGAATGGCTTGCCAGCTTCTCTTGACCCAAAAAATGTTGTGGTAGAATTGGGGGCCGATCAAAGCGATTATAATAGCCTGTTAGATATGTGTAAGCACGTTAAAAATATGGGGTATCAAATCGCTCTGGAAGGTTTCAGTTTGAAGCCAAGTTGGAATAATCTTTTACCTTTTGTAGATATGGTTAAATTGAATGCAGGTCATGAAAATTTTGACCTTTTGGCAAAGAACGTCAATCGATTTATTGATGCTAATGTGCAACTGATTGCAAAAAAAGTCGAAACACAAGACAGCTTTAGTATATCTAAAGACATGGGCTTTAATTATTTTCAGGGGTATTTTTTTGCCAGGCCAGAATCAGTGTCAAATGAAAACCTACCGACTTCCAAACTGACACTAGTAGAACTAATGGGTGCTAGTTCTAGTGAGTCGTTCGATGTAGAAAGCGTTAATAACGTTATTGAACATGATGTCGGTTTGTCCTATATGCTCTTAAGGTTTATCAATAACCCTACCATCAACAAACGCTACAAAATCACTTCATTACGTCATGCCTTAAATTATATGGGTGAAGTAGAAATTAAGAAATTTATTGCTTTGCTGGCCTTGGCCAATTTATCCAATGATAAACCTTTAGAATTAATTCACTTATCTTTGGTACGAGCAAAGTTTTGTGACTTAGTAGGTACTGAGAAAAATGTTGGTAGTAACCCACCTACAGCATTTTTAGTGGGGTTGTTTTCAATGTTGGACGCCTTACTTGATCAAAGTATGGAGTCCTTGATCGAAAAGTTACCTCTAGCTGATGAGGTTAAGGAAGCTTTATGTGGCGGCCAAAATGATCTATTTATATTTTTGATGTTAGTAAGAGCCTTTGAAAGTGGTAACTGGTTAAAAGTAATAAGAATTTCTAAAATTCTAGAAATTGATCAAAAGCTTCTGCATAGCTTATTTAACGAGGCCATTCTTTGGGGCAATGGCGTTCGCCAGTCTATATCTCGGCACTTTCCAGAATCTAAAGTCTAGATTTTTTCGATAGGACGTAGGAGTTGTATGAATAAGCTGTACAAAGAACACATAGTAGTGGCGCAAAACGCATCTGGCCGGAATATGAATGTACCTCTATATCGGTTTGTTGGCGAGCAACCCGGGCCAAAGGTTTATATTCAGAGTTCAATCCACGGTGCCGAAGTGCAAGGTAATGTGGTTATTTATCAGCTTATTCAATGGCTTAAAAATCTACCCATATGCGGAGAAGTATTATTGGTTCCGAACTGCAATCCGGTTGGTACCAACATCAAAGCAGGTGAATATACCTTGGGACGCTTTGATCCCGTAAATGGCACAAATTGGAATCGTGGCTATTTCTATGATGACGCTTTTATCCATGAATTTGCACAAAGTATTGATAATGCGGAAGCTGTTCAGTCTATAAAATCCCGTTTTCGACAAAAAATGAAACAACAACTACAAACCAGATTAAATGAGACTTGGGGTATTGGTCTAGCCCAGCATCTTAATTTAAAGTTACAACAATTAGCATTTGACGCAGATTATGTGCTTGATCTGCATAATGGTCCTGTTTCTACACGACATATTTACGTCCCTGAATATGCTAAGGCTTCTGCTTGTTTGTTCAATATTCCTCATGTGATCTTCATGCCAAATGTGTTTTCAGGCGCCTTGGATGAAGCTACATTTTGTCCATGGTGGTTGCTAACAGATCTGATCAACAGCAAACGTCAACAAAAAGTTGATTTTGCAGTTGAGGCTTTTACGTTAGAGATGGGTAGTCAGGAAGTGATTAGTTTTCAAGAAGGCGAGTATGATGCTAAAAGCATTCTGACTTATCTAACTGCTAAAGGGTGTTTACCTGGCAGTTCTACTTTACCTGAGAAAATGACACGCAAGGCTGTTGCGCTAGATCAGTATAAAACACTATTTACTCAGCAAGGCGGAATAGTAGAATATATAGCCAAACCTGGTGATATTGTCAAAAAAGGACAAGTTTTAGCTAGGGTGCTGAATGTCGATAATTTAGATTCTGATAAGGCGACCACAGATATATTAGCGCCTTGTGATTTGGTCGCTATTTTACATTTTCCTTCTGCTTCTGTGTTAAGCGGCACTCAACTTTACAAGTGTTTTACCGAGTATGTTGAGTTGTAATAAACGTTTATGAAATGGTGAATTCGTTATACCTTAGGCAACACAGTTCCGTTTACTTGGTCGTAAATCAGAGCCGTTTCAACATGGTTGACTTCTTTTCTCGCGGTAATAGCATTAAACACAAAGTCTCGTAAATGTTCTGTATCACTGAGGCTCGCATGTAGTAAAAAATCATTTTCACCACCCATATGATAAAGGCTTATCACTTCAGGCAACAATGCTAACTGTTTTTGAAATGTATCGATTGTGGGTCGACTGTGATCAGATAGACGAATAGAAATCATCACTTGAATGTTGCCACCTAAGGCTTGAAAATCGACATGTAACTGCGCACCCTTGATAATATGTTCGCTTTGTAATTTTTTAATCCTTTCAAGACAAGAAGAAGGTGCCAGTCCCACCATATTGGCTATATCTTTATTATTCATTCTGGCGTCTTTGTATAAGGCTGCCAAAATAGCGATGTCGGTTTTATCTAACTGGCGGTTTGCCATTTTTATTTTCCACTCGGACAAAAGGTACCTAAGACTGCGCCTTTTGATGCGCCAGTCACACTGGCAACGCTGCCTTTTATGTTGTTAATATGTGCGTAGGCAAGCCAAGCAAATGCCATGGCTTCTACTGCATCGGCTTCTACACCTAGTTTATCTGTGGTGTATAACTCACATTCATGTAGTTCGGATTCGAGTTGTTCTATTAAAAACTCATTTCGAGCACCACCACCGCATATATACACTTGTTCAACATCTTTAAATTTCAAAACTTGCTTGGCAATTGTATAAGCGGTCAACATGACTAAAGTTGCTTGCACAACCTGTGGATCTATATGTCTAGGGATACTACTTACGTTTTGCTGCAACCACTGGAGGTTGAATTGCTCACGCCCGGTACTTTTTGGGGCTGGCGATAAAAAATACGGATGGTTGCACAATAGTTGTAATAACTCAGAGTCTGCAGAACGTTGAGCCGCCCATTGCCCTTTTTCATCATATTTTTGCCCTGTATGTAACTTACACCAACCATCTAGTAAGGTATTCCCAGGACCAGTGTCATATCCAATAATATCATCAGAATCATGTTTTGGTAGATAGGTAATATTCGCAATACCGCCAATATTGATAACTACCCTCGATTTTGTTTGACTGGAAAACACCGCTTTGTGAAAAGCCGGTACTAAGGGGGCTCCTTGGCCGCCTAAGGCAATGTCTTTTCGCCTAAAATCGGCGATGACGTCAATGCCAGTCAGTGTAGCTAGGGTGTTAGGGTCGCCAATTTGCAAGCTAAAGTTATGTTCACCGAATGGAATATGACGAATTGTTTGTCCGTGTGAGCCAATTGCTGCAATTTGCTCAGGGTGAACATAGTTGTCTCTAAGCAATTGAAGTGATGCCTCAGCAAACACTTCAGCTACAGCTCTGTCAGCGCGGCCCATGAGTTCTATTTCATTTTCGCTTGGTGCGGTGAGCTGGTGTAATTCTTCAGATAGAGAAGGCGGAAAAGGAAAAGTTTGACAGTCTAACAGCCTAGGGTGATAGCCAGAGAAGTCTACTAATGCAACATCAACCCCATCAATACTGGTCCCAGACATCAATCCTAGATATAACTGTGGCATAAGTTCTCCTAATTCATCGCCAACATAATACGTTTGTTATTATTTAATTGCTGTAATCTGATTACCGCAATGTCAGTAAATTTAGCTCTCTCTTTTTTGGCAATGGGTTGAGCTTTCGGCAAGTTGACAGTGCGTGGGTTACGATGCACACCGTTTACTAAAAATTCATAATGTAAATGTGGCCCTGAAGCCAAACCTGTAGATCCTACCGTGCCTATCATTTGTCCTTGTTTAACCGTTTGACCTTTTTTCACTTTACGTTTTGTAAAATGTAGATATTTGGTCACATATTTCTCACCGTGTTGAATAAATACATGATGACCATTGTATTTGTCATAGGCAGCTTTGATGACTTTACCGTCACCTGCTGCCATCACTGGAGTGCCTCGATCAGCAGCATAGTCTACGCCCCTATGTGCCTTCCAGCGTTTTTGAACTGGGTGAAAACGTCTTTTCTTGAAACTTGAACTGATGTACCTAAAATTAACCGGTGCCCGTAAAAAACTCTTACGCATACTGCGGCCCTCAGGTGTATAAAAATTACCATCGTTATAACGTATAGCTGTATACGCCTCACCTTGATTAACAAACTGTGCGGCAACTATGTCACCGTTTTCGATAAACTCACCATTGATATAACGCTCTTCAAACATCACATAAAAACTGTCACCAGTTCTGAGACCTAAAGCGAAATCAATATCCCAGCCAAAAATACTAGCTACTTGCATGATTTGGTTATTGGTCAAATTAGCCTTTAGGCCCGCGTTCCAGAAGCTGTTGGTCACATCACCTTGGGTGTAATTTAAAAGGGTATCTACTTCTAGTGTTTCAATTTTGCTGATAAACGTATTGTCTTCGCTTTTATTGACAACCAATTTACCCGTGCTTGAAAATGGATATTGTAAGGAGGTTAAATGGCCCTGGGAGTCAATTTGTAACTCCAATACATCACCAGGCATTATTTTTAATAGTTTTTTGGCGGGTTCACCTGCTTTGCTGACACGATAAGTTTGCTGTGGAGATAGGCCATTACGTTGGAATATTATAGCCAAGTTATCGCCTTTTTTGACAACGACTGACTTCACTTTATTTAACTCCTCAATACCAGAAAAGTTTTCAACAGAAAAGTTATCGAAGTTGACTTCTAAGTCATAACGTTTGCCTATCTCTAGCGTAGGAGCCAAATTTTTGTACGCGCTGGCTGGCTCAGATGGAAAAATAAACAAAACAAATAAAAATCCAGCAACCGCAGATATCATCCATTTGTGCGGTGTAGGCATATTTTTAAAGGTCTTTTTAATCACAAATACAACACGCTTATATAAACATACCTGCAGAATATATTGATTACGAAGGTTTTTCCAGTTGATGCTCGTTTATTGCGCAGTACTTTATGTGTAGATAATCACTTTTAGTTATCGTAAAAAATACCATAGCCCTTTCATTGCATGGGCTTGGCAAGTAAAATATAAGTCACAAGATAAACAGTATATTTTTAACAAGGTTATAGAAATGTCAGATTGGCAAAGTGCAATGGCTGAAATTCAGCGCGGAGCAGAAGAAATATTATTAGAAGATGAACTTATTGCCAAACTAAAACAAGGTAAGCCGTTAAAAATTAAAGCCGGATTCGATCCTACTGCCCCAGATTTACATTTAGGCCATACTGTCTTAATTAACAAGTTACGAACCTTTCAGCAGTTAGGCCACGAGGTCATCTTTCTGATTGGTGATTTCACTGGCATGATTGGTGATCCTACCGGTAAAAACGTTACCAGAAAGCCATTGACCAAAGAAGATGTATTAGCCAACGCTGAAACATATAAAGAGCAAGTGTTTAAGATCCTCGACCCAGCAAAAACAACCATTAGATTTAATTCCCAGTGGATGGAAAAATTAGGTGCCGCAGGCATGATCAAACTAGCCTCTAATCAGACTGTAGCGCGAATGTTAGAAAGAGATGACTTTAAAAAACGTTATGCTGGTGGCCAACCTATAGCTATCCATGAATTTCTTTATCCTCTTGTTCAAGGTTGGGATTCGGTTGCATTACAAGCAGATGTTGAGTTGGGTGGCACCGATCAGCGGTTTAACCTTTTAATGGGTAGAGAGTTACAAAAATCTGAAGGTCAGAGACCACAAACAGTATTGATGATGCCGTTACTTGAAGGATTAGATGGTATACAAAAAATGTCCAAGTCTTTGGGTAATTATATTGGAATTACCGATGCGCCCAACGACATGTTTGGCAAAGTAATGTCCATATCAGATGATTTAATGTGGCGCTATTACGATTTATTAAGTTTTATTCCTAAAAATGAAATTAAGATCATTAAACAAAAGGTTGAAGCAGGGGCGAACCCAAGAGATACAAAAATCGAATTAGCAAAAGAGTTGATTGCGCGTTTTCATAGCGAACAAGAAGCGGAATCGGCACATCAAGACTTTATTCAGCGTTTTGTGAAAGGTGCCATGCCTGACGAGATGCCAGAATTTGAATTTTTGTTGCCAGCCGAGGGGTTAATGATCGCAAATGTTTTAAAAGATACCAATTTAGTTAACTCTACCTCTGAAGCCATGCGAATGATCAAACAAGGTGCAGTGAAGTTAGACACTGTAAAAGTCGAAAATTCTAAACATCAGTTTGTCCGACCTCTACAGGCAGTGTTGCAAGTAGGTAAACGAAAATTTGCCCGTATAAATTTCAAGTAAAAACTAATGGCCAGTTTCTTAAGAAATTGGCCTATCAAAAAATATCATTGGATAGCATTATTTTGGTTTTATCGATTGATATCAGTTTTATGCCAAGAACGTTTTTTAGCTGGTAAATTCAAGTGACTCAAATGCATATCTAGGGCTTCGACAGAAATGTGAATTTCTCTTACCGATAGCCACAGAGAAAATAAAAGTAATACTAAGCTGGAGGCAAATATTGCACTGCCTATAGTTTGATATTCAGCGTAAATAGCTAACATGGATAGTACACACAAGAAAAAACTGCCCATACCAGCACCTTGCATATTTTTGATCAATTGAATCCGTGAGCGAAGATTTTTGATTTGTCCTTGATCATTTTCGTTACTGTCACTTAGGTCAAAATTTCTGATGACACTAGCAAGCGCTAAGAAACGATTAGTATAAGCTAACAGTAACAAAGATATGGCCGGAAATAGCATTGCTGGCGTGGTGAGAGTGATATCCATAAGCTAAAACCACCTTTTAATTAACTCATTAACATTACTTTTCAACGGATAAGCCTGCTCTTAGCCAACCCTGCATATCCCCTTCAAGATGATAAAGGTTATGATGGCCATCTTTGTGTAAAATCTCGGCTGCTTTGGCAGCCCTGTAACCAGAACGACAATATAGTACTATTGGTTTTCCTTTAGATGACATCAAAATGGCTGGATTGTCGATAATCTTGCTCAGAGGAATATTTATCGCATCTGATACATGGCCTTTCAGAAATTCTGGAAGTGTGCGTACATCTACTATTAGAAAGTTGCTTGTGTCTGCTTCGAGCAATGCTTGTTGGCTAATATTACTGACGTTAGCAGAAGAAACCGAAAAGCTAAGCAAGCTCAGTACCAAAAAAGTAATGTGTTTAAACATAATAGATCCATTATTTTAATGAGTGTTTGATGATACTAAATAATGTGCCATAGCGTGTAAAGAAAATTAATAATCGTCAGGTAATTACCAATTGAAACTTTATTATTTAGCAACTAAAAACGACAATGCACACCCCATAAAATATAGGGTTAACCATACCCATGTTGCTCTATTTATTGCAACTAATGCTCTGGTATTATCGGCTAGTATGATTTGTCTTTTTCCACCACATTTGCTGGTCCGCACTTTTTGTAGTTCATAATAGGCTGGCCCGCCAAGTTCTATGCCTAAGCTTGCTCCACATAGGTTTAAAACAAATAAATGATTACATTGATAGCTTACACTATGGAATAGCGCAACTGAGCCTTGGCTAATATTGACTGCTATCACAACACTCAAGCTCGCTAATTTGCTAGGGAACCATTGTGATATATTGACAACATAACGCACCGGCTGGCCAAAATGCTTAAACCGAGCTAATTTATTATTCCAACACAAAGATAATTCGTAGACCAAACGATAGATCAGGGCACCCATTCCTCCAGTTAATAGGTACCAAAAAACGACTGAACAATATTGATAACTATATCGTAATAACAAAGATTCGATGTTGGCTTTGACTATGCCTAAGGGGGACATCTTTTCGGTTTGCCTTAGGACTATTTTCGATAGTGCATGCCTGGCTAACATCTTTTGCTGTTTTGACAATGCCGCGGTGACCTTGCGCGTCTGATTAGGAATGTCTTGAAAGCGCAAAGCCACAAGCAGCATTAATGCTTCAAAAAAAATAGGATACTCAGATAAATATTTTAACACTGCTAACATGGTACAAAAAGGGAGCAGTAATACGATACAAGCAAACGCGCCTGACATTTTTTGTTGTCTGATGGAGTTTCTTTCAGGAATAAGCACTTTAGCCTGCATTCCCTTCGCTAATAACCTTATGAAACTAAGAGGGTGGAATTTGTCAGGCCAAGGTAAGTAACGCTCAATAAAAAAAATCGACAACAATACCCAAAATGGCAAAAGTTGCTCACTTAATAAGGTATTGATTACGCTATGCATTACGCTAATCTTGCAATAGTTTGCATCACTAGGGTCGCTGAGTTTTTGGCTGCCTGGTCGAGATATGTTTCAAAAGAAACGGTCGATGTTTTACCCGCAATATCAGATAAAGAGCGGATCACTAAAAATGGTATGCCTAATAGATAACAACTCTGGGCAATAGCTACGCCCTCCATTTCTACTGCACAGACAGAAGGGAAGTTATGCCGAATAATGGCTGCGGCTTCATCGCTTCCAATAAAAGAATCTCCGGTACAAATAAGTCCTTGTTGTACTTGTACAGCTTGCAAGTCAGTAGCTGCTTTAGAAGCATGCTCAAGTAGATTTTTGTCACATTCAAAATATGCGGGCATACCTGCCGTTTGGCCTAGTTCGTAGCCAAAATGAATTAAGTCAGCATCGTGGTGTCTTAATTCGGTCGCTATTACAATATCGCCAATGTTGAGATGGCTTGAAAAGCCCCCAGCTGAGCCGGTATTTATAACAAAATCGGGGGAAAAATGATGGATCACAACACTCGTTGAAACAGAGGCCGCCACTTTACCTATACCGCATTTAACCAAAGCAACCTCGACTTCACCAAGTTTGCCAATATACACAGTAAGATGATTAAAAATTTTTTCTTGGCAATTCTCTAGAGATGCACGAATAAGGGTTATTTCTTCATCCATGGCACCTAAAATAGCTATTTTCATATCGTTTCTTTATTTTCAATTAGTTAAGATCAATAAGCACTAAGTCTATTACGTCTGTTAGCGTTATAAAACAATTCAAAGGTTTGAACTTCGAATAATTTAAAAAAAGTGATATGAAGAAAGTCCGACAACCTTATTATTGACTAAAGGTGATTTGTGAAAAAATTCAGTACCTTGCTCGTAGCTTTAATGTTTATTGGTTGTCAGGCTGCTCCAGAAGTATGGTTTAACCATAAAACATTACTCTATGATCAAGGCTTTGTAGGATTTGAAAATGTCTCTGTAGAAAGTGAAAAAGAAATCTTCGAATTGAATGATGAAGCAAAATACTTCGCGAAATCCGCAATTAAAGGAGTACTTAGACCTAAAGAACAAATTCAAGCACTTGTTCAACATATTTTTTCTCGTTCAAATTTAAACTTACTGTATCGAGCACAAGCAAATACGGTTGCTAATCAAACCTTTCACAATAGAGCCGCCAACTGCCTATCAATGTCGATTATGACCTACGCATTAGCCAGAGAGTTAGGTTTCGGTGTGCGTTTCCAAGATATAGATATACCTGAGTACTGGACCATAAGAGAAGGGCAAAGTTTGTTAAATGGACATATTAATTTACAGATTTTACCCCATCCCACTCGGGGGCATACACAATTTGTGACTCGAGGATTTGAAGTCGATTTTGATGCACAAGCAACACGTAAACACTTTCCTAAAACCCTGCTTAGGCTAAATCAAGTTGTCGCCATGTTTCATAATAACAATGGCGCAGATGCTCTATTAAAAAAAGACTACGTAAAAGCCTATGCTTACTTTCGAGCCGCTTTTTTAAAGACTCCTAACCTGTCTCCTGTTTTGACAAACTTAGGTTATTTGTATCGATTAGCGGGTCATCATGAGCTAGCAGAAAAAACCTACCTTAGAGCTATCAAAAAAAATAAAAATAACTTAACTGCCTGGGGAAATTTGTCTCATTTATATCGACATATGGGACGTGATAAACAAGCCATCGCTATAGTAAATAGGCTGACACGAAAACGCTCAGACAATCCCTTTTTTCATATCAATATGGGTGATATGGCTTTTGAGAAAAAGCAATGGGAAATAGCGCTAGGACATTATCGAACCGCGTTAAAGTTAAACCAAAGCTATCACGAAGTGTTTTTTGGCTTAGGAAAAACCTATTTTGAATTAGGCAATATTCAACGCAGTCACTACTTCTTAAAACTGGCTAAAAAGAAGTCAAGAACAGAACAGGAACATGCAGCGTATCAAGGAAAAATAAACATATTAGCTGGTATTAAATCAAGATAAATCAGCTGTTTTTCAGGTTGAAATGGGTATCCGTTATTCCTTATTACAGCTATGTTAATAACATGTTAATTCTACTGTGAGTGCATACCATGCAACAACTTTCATTTATTCAGAATGTTTTATTTTCATTCAACCTCATTTTATTTTTTTCAGCATGTCAGTCTACAGTAGTGCAAACTCCTCCTTCTGAGCATTTGTTCTATGATCAAGGTTTTTCAGGGTTTTCACAAATCAGTATAGAGTCAGAGCAGCAGGTTTTTTATTTAGATGATGCAGCTAAGGCATTTATAGCATCTACTATACATGCAAAAGATACTAAAATTGATCAAATGAACGCGTTGGTAAAAGCGATATTCGACCGGTCTGAACTAAATTTACTTTACCAAGGTGATGCAAATACTAGTGCAAATGATACTTTTCACGCCCAAGCTGCTAACTGTTTGTCTCTGTCTATTATGACTTATGCGTTGGCAAGCGAAGCGGGATTTGATGTCGACTTTCAGGAGATAATGATCCCGGAATATTGGACTAGGCGTGCGGGTTTCAGTCTGCTAAATGGGCATATCAATATTAAAATAATGTCTCCAGTTCAACCTCATGTATTTGAGCTTTATCGCCAAAGTTATCAGGTTGATTTTGATCCACAGTCAACAAGGCGCGAATTTCCTCAAAAAATAGTGAGTAAACAAGACGTTTTATCTATGTTTTATAACAACAAAGGGGCTGACGCCGTTTTGCAAAAAGATTATGTGCAGGCCTACGCTTACTTTCGCGAGGCTTTAGTGGTTAAACCAAGTTTTGATTCTGCATGGATTAACCTTGGCATTCTTTACCGATTAAGTGAATATTATCCACAAGCTGAAAAAACATACCAACATGCACTTGCTATAAAGCCAGATAGTTTGACGGCTTTGGAAAATTTAGCATACCTGTACACGTTTACTGGACGAAATGAAGAAGCTCTAAAAATTTTAGCTAAGGTTGAAAGTCAGCGAAACAGCAATCCTTATTATCATGTTAATTTGGGTGAGCAAGAAATGGAACAACAGCATTGGGTTCAAGCCCTTGCTCATTTTCGTAAAGCACTCGCTTTAGACAGAGGTAAACATGAGGTTTACTTTGGGCTTGCTCGTATTTATTTTGAGATTGGCGAATTGCAAAAAAGTGAACGTTATTTCAAGCTGGCTAAAAATAGCTCTCAAAATAAGTATGATAAAGATAGGTATCAATCCAAGCTAGAGTTGCTTAGCCGTTTATAGCCGTTTGTTGTTAGTGGCGTTGACATAGGCTACGTCACAGCAAAATATCCCTTTGAAAACATCAGAAATTTTATATTTGAGCTGTGCAAACCGCCTGATTAATATTGCAGGCGGCTGACTCTTATCAGACGTTAAATTAAGCGACGCCTAACTCTGCAAGGCGCTCTTTAAGGTAACTTTCGGCTGTATACCTTTCAGACAACACTACTTCTGGATTGGGGTGTAAAAACAGGGGTAAAGAAACGCGAGCTTTAGTTTGATTGCTACCTTGTGGGTTAACCACTCTATGGGTGGTGGATGGAAAGTACCCACCTGATGCCTCTTGTAACATATCGCCAATATTTACAATTAAGTTGCCAAAATCACAGGGCACATCTATCCATGAATCGCCTGTACCTTTTACCTGTAAACCTGGCTCATTGGCTGATGGTAATAAGGTAAGCAAATTAATATCTTCATGAGCAGCAGCGCGAATTGCGTCTGGCTCTTCAGAACCATCTAAAGGCGGATAATGTAAAATACGTAAAAGGGTTTGTTCACTACCGGTCACCATGCTTGATAGAGATTGAGTATATTTTTCTGACACCTCGGCGGGTGAATATTTCTCAACCCATGCGAGTAATTCTGAAGCTAATATATTGGTATCTCGATAATAATCTGCTACTTCTTGTTTTAATGCTTCAGGGCAGCGTCCCCATGGATAGAAGTGAAAATATTCTTTAATATCTTTTTTCTTAAAGCCTTTTGCTGTTTCAGATATGTCAGTGGAAAAAAATCCATCATGGGTGTTTTTATCAAAGGTAAATTGATTTTTTTCCTCGCTATTAAAAAAAGTCTGCCAGTGTTCATAAATACTGCTTACCCTGTCTTGACTAATGGGGTGGTTTTTTAACACACCAAAGCCAGTTTTATGTAAGGAATCCACAAAAATTTTGTCAGCATTGGGTGCTTTGTAATCTACAGCGACTAATTCCATCATTATTTTTTCTCTATTTTCTCTTTTTGTTTAAATGCTGAGGTAAAACCCAGCCAAAGCGGCACTCATTAAATTAGCTAGAGTTGCGGCGAGTACTGTTTTTAAACCCAATTGGGCTATTTCTTTACGCCTTGTTGGAGCCATGGCACCTATTCCACCCATCAATATGGCAATCGATGAAAAATTTGCAAATCCACATAAAGAAAAAATAACAATGGCTTGAGTAATAGGAGAAAGTTGGTCTTGATACTGAAGGAAATCTAGATAAGCAACAAACTCATTTACCACCATTTTTTGGCCAATAAAGCTGCCGGCAATATTAGCTTCTTCCCATGGTACACCTAGTGTCCAAGCAATAGGCTGAAAGACGTAACCTAAAATCACCTGAAAGCTTATGTCCTGTGCACCAAAAAAGCTGCCTCCCCAACCAATCAGTCCATTTAATAAGGCGATTAAACCAATAAAGGCTAACAACATTGCACCAACATTTAACGCAAGATGTAATCCATTGGCTGCGCCACTGGCCGCTGCGTCAAAAATATTGGCATATTGATTGTCTTCAGCTTCCTCTACAGATAACTCATTTTTAAATTCTTCTGTTTCTGGAATAATGATTTTAGCCATTAATAACCCTCCCGGTGCCGCCATAAAACTAGCTGCCAATAAATATTTTATTTCAACACCCATACCGGCATAGCCAGCCATAACTGACCCCGCAATTGATGCTAAACCACCGACCATTACCGCGAACAGTTCAGATCGGGTCAGATTCGGAATATAAGGTTTAATAACCAATGGCGCTTCGGTTTGACCGACAAAAATATTGGCTGCCGCAGACATCGATTCTGGCCGACTAGTTTTTAGGAAAAACTGCAAAAAACCGCCAATAATGCGAATAATTATATCCATAATTTTTAGGTGATATAAAACGGTAATCAGTGAAGAGAAAAATACAATAACCGGCAACACGTTAAAAGCAAAAATAAAACCCATAGATTTATTGCCCAACGGGCCAAAGATAAAGGTAATACCATCTTGGCTGTAGCTAATAATATTTTCGACGTAACCTGTTAAGGCTAGCAAGAACTGAATACCCGGTGGAAAGTACAACACCAATGCGCCAACTGACGCTTGAATTGCAAAAGCTCCTCCGACGGTGCGCCAGTTAATAGCTTTTTTATGGGCTGAAAATATAAATGCAATAAAAAGCATCAACGCAACGCCAATTAGACTAACCATATCTTTTCCTTGTTTTTATTATTATTTGAGCAGCATGCAGTTGAATGTTAAAGCAAGCTTTGTTGAATATGAGATTTAATGACATCCAAGGCAATTCGATTTTTACCACCTTGAGTCACAATTACGTCAGCCGTAAATCGGCTAGGTGCGATAAATTGATGATACATAGGTTTAACGGTTGACTCGTATTGATTCGCCACCGATTCGAAGGTTCTACCTCTCTCTGCGATATCTCTTTTTAATCTGCGCAACAAACAAATATCTAAAGGTGTATCAACAAATATCTTGATATCAAACATCGGTTGCAAGGCATCGTTTGCTAATAACATGATCCCTTCGATAATAATAACGGGGGCTGAGATGAGTGTTTCAGTTTGCGCTAGGCGAGTGTGAGTTTTAAAGCAATAGTGAGGGTATTCGATTGATTGCCAGTTTTTTAGAGCATGTAAATGTTTGACCAGCAATTCGTGTTCAAACGCTTTGGGATGATCGTAATTGTTTTTTTCACGATCAGCCATGGGCAGATGATCTTGGGAACGGTAATAATGATCTTCTCGTAAAATTTGAACCGTTTTACCTTTTTCAGAAAACTCTTTTAATAAATTAACAGTAAACAAAGACTTACCAGAACCAGATGCGCCTGAAATGGCAATAATTAAAGGGGTAGACATACAAAACCGTTTTGGAAAGATATAAGTTAGTACGAAAGATACCAGCGAACTTGCTAAAAGTCAGTTCACAATGTAAATTTTGTGCCAGTCTGAATGGTCAATTTAGTTAAATTTTTGTTAAAAAAATACAACTAAATTGTACTGTTTGCCTTTAGTGACACAACAGTTTGACTAATTTAATCCAATACTTTTATACCTGTAATTAAAATGTCATTATCAAGCTGTTAAAATTGCGCAAATTGTAGCAACAAGTAGATTTCAATTGAGCGTCCAAATCTTTGCAAATCTTACTGGTATTTATAATAGACAACAATTCGAGCTAAACGTTCGGAACACATAAAACTTAGGGAACACACAATGTTTAAAAAAACAAAACTCAGTCGCATTGCGGTAGCGATTGCGGTCGCTATGTCGGTTGGCATGTCAACCGTAGCCATATCACAAGAGACGTCGTCTAGTATACGTGGGTCAGTTGCATCATCAATTGGTGAAGTTGTTGCAGGCGCCACAGTGACAGTGACCGATACAAGAACCGGAAGTGTTAAAACTTTAGAAACTAATCAATCAGGTAACTTTAGCTCACGTGGTTTAAGAGTGGGTGGGCCTTATATTGTCGAAGTTGTCAATGCTTCAGGCTCAAGAATAATTAAAGATGTATTCTTAAATCTGGGGCAACCGGCTAATTTATCTATAAGCCTGGAAGACACTTCAAATTTGGAAAGAATAGCCGTTATTGGCCGCTCAGGCGGGATCCTTACTGAGTCTATTGGCCCGTCTTCGAATTTCACATTTGAAGATTTACAAAACCAACCTTCTGTAGACCGTGATATTAAAGACGTTATTGCCAACGATCCAAGGGTCACTATTGATCCTACAGCCTCTGGTGCTATTCTATGTGGTGGCGTTAACAACCGTTTTAATAGTATTACTGTTGATGGTATTTCGCAAAATGATAACTTTGGATTAAACGCTAATGGTTATCCTACTGAAAGATTACCTTTCCCATTCGATGCCGTTAGTCAGGTCGATGTTCAATTAGCCCCTTTTGATGTGTCTTATGGTGGATTTACCGGCTGTAACATCAATGCGGTTATTCGTTCAGGTACAAATGAGTTTACTGGTAGTGTCTTTATGGATTACACCAACGATTCCCTTCAAGGCGATAGCATTGAAGGAAATAAGTTTGATGTACCGGCATTTGATGAAAAACGTTACGGGTTTACTGTTGGTGCTCCGCTGATTAAGGATAAATTGTTTATCTTTGCTGCTGTTGAAAGGCATGAACCAATAGAAATATTCGATAACGGTCCAGAAGGGTTGGGTTTTGCCGAGCCTATTGTCGGTTTAAATACCGATATTCTCGCTGACATTAAACAGATTGCTAGTGATGTTTATGGCTACGAAGCAGGTGAAACTGTAAATTCGATTAACGCTAAAGAAGAAAAAATACTTATTAAACTAGATTGGCAAATTAACAATGACCATCGTTCTTCATTGACCTATCAAAATACTGATGGCAGCACAATCAGTTCTTCAGGCTTGAGCAATACAAGTTACGCATTTGACGACCGTTATTACGAGCGTTCTAATGAGCTAACCACCTTATCAGCGCAGTTATTTTCTGACTGGAGCTCTAACTTCAGCACTGAAATACGTTTTGGCCGTGCCGAAGTTATAAATGGTCAAACACCAGGTACTTCTGACACCAGCTTTGGTGATGTAGTTATAGAAGAAGCGGCTCCTGGTGTGGATGTATTTTTAGGTGCCGACCAATTCCGTCAGGCTAATCAATTAGACTACAGCACAGACTCTCTGAGAATTGCAGGTACTTATTATTACGGTGACCATGAAATCATGGGGGGTTATGAAAGCCAGGCAGTAGAGGTGTTTAATTTATTTGTACCTAGAAGCCAAGGCGTTTTTGAGTTCGATTCTGTTGAAGACTTTAGGAATGGTACAGCCAGTCTTATAGAATACAATATTCCTGGTTCTCTTGATGCAAGGGACGGAGCAGCTGAATTTACTTTCGAAAATTCAACGTTTTTTATACAAGACCGTTGGGCATTTAGCGATGAACTAACCCTTACTTTTGGTCTGCGCTATGACAAATGGTTTAGTGATGATGTGCCAGTTGCAAATGATAATTTTGCTGCTCGTTACGGAACATCTAATGCCGTAGCACCAGATTTTGAGTTGTTGCAACCACGTTTAGGTTTTAATTATACATATGATGACACAACTTTTATCTACGGTGGTCTAGGTCTATTCGCCGGCGGCAACCCAAATGTTTGGTTATCTAATAACTACTCAAATAACGGTGTCACTATCCTTAGTTCTGAAATAGAAGCTGGCGCTAGTGCTGCAGCTGATCTTGCTCTTAATGGGGCCAACACAGCAAACTTCTTATTTGAAGTACCACAACTAGCAGTCGATGGTTTGACTGGTGGTGATGGTGTCGTTAATGCTTTGGATACAGATTTTAACATTCCAGCTCTTTGGAAGTTTAATATTGGTGTGCAAAAAGAATTACCGTATGAAATAATCGCTGGCTTCGATATTATTTACTCTCAACAACAAGATAGCGCAAGAAGCATCGCTATTAACACTGAAGTAGTAGGTTTTGCAGCTGATGGACGTCCAATCTATGATGAAGTGGTTGATTTAGCATCAAGCGAATGTATGGCAGATGCGTTAAGTGCCGCATGTTTGAGTACCCAAAGAGGCCTTACAGATTATTACTTAACCAATGCAGAGGATGATGGACAAACATTATTAGTGTCAATGTTCGCCAACAAAGACTTTGATAGTGGCCTTAAATTATCTGCAGCTTACGCCTACATGGATGCTGAAGAAGGTAGCCCAATGAATAGTTCAACGGCCAGCTCAAATTTCGGTAACCTTTCGGTTTCTGACTTGAATAATCCAGCGGTTGCAACCAGTAATTTTGAAATTGAACATAGATTCACCGCAAATATTGGCTATACTCATCAGTTTTTCGATGGCTATGATACTCGTTTTAATCTGTTTGCTGAGCGTGTTAAAGGTAAACCGTTTAGTTTTACTTTTGACAATGATCCAGGTTTTGGTGATGAACGTCCTTGGGAAGATCGTAACTTGTTATATGTACCTTTAGTTAATGATCCTATTGTTGCTTACGGTGAAGATTTTGACTTAGTTGCGTTTGATCAGTTTATCGCTGATGCTGGTCTTGAGGGTTCTCGAGGAACTATATTGGACCGCAATAGCGAAAACAGTGCTTGGCGGAATCGCATCGATTTACGTATTTCTCAACAGATCCCTGGGTTTGTCGAAGGCCATAAAGGATCTATATTCTTTGCCATTAGAAATCTTGGTAATTTCTTAAACGATGACTGGGGTGTATTGCGCCAAGTTGACTTCGAGCATAACAGTGCTGTGGTAGATGCCACTGTTTTACCTGACGGCACTTATGATTTCACAAACTTTGATGGTGATAGAGGTCAGACAGTCGATGCTGCTGCTTCTACCTGGACAATGCGTGTAGGTGTTGATTACAGATTCTAAGCTTGAATTTGTTACTATTAATGAGCCGACTTTTATAGTCGGCTTTTTTGTTTTAAAGGAACTTAACCAATGAAGTTTTGTTATTGGGGAATTTTAGTGATGGTGGCTTTAAATTGTCAGGCTGTTATTACCGGGGAACCAACCATTAGACTAGCCGTGTTTAATGTCAGTATGGATGCCACAAATTATATTGAACAGGATCAGACGCTTTTAGGCGATGAGTTGCAAAGCAACTTACGTAATGGTGAGCATCAACAGATTAAAAATATTTCAGAAATTATTCAGCGACTCAGGCCTGATATAATTTTACTAAACGAGTTTGATTATTCAAAACAGTCAGCATCAGATGTTCAGCACTTTATAAAGCATTATCTAAAAGTCTCTCAGAACAATACTAAGCCTATTGATTATCCCTATTTCTATAGTGCTCCGGTCAATACAGGTGTTGATTCTGGGTTGGATCTGGATAAAGACGGCATTGCTTCTGGTACTAAGGGTGATGCCTTTGGTTTTGGCTTATTTCCCGGCCACTATGGCATGTTGGTGCTGAGCCAATACCCTTTGTACTTTGAACAAGTTCGTACGTTTCAAAATTTCCTTTGGAAAGATATGCCAGACAATTTATTGTCAACTATCAAGGATGAAAGCGGGCAACCTTATTACAGCCAGCAAGCTCAGCAAATATTACGCTTATCTTCTAAGTCTCATTGGGATATCCCAGTTAAAATTGGGAGTCGCACCATTCATTTATTGGCCAGTCACCCAACACCACCTGTGTTTGATGGTCCAGAGAATCGTAATGGTAAACGTAACCACGATGAAATTCGCTTTTGGTGTGACTACCTGTCAGGTAGCGAAGAGTCGGCTTATATCTACGATGACAATGGCAAGTCAGGTGGCCTTAAAGGTACTCATTTTGTTATTGCTGGAGATTTAAATGCCTCACCAGATGAAGGTGACGGTATCAAAATTGGAATACAAGGGTTGCTTGCACATCCGTTAGTTAATGATTCACTTGTGCCAATAAGTGAAGGCGGGGATATTCATACACCCGATAATCCATATTCAGCTGAACATACTGCCGAGTGGGCAATGCGCGCTGATTATGTGCTACCCTCAACTTCACTCGAAGTAAAGGGAAGTGGCGTATTTTGGCCTAAACCGGATGACCCTTTGTTTCGTTTAATCAAAGACCGTAAAAGTTCGTCAGATCACCGATTAGTGTGGGTAGATATCCTTTTATCGCAATAAATATTTTTCCTCTGCGCGCGGCACCCACTACAAGGCAAGCGGAGTTCTCTGTGATGAATATTCTTTGCTTTTTTTGGCTAAGATCAAAAAAAGGGGCTAATGCCCCTTTTTCTTTTTAGTTTATTTTTATAGCATCTTATACGCCTAGGTAATCCAATATACCTTCAGCAGCGTTACGCCCTTCGTCAATGGCAGTCACTACCAAATCAGAGCCTCGCACCATATCTCCGCCAGAGAATATCTTAGGATTAGAAGTTTGAAATGCAAACTTGCCATTTTTAGGTGCACGGACTCGGCCTTTCTCATCCAATATAATCCCATAATCCCCAAACCAACTAGCAGGACTAGGTTGAAAGCCAAATGCAATAATCACAGCGTCAGCTTCAAGTAAATGTTCAGAGCCTTCTACCATTACTGGGCGGCGGCGACCCTCTGCATCAGGTTGGCCCATTTCAGTCTTAACCATCTTCACACCAATTGCTTTACCACTTTCGTCCACTACAATATCTAATGGCATAAGATTAAACTTGAAATTTACACCTTCTTCACGAGCGTTAACTACCTCTTTGCGTGAACCCGGCATACTTGCCTCATCACGGCGATAAGCACAAGTTACGTCAGGCGCACCTTGACGTATGGCTGTTCTGACACAATCCATGGTGGTATCACCACCCCCTAATACCAGGACTTTTTTATCTTTCATATCGACAAAGTCAGTAGGTGATTTTTCTAGACCTAATTGGCGATTAACATTAGCAATAAGGTAAGGCAGAGCTTCGTATACACCTAAAGCTTTTTCGTTATCAAAACCACCTTTCATAGCTTTATATGTGCCCATGCCCAGAAAGACTGCATCATAACCATCCAATAAATCTTTGAAAGGAAGGTCCTTACCTACTTCTGTATTTAGAACAAATTCCATGCCCATCTCAGCAAAAATTTCATGGCGTAATGCGATAACCTCTTTTTCTAACTTGAAAGAAGGAATACCGAAGGTTAACAAACCACCAATTTTTTCGTACTTATCAAACACCACGGGTTTAACACCGTTACGTACTAGGATATCAGCACACCCCAACCCTGCAGGACCCGCACCAATGATCGCCACTTTTTTGTTGGTTTTAACAACATTGGACATATCGGGACGCCAACCCTGTTTAAAGGCAGTGTCAGTGATGTATTTTTCAATACTACCGATAGTGACAGCACCAAAATCATCATTTAAGGTACAAGCCCCTTCACACAATCGATCTTGCGGGCATACACGTCCACATACCTCGGGGAGTGTATTAGTTTTGCTTGATAATTCAGCCGCTTCAAAAATGCGTCCTTCATTGGCTAGACTTAACCACTGTGGAATGAAGTTATGCACTGGGCATTTCCATTCACAGTAGGGGTTACCACAATCAAGACAACGGTCAGCCTGACCTGCTACTTGGGTATCACTCATTGGCTGATATATTTCAGCAAATTCTTCACGTCTGAGGATGGAGGGC
>JAWUXU010000069.1:0-80025 GCA_034111145.1 Paraglaciecola sp.
ATATACGTCATCACCTGAAGTACTGAATACGATGCATCAGTTTCTAAGGGGAGAAATAATAGAAAAGCTGGAAATTTTGGTAGAGCCGGCATTTATTGAACATCTCAAACAGTCTTTGTAATTAAAAAACTGCATAAAAAAGCGGGGAACAGTACATGCTGATCCCCGCTATAATCCAGCGAATAAAATTCGCTGAGTGTTAAGACTCTAAGCCACTTTTAAAGCATGTTCACGGCTAGCCAAATATTCGTTATAAGTGCCTTGGAAATTGATGATCTCATGTTCGCTAATTTCAATGACACGAGTGGCTAAAGACGAAACAAATTCTCTGTCGTGACTCACAAAAATTAATGTACCGTCGAATTTTTTGAGTGCATTGTTCAATGCTTCAATCGCTTCCATATCCATATGGTTAGTTGGTTCGTCCATTATCAGTACATTGATATCTGACATCATTAACTTACCAAACAACAAACGATTTTTTTCTCCACCCGAGCAGACCTTGGCTTTCTTATTAAAATCGTCAGCGGTGAATAATAAGCTACCCAATAAAGCACGTACTGCTAAGTCATCGTGTTTTGGTGTACGCCACTGTGACATCCAATCAAATAAAGTAAGATCAGTGTCGAAATCAGCGGTGCTGTCTTGTGGGCAATAACCTATGCTGGCATTCTCGGACCATTTGACTACGCCACTCGTGGCTTGTAAGTCATCAATCAAACAACGTAATAGGGTCGTTTTACCTGCACCATTCTCACCGATTATAGCTAGTTTTGCGCCAGCTTCTAAAATTAAGTCTGCATTGTTAAACAAGGGTTTGTCATCAAACTCATGACTAAGTTGTTCAAGGATCAAAGCTTGACGATGAAGTTTTCTGTGCTGTTTAAGCATGATTTTTGGTGTGCGGCGACTCGATGATTTCACTTCGTCTAAGGTGATCTTTTCCATTTTTTTAGCGCGAGAAGAAGCTTGCTTTGCCTTAGATGCATTAGCTGAGAAACGGTTCACAAAAGCTTGTAATTCATCAATTTCGGCGCTTTTCTTCGCATTTTCTGTGTGAAGTTGTTCTTGAATTAATGATGATGCGGCTTGGTAAGCTTCATAGTTGCCAGGATAAATGCGCAACTCTCCGTAATCAATATCAGCCATATGGGTACACACTGAATTCAAAAAGTGCCTGTCGTGAGAAATAATGATCATGGTGCATTTGCGTTCGTTAAGGACTCCTCCAAGCCAGTTGATAGTATAAATATCAAGGTTGTTGGTTGGCTCATCTAACAGCAAAATATCTGGATTAGAAAACAATGCTTGGGCTAATAAAACCCGTAATTTCCAACCGGGTGCTACCTGCGCCATGAGTCCGAAATGATAGTGCTCAGCGATACCTGCCTGTAATAATATTTCACCGGCTCTGGATTCTGCAGTGTAGCCGTCCATTTCAGCAAATTGGGTTTCCAACTCTGCTACATGCATACCGTCTGCTTCACTCATATCTGGTTTTGAGTAAATGGCATCACGTTCTTGTTTGACCTTCCAAAGGTTAGCATCACCCATGATGACTGTATCGACTACTGTGTATTTTTCAAAGGCGAATTGGTCTTGGCTTAATGTGCCGACTTTATCACCAGGAGTTATCGATACATTACCGGCGCTTGGCACTAAGTCACCGCTAAGAATTTTCATAAATGTGGATTTACCACAGCCATTAGCACCGATCAGTCCATAGCGATTGCCGTGGCCAAATTTAGCCGAGATGTTTTCAAACAAAGGCGCTGCGCCAAATTGCATGGTGATATTTGCAGTAGAAATCAAAAGTAGGTCGTCCAGAATTAAAAATTAATCGATATGTTTGCCAAGTGGACCAGCCATCGGGCGAACAAAGGCCGCGCATCATACGGAAATGTGACGCTAAAGTCGAGTCGAATTGCTGATTATTTATACAGGTTGGTATAATTGTACTTCTTACAAACTGCTTGGTAGCATTATCATGGGCACAAATTTCTGATGGATTGTATATGACTCTTAGCTTTAATTTAAAATCGGTTGTTGTGGTGGTGTTCATACTTTTAGTATCTGCATGTGCATCGCCACCGCCACTCATTAGCGAAATTGACCGATTAACTGCCATAGCAGAACGAGTTGAAATTATTCGCGACGATTTTGGGGTGCCACATATATATGGCAAGACAGATGCAGACGCTGTATTTGGATTGTTGTATGCCCAAGCAGAGGATGATTTTAAGCGGGTAGAACGTAATTACATTTGGGCCATTGGCCGACTTGCAGAAGTTGAGGGAGAAACCGCTATATACAGTGACTTGCGGGCTCGTTTGTTTATGACTATAGACCAAGCAAAATTAGCTTATTAAAATTCTCCTGAGTCACTCAAAGCTTTATGTGAAGGCTTTGCAGATGGTCTCAATTATTATCTTGCCATACATGCCGATGTTAAACCTGCCCTGTTAACACGATTTGAACCTTGGATGCCGATGTTTTTTTCTGAAGGTTCGATAGGTGGCGACATTGAACAAATTTCAGTGAAAGGCGTTGAAGCTTTTTACGGGGACAGAGCGGATCACCTGGATACTCCAGACTTAGCTATGGCTGAGCCTAGGGGGTCAAACGGTTTTGCTATTTCGGGAAAGTTGACTGAATCGGGTCATGCTATGTTATTGATCAACCCGCACACCTCTTTTTACTTTCGACCAGAAGTGCATGTGGTCAGCGATGAAGGTCTAAATGCCTACGGTGCAGTGACTTGGGGGCAGTTTTTTGTCTATCAGGGATTTAACGAAAAAAACGGCTGGATGCACACATCGACCCGTGTAGATTTTATAGATGAATATCTTGAAACCATCATTGAACGTGGTGAGGATTTATATTATTTGTATGACGATGACGAATTAAAGGTTGATACCTCAACCGTAACCTTAAAGTATCGTGATGGAGACACATTAAAATCTAAAACTTTCCCTACTTTTCGCACCCATCATGGACCAGTAACACATATGTTGAATGGGCAATGGGTGACAACAAAGATAAACTGGGATCCTGTTAATGCTTTACAGCAATCATTTATCCGCACAAAAACGACTAGTCATGCCGAATTTCGCAATATGATGGATATACGTACCAACTCGTCAAATAACACCGTTTATGCCGATGCTGATGGTAACATCGCTTATTATCACGGTAATTTTATCCCCAAGCGTGATCCCAGTTTTGATTATTCAAAGCCATTAAATGGCTCCAACAAAAAATCTGACTGGAGTGGCTTACATGCAGTAGATGAAACTATCAGCATTCTTAATCCTGCTAATGGTTGGATCCAAAATGCCAATTCCACTCCTTTTACTGCTGCGGGTGAATTCAGTCCTAAAGCAGAGGATTACCCGATTTATATGGCACCTGATCCTGAAAACTTCAGAGGTATACACGCGGTTCAAGTACTAACTGGCCAATCTGACTTCACTTTAGATAAGTTAATTGAGGTGGCTTATGACCCGCACTTACCAGGATTTAAAACACTTATTTCTGGTCTTATTGACGCATATGACAAAGTTCGTAATCCGCGCAGAGCTTTAGCTGAACCCATTAACGTTCTTCGAAAATGGGATTATCGTGTATCAGTGGACTCCGTTGCTATGTCTTTGGCACATTATTATGGTATGCAATACTTGGCTGAAGGTACGCGTCCTGAAGATAAAAGTTTTATGCAAACAATTGAACATTTTGGTAACGGTTCGTTGCGCTCAGAGAAGTTATCAATTTTTGATTTGGCAGTAGAAAAGTTGACTGTAGATTTTGGACAGTGGAATACACCTTGGGGGGACATAAATCGACTGCAGAGACTCACAGGCGATATAGATTTGCCTGTAGATGATGCAAAACCGAGTATTCCAATCGGTATGGCATCAGGGCGATGGGGTGCATTGGCAGCATTTGGATCTCGCAGTGTAAATGGCAGTAAAAAACTTTATGGTTATCGTGGCAATAGTTTTGTCGCTGTAGTGGAGTTTGGCGAAAAAGTTAAGGCGAAATCACTCTTGGCCGGTGGTCAAAGTGGCGATCCTGATTCAGCGCATTTTTACGATCAAGCTCAGCTTTATGCCCAAGGACAATTTAAAGATATTGCTTATTACAAAGAAGATGTGTTGAAACGCGCTGTAGAGAGTTATCAACCGGGTAAACGCCAATAAATTTGTTACTTACCCTCATACTATGAATAGGTTTGTTGATTAACCTTTGGCCACCCCATTCGCAGTTAGCATACTGCGTATGTTAAGTAATCAGTTAGAAATTGCGCCTAACATAATGGCTACTCATCGTAGGGAGGTTGAGTAAAAAGGTAAAACACGTCAGTGATTCCTTGGCTATTTGGGCTAGATGTTTTTATTTATCATAGTTTGTTAAATTTAGAGCCAACTGCTTCGTAAATCAGCCTTGCTGCCAGCTTTGCAGTTCTGTTATCGATATCATATTGGGGGTTCATTTCTGCAATATCTGCTAGCCTCCAGTTATAGTGAAAAGTAGATTGAGACTCTGCTATCCAGCGAAGCATGTTGATCACAAATTCTACCGAAATACCCAAAGCACTCGGCGCACTGACTCCAGGTGCAATATGTGCTGGAAATGCATCTAGGCAGACAGTGACATATAGTTCATCTACCTCGGTTAACATAGGCTTGATCAGTGGTTTGGCTTTTTTGAGATGACAATCGAAATCCAGTAAATATCGGGTTTTAGTTTGCTTGGCATAAGTAAATAGCGCTGATGTATTTGACGATTCAGCCACACCTAAGCAAGCATAATGAAATGGCTTATTATGGGTTTGGCAATATTCAGCAATTTGTCTAAAAGGAGTGCCTGAACTGGTATTTTTAGACGGATTACGTAAATCAAAGTGAGCATCAAAATTTACGATACCAATTTTTTTGTTTGAGTCTGCAGCAAGATGCTGAACTAATCCTTGGTAACTGCCCCAAGCGATTTCATGACCACCACCTAAACCGATTACCAATGTATTTTCATTTAGATTTTTTGCTACTTGCTGGG
The DNA here is from genome assembly GCA_034111145.1 of Paraglaciecola sp. Taxonomy (GTDB): domain Bacteria; phylum Pseudomonadota; class Gammaproteobacteria; order Enterobacterales; family Alteromonadaceae; genus Paraglaciecola. The sequence continues at coordinate 5,056 of JAWUXU010000069.1, forward strand.
CATAGTGATCCTGGGCATCAGCTAAATGTGTTTCAGCAACAATATTGCCTGCATCGTATAGTGCACAGTCTGCATGCCATGCTAGATTTGTCAGCGCATGTCGTATTGCATTTGGCCCTTTTGCCGCGCCAACCCTGCCTTTATTTGCGCCTACCCCTAAATCACATTCAAAGCCAAGTAAGCTGCAGTTAAAGGTATGTTGCTGACTATTAATTACCTGATGCCATCGCAGCCCATTTTGACCTTCTTCGGTATCCTCACGGCCTTGCCATAGGTAGGCTTTTTCTAACGTAGTCATGGCGTTTAACATACCTTCCCAGCAAACCACTTAGCCGCTGGCCGATGTTGATTAATACCATAAACTAGCTCTGCCGGATGTTCGACATCCCACAGACACAAGTCTGCATCCATCCCTATTTTAATTTGCCCTTTGTTAGACAGGTCGAGTGCCCTTGCCGCATTTAGGGTGATCCCATATAGCGCTTCTTCTGGGGTCAAACCAAACAACACACTTGCCATATTCATTATGGTTAAAATAGATGCAATGGGAGAACTGCCAGGGTTTAAATCGGTGGCTATGGCCATAGGTACCTTGTTGGCTCTGAGTTCTGCTACAGGTGGCTTTTGGGTTTCACTGAGATAATAAAATGCACCGGGTAATAGCACAGCAACAGTACCTGATTGTTTTATTGCAGGAATATCTTTAGGGTCTAAATACTCAATATGATCGACTGAAAGAGCACCAAATTCAGCTGCAAGCTTGGCACCTTTCAAATCAGAGAGCTGTTCAACATGGGCTTTTACATTGAGTGAGTGTTTTTTAGCTGCTGTAAAAATTTTGCGACATTGCTCGACTGAAAACCCAATGCTTTCACAAAACACATCGACGCAACTGGCTAATTGTTGTGTAGCAACAGCAGGTATCACTTGCTCGCAAATAAAGTGAACGTAATCATCGGGATTCGAACGGTATTCTTTAGGGACAGTGTGAGCACCCAGGTATGTGGTAACAATATTCACAGGTAAATGCTCAGCAATTTGTTTGGCGACCTTAAGCATCTTTAACTCGGTATGCAAATCCAAACCGTAACCCGACTTCACTTCAATACAGGTCACACCTTCTGCTACTAATCTGGCCGCGCGTTTAATTGCACTGCTGAGCAGTGTTGGTTCGGATGCTTCTCTGGTGGCATTCACCGTACCTTGAATACCTCCACCTTGTTGGGCTATTTCAGTATAGGTTTTACCTTGCAGGCGTTGCTCAAACTCTTCGGCTCTATTGCCGCCATAAACAAGATGGGTATGGCAGTCGATAAATCCAGGTAGTAACCATTTATTCTCACCATCGTATCTTTTATTACAATGATAGGTTTCTTGAGAGCCATCGAATATGGCGAGCACTTTACCGTTTTTAATGGCAACAGAAGAGTCAGTAAGTATGCCGTAAGCTTTGCCATTTTTTTGCATTGAAGCAATGCGAACATTGTTTATTATTACGTCACACTGCTTTGTCATGGTCTATACCCCCGAATTTAGATACCAATGAGTTTACTTGTACATACTTGTATATACAAGTATGTACAAGTGTATTAACATCAATTTATTGCCACATACTGGATCGGTTGATGATAAATAATAAATCTTCGGTGCAAGCCAGGTTTGTACAAATTAAGTCTGCAGTATTAGACAAAATTGAAAGTGGAGAAATGCGTCCAGGTGACAAAGTATTATCTGAAAATAAGTTGGCAGCCAGTTTTGGTGTGAGTCGTATGACTGCTCGTCGTGCTTTGTCCGAATTGGTAGTGGAAGGTATTTTGGCTCGTTCTCAAGGTGTAGGTACTTTTGTTTCTGATAAAAGACCCATGAGCTCGATCCTTGAAATACGCAGTATAGACGACGAGATCATGCAACGTGGTCATCGTTATTCAAACAAAGTGTTAGCTGTAAACAGCATACACGCATCCGAACGACAACGTGTATGGTTGGGAGTCGCGGCGAATAGTTTGGTTTTTCATACCAAGGTTGTACATATGGAAAACGAGTTGGTTATTCAATTAGAAGACCGATTAGTTAATCCTGCCTTAGCTCCACAATATATTGAGCAGGACTTCATGCACACGACCGCAAACCATTATTTGAGCAAAGTAGCGCCTCTTACTCAGGCCGATCACTGTGTTGAAGCCATATCGCCCAACAAAGGATTAGCTGACATATTGAATATTGATATTACTCAGCCCTGTTTGAAGTTGAGTCGCCGCACTTATTCAAGCAAAGGCATTGTGAGTTATGCCCGTTTATATCATCCAGGTAATCGCTATCGAATTGGCGGACACCTCGATTTTAACCCCACACATTAGGAAATTTGATGAATCGTCATGATCCCAGTCGTATTATCCGCGCCCCTAGAGGCAATCAACTGAACGCTAAAAGCTGGCAAACAGAAGCACCTCTTAGAATGTTAATGAATAACCTTGATCCTGAGGTTGCCGAGCATCCGCAGAGTTTAGTGGTGTACGGTGGCATTGGTCGTGCTGCCAGAGACTGGCAAAGTTATGACAAGATTGTTGAAGTATTAAAGCGGCTGAATACCGATGAAACATTATTGATCCAAAGTGGTAAACCGGTAGGTGTTTTTCCTACACACGAAAATGCTCCCCGCGTCATTATAGCTAACTCAAACCTAGTACCACACTGGGCAACTTGGGAGCATTTTAATGAGTTAGATAAACAAGGCCTGATGATGTATGGACAGATGACAGCAGGCTCTTGGATATATATCGGTTCACAAGGCATAGTTCAGGGCACGTATGAAACCTTTGTGAGTGTCGCAAAACAACATTTTAATGGTGATCCCAAAGGCCGCTGGATATTAACCGGTGGTTTGGGCGGCATGGGTGGGGCGCAACCTCTTGCGGCAACCATGGCCGGTTTTTCAATGTTGGCAGTTGAAGTGGACGAAAGCCGCATCGATTTTCGAATAAAAACAGGATATTTAGATAAAAAAGCCCAAAATCTTGACCATGCTATGGATTTATTAAAGGAAGCAAACTTAGCCGGTAAGGCGATTTCTATTGGTCTAATGGCTAATGCAGCAGATGTCTTCCCCGAATTGGTTACGCGCAATATAACGCCAGATGTGGTGACTGACCAAACCAGCGCGCATGATCCTTTGAACGGGTACTTACCCATAGGATGGTCTTTAAAGCAGGCAGAAAACCAACGCTTATCAGATGAGTCCGCAGTCATAAAAACAGCGAAACAATCCATGGCTGTGCAAGTGAAAGCCATGTTAGACCTACAGACAAAAGGCGCAGTTACATTAGATTACGGTAACAACATACGTCAAATGGCTTTAGAAGAAGGTGTTGAAAATGCCTTTGATTTTCCAGGCTTTGTACCTGCCTACATCAGACCCTTGTTTTGCCAAGGCATTGGTCCATTTCGTTGGGTAGCGTTATCAGGCGACCCTGAAGATATCTATAAAACAGACGCAAAAGTGAAAGAGCTGCTCCCCGATAATCCACACTTGCACCAATGGTTGGATATGGCAAAAGAACGTATTCAATTTCAGGGCTTACCTGCGCGTATCTGTTGGGTTGGCTTGGGCGAAAGACAAAAGCTTGGTTTGGCCTTTAATGAAATGGTCAGAACAGGTGAATTATCTGCGCCAATAGTCATTGGTCGAGACCATCTAGACTCAGGCTCAGTAGCCTCACCTAACCGTGAGACTGAGAATATGTTAGACGGTTCAGATGCCGTATCAGATTGGCCGATACTCAATGCGTTGCTTAACACCGCTGGTGGCGCAACGTGGGTGAGCCTGCACCATGGAGGCGGTGTAGGTATGGGCTTCAGTCAACATTCTGGCGTGGTTATTTTATGTGATGGCACTGACGATGCCGATAAACGCATCGCCAGAGTCTTACATAATGACCCCGCCACAGGCGTAATGCGCCATGCTGACGCAGGTTATGAGGTGGCAAAAGACTGTGCCAAAAAGAACAATTTAGACCTGCCCATGTTAAATGTAGATGAAGTTATAGAAAAAGATAAAAAGAAAGAAGGACAAAAGTAATGCAAAACATCGTTATTCAGCCAGGCCAACTCACCTTATCGCAATTAAGAGACGTTCATCGCCAACACATACCTATTTCTTTGTCACCTGATGCCCATGACGCTATCCACAAAGCGGAAGAAGTGGTGTTGGATGTGATTGCAGAAAATCGTACTGTGTATGGCATTAACACCGGCTTCGGACTATTAGCCAATACTAAAATTGATGTATCAGAGTTAGAACTTTTACAACGCAGCATCGTCTTGTCGCATGCCGCAGGTATTGGTAAGTTTATGTCTGAAGATGTGGTGCGTTTGCTGTTGCTGCTAAAAATAAACTCACTGGCCCGAGGTTATTCAGGTATTCGTTTGCAAGTTATTGAAGCCCTGATCATTTTGTACAACAAGGAAATCTATCCTGCTATTCCTGAAAAAGGCTCTGTAGGCGCATCGGGTGATCTAGCACCATTAGCCCATATGAGCGCGGTATTGTTAGGGGAGGGTGAAGTTATCTATCAAGGCACTCGAATTTCAGCAGAGCACGCCTTAAAAATAGCAGGTTTAGAGAAAATTTCTTTAGCACCCAAAGAAGGACTAGCTTTACTCAATGGTACTCAAGCTTCTACCGCTTTTGCACTCAGAGGTCTGTTTTGCGCCGAAAATGCACTTAATTCTAGCATTGCCATAGGATCATTAACTGTGGAGGCAGCACTTGGCTCAAGGGTGCCGTTTGATGAACGAATTCACCTAGTTCGGGGTCATCAGGCACAAACTGATGTAGCGGCTGCTTATCGAGGCCTATTAAAAGAATCCACTATTGGGCAGTCTCATGGTGGCTGTGAAAAAGTCCAAGATCCTTACTCTTTACGATGTCAGCCTCAAGTAATGGGGGCATGTTTGCAACAAATGCGTTTTGCGGCACAGACTTTAATTATAGAAGCCAATGGCGTGTCAGATAACCCATTAGTATTTGCCGATAGTGGTGATATCCTATCCGGAGGTAATTTTCACGCTGAAATCGTTGCTATGACAGCAGACATGTTAGCCATTGCGTTATCAGAAATTGGTGCCCTGTCTGAAAGGCGTATGGCATTGTTGATTGACTCTCACTTGAGTGGTTTGCCACCATTTTTAGTGGATAACGGTGGCGTGAATTCAGGGTTTATGATCGCTCAGGTGACCAGTGCAGCCCTTGCCAGTGAGAACAAAACCTTAGCGCACCCAGCATCAATAGATTCATTGCCAACTTCGGCTAATCAAGAAGACCATGTCTCTATGGCTACTTTTGCGGGTAGGCGACTTTGGGATATTTTCGACAATGTAGCAGGTATTTTAGGCATAGAGTGGTTGGCTGCTAGCCAAGGGTTAGACTTCAGAGCACCACTTGAAACCAGTGATAAGCTCAAATCTGTTAAAGCTTTATTGCGCACTAAAGTGACTTTTTACGACAAAGACAGGTATTTTTCACCGGATATTGAGAATGCCAAAACATTGATAGTGAACCGCAGTTTACTGGATATTATAGATATCGAACTACTTTAATGTATTAACATATTTGCCTGAGAATACGAAAAATGGGGCATTAATAATTAGACACTTATATTTTCAAAAATTTAGAACAAACCTAGCAGCACCAAAATGATTGAAAATCAGGTATAACGCTTAATCCGGACAACTTTTTATTTAATCTGGATTGAGTCGCTCATCTGCCTTTCGGTTAATCTTTAGATTTATAGAGTTGTTGAAAATATCGGTTGTCATTTTAATAGCAACTGATCTAACAACGTTAGTATTACATAAATATAATTTATGATTGTTCCAAGCCCAGCCTTGATAACAATTGTTTTTTCGCCATTGATAATGTGCTGCTGTATCTATGAAACATTAGACTAGCGGTGAATTGCGGCCATTGACTGATAATAGGTTTGTTAATGCAAAGGGATGTTGTTGATCCCGCTTTTACTCCACTTGAATATTTCAAATTCTCTGGTCCTATAAATACTAGAGGCAACTTTTTTGGGTGAGTTCAACTCGTCAAAAGTGGCTTTCACAAAATCCGAGCGAGTGCTTAATTATTGGATTAGAAGTCTGCGTTGATGAACAATTTAGCTGTTGTTAGATAAGTCGTCGAAGCAGGCGAACTCTCATCTAATGTTTGCAGTTAAGCTTGATTTAAATGATCAGCAATACTCGACTTCAAAGCAATCAAAGTAGTTTTGAAAGCAACGAGTTCTCGATAACATTCTTTGGTGCTTTTCTCCCGAGCCTTATCCTCAAGTATATGCAGAATTTGCCCCGTCCGCTGAGCCCCTATGGCCATCGCCGATGTTTTCAAAAAATGTGCTTCTTCACTTATCTTTTCGAAATTTCTTGCATTAAAATGCATTGTCAGAAATTTCATGGATGTGTCAGCTTGTTGCATAAATTCAATATAAAATTCATTAATACTGTTTTTATCATTACCAATAAAGTCGATAAGCACGTTATGACTTAGTATGGGCAGTTCATTTGGTATCCACTTATTTAACATATTTTTAAGGGTTTTTAATTGGATGGGCTTACTTAAAAAATCATCCATACCTGCTTCAATACAAAGTTGTTCGTCACCTGTTAGCGCTGCGCCTGTGATAGCGATAATCGAAACGCGAGTTTTATTGCTTAATTGCATTTTTTCTCTTTTCCTGATCTCTCTAGACATATCATAACCATTCATCTCGGGCATATGGCAGTCAGTTAAAATGAGTTTTGGGAAATAAGTCTGCCAATAGGCGAGTCCTTCCAATCCGTTGCTTGCCATTAAAAAAGTCAGGTTTAGTTTTTGCAGTTGTTTGGCGATTAATTTTTGGTTGACAGGGTTATCTTCTACGACCAGAAGTCTGGCATTCAACTCAGGAGCAGCGTTTTTGATATCGCTGATCAATGTAAAGTCATCATCGAAGATCAACTTTTCATCGAAGATCAACCTTTCATCAAAACTTAACCTTTCATCCAAATCCACTGCATCAAGAGATTTAATTGCTGAGGGAATTGCTATTTTTTGTGTAATCGTTGCGATAAGTTTATTAACCGTAAGATTGTCAAACAACAAAAAGGTGCTTCTTTTTTGTGTTGTTTTGCTGAATAGATTTCTTGGATAATGGGAACAAATGACAACAGGTAAAGCCTCAGGGCAGCCATACACTAGTCTATTTACCTGTATGATGTCTGCTTCTGTGCGACATATCATCAACGCTAAATTAATATCGTCCATTTCATCGACAGGCAAAGCATCATGATTAACAATCCGAATTCCATTATTTTCAAGTGAAGTAATCAAGCTAATAGATTTGGCACATTTTTCATTCTGCTGATGATTGTATACCGCAGAAATATTTTCGTAATTGGCCTGTTGAAGTTCAGCGGGTATTAGTTTTGCTAACGAAAAGGGTAGGTCACAATAGAATGTACTTCCTTCACCAACTGTACTGGTGACATTGATTTTACCCCCCATCAAATTCACTAACTTATAACATATAGATAATCCCAGTCCTGTGCCACCAAACTTTCTTAGTGTTGATTTTTCAGCTTGTTTGAAGGGGGTATAAAGTGTTTTGATTGTTGATTCGGTCATACCAATACCGAAGTCAATAATGCAAAACTCAACATAATATAAATACTTTTCTTTGTGTCGAAGGCAAACATGCAATTCAACATTTTTTGGTTGGTTAGACTCACTACTTGAAAATTTGATGGCATTACTCATCAGGTTATAGAGGATCTGGCTTAATCTGGTCGGATCGCCCATCACAACTTTTGGTAACAATGGGTCTTCAAAAACACATAAACGAACATTTTTCGCATTAGCAACCGGTTGGAAAACATTAACAATACTTTCTATTACATCGCTGAGTCGCGTGGGTATTCGCTCTAATTCAATATTTCCAGATTCAATTTTAGTAAAATCAAGAATATCATTTAGAATACGAATAAGATTGATTGAAGAGGATTTACTGGTTTCGATTAAATCTAGCTGCTCTGAATCAAACTGTTCCATGGTCAAAAGATCAAGCGAACCAATAATTGCATTCATAGGGGTGCGCAGCTCATGGCTCATCATCGCTAAGAAGTTGCCTTTTGCCTCATTAGCCGATTCGGCAAGCTTGGTTGATTTTTCTAATAATTCGGTACGTTTTTGTACTCTGGTTTCGAGTGAGGCATTTAACCTCTGAAGCTCGTATTGGGCGACACGTTCGAAGGTTTTGTCTTGAAAAGTACCATCTATGCGTTTATCGCCTGTATTGGGATCCGTATTGACTGAACCGGTGGCCAGTATATGTTTGTAGTTATGTGTTGGGGTTTCAAATTTGTACTCAAATTGAAAATTACTGCCACCCTCTGTATTGCTTTCCAGTGCGTCTGATATAACTTTTTTTATATGAACGAGATCTTTCTTGCCTAATTGTTGAGTCCATTCATCATAGGTTTTTGAATTTCGTTGGACGAGGTGCAATAGTTGACGTGCTCTTGTATCGAACTGCCAGTTGTTATTTTTATTTACAAGGGAAGAAATACGACAAGACCAAATTCCAATGTTGCCAGCCTTAAGTGCCATGTCGTTAGTGGCCATAGCATGAGAGTATCGAGCGACCATGCTATGGGGAACACTTGACTCATTTATTGTACCCAGCAATACGTTATTGTTGTTGTGTTTTTCAAGTACTGATTTGACTGAGAGCCAAAGTAACTTTCTTTTTTGCTTATTTTGTAACCTGAATGAAATTGAAAAAGACGAAGGAGAAGTCTTCACGTTGTGGATCAAATTTAGGAAGATATTTTTATCATCACAAAGCACACATTCAGATAAGTCTTCCATGCTGTCTTTAAAATTGAAGTCTTTTAAAAGAGTTCTGCACTGCTCTGAAAACCACCACTCATTGGAATCAGCATGATAACTCCACAAGCCAATGTTTAAGTTATTGAAAAGATGATCTATTTGCTTAATATTCAAAATTTATAATAGCCATAAAAGTATTACCAATTGTAATTACGCGATCAGTCCTTGACACAAAAAACATCAACTAACGGAAAGGTTGTTGTTATAACCAATTAATTCTCAGTTTTTGCAAGACCAAACGATTGGATGCACTTTAACGAACGAATTTCGCCATATACAAGAGAACAGCATAGTAAGAGGACAGCCACTTCGCCATATCCTGCAAACAACATAACTGACTACAAAAAAATTAACAGTGTATGTGCTTAATATAAAGACAATATTAGTAATAATACCTATTACAAGTAAGCTCTTTTAGCGCTAAGTTAAGTCAGGTTATCAATATTGATTTTTCTTTAACCCATGATCAAAGGTTTATTTATTTGTTAGTTGCATTGGCAGTCCCTTAAAAAAAGGTATCACGGCAACATGTCGTACTAGTGCTAACCATTTAAGTAAAAATATCTACAGCAAGACATATTGGAGGTTGCGAATAGTATCCATGTCTCAAAACTACGATGATCTAAGCATGCTGAGGCATGATATTTCTAATCAACTAAACGTCCTTAATGGTGCGTTTGAGTTACATCAATTGCTTAAAACCGACATGCCGTTGCGAGAGATTGAAAATTTACAAATTGTATTAGATAAGCTTATTGTTAACTTTGAAAAAAATAAAACAACATCTGGTTCAGATAAATAGGGCTCTATAATAAATTTAAGTTTTGATATTTTGTTGACGTTCAATATCTCAATCTCCATTGATTCTGTGTGCATTTTTTGCCTTGAAACAATCCAGAGGAATATAATTTGCTAAGAGTATTAGTGATCGATGATGACAATGAGCAATTAAAGCTGATGAGCAAAATGTTGGTAGAGCTTGGCTGTGATTGTGTAACATTAAGTTCGTTTGATCTGTCTGTTGACCCATTATTAAGAGGGGCAGATTTATTGCTACTTGACATGTTAATGCCAACCAAAGATGGGATTGATTTGCTGGAGTATATGACGAGTAAAAAAATTTACACCACAACATATTTGTGTTCAGGGTTAGACTTGGAAATTTTAGAATCGACTGCACGAAGCTCTAGAGCGTTTGGCTTGAATGTCAATGGTATTATTCAGAAACCTATTAGACTGAAAGTGTTGCAGAAAACTATTTTAACTTTGCAACAAGCTTCAAACGAGGAACACGCTGTTAAAAATGAAGTCAGTGTTCGTTCATCATCAATTGTTTCACTCGATGCTCAAGAAGCTATAAAAAAATGCTGGTTTTCTCCAGTGTTTCAACCTCAATTCAACTGCCGTACACTTAGTGTTGATGGAATGGAATGTTTAGGCATTATGACTCACCCTGTTCTTGGACAGGTATCACCTGTCATTTTTATTCCTGTATTGGAAAAGCAGGATCTGATTTCTGAGTATACATTGATGTTCTGTGAACAAGTTTGTCGTGAAATTATAACATCTTGTTTACTTGAGCATGTGCCTAAATTTTCCATTAGCTTGTCTGCATTATCTCTTAATTTGTCTTACTGTGAGCAACTAATATCCGTTTTTGAATCGAACCAACTGGCAGTTAACCGGATTACATTTGAAATCACCGGTTCAAGTGTTATTTCAGATTCTTTCGAAGCAACGATGGCACTGAGTAAGTTAAGAATGTATGGATTTAATTTGTGTATAGATGATTTTGGAACTGGATTTTCAACTATTTTACAACTCAATGAGCAACCCTTTAACGTACTTAAAATAGACCAGGAGTTTATAAAAGATATTGGTATTAAAAAGACTGCAGAGGCTATTATTTTGGCTACAAGTGAAATTGCGCGTGAATTAGATTACCGGTTAGTGGCTGAAGGGGTAGAAACCAAAAAACAATTAATGTATCTGCTCCAACATGGCTGCGACATAGTTCAGGGATGCATCATTTCGAAACCGATTGGTTATCAAGATATTTCGCCTAAATATTTTGAAAAGCTGAGTTTGCAGATGAAAAAAATTCTCACTCACACTTAATGATGTCCTCTGCTTAATCCATACTGGCCATGCAACTGGGCTAAGTAATAATATTTCCTTAAAAATAGAAAAAAATACCCACCATATTGGATGGATTCGAATGAATGAAAATAAAACTCCTAGCTCAGTTGAAACCTAACTCAGACTTCGTTTGCCCCTAAGATTTAATATTATGTTTTAACAGAAAATTGTGCAGCATTATTTATCTCATATAATTTATTGTTTAATCTGTGGATGAGTGAGTTCTGCTAGTCTAGAACAACTGACCTTTAAGAGTATTTAAATACGCTAAATATCAGAGGTTCGGGGGGGGAAGTTTAAATTTTTTAAGCAAATGTTTTATTTAAGCTAATTTAAGTTTTATATGCTTAGTAGTATTCAAAAGAACTAAGATTATTGATGTACCCCTATTAGGGAGGAAACAATGTCCTTACATAAAACGAATCTTGCAAGTCGGTCGAAAGTCATCTTAATTCATGACTCTAGAATGGGTATCCATGACACAGCGAACATACTGTCAGATTATAGCCCTGAGTTACAGACATTAAATTTTGATAGTAATGAGTTAGATAAAACTCTCGATCTTAAGCCTCAGATAATATTTGTTGGTTTGAACGATACGGAGGCGTCTATTCATTTTTACGCTGCTTCACTTAAGTCTGGGAAAATTTCACATCAACATACTTCAATTCTGTTATGTGATAATAAATCTTCAAAAATAGCATTTGAGTGCTGTATTGAAGGCTTGTTTGACGACTATTGTGTGCATAAACCATTGTATGAAGTTTACAATCTTAGATTTGCTCTTCATCGTGCACTCAAGCTCCAAGCCATTAAGGGAACGGGTAACTTTCTGGATGCTTTTGGCTCAAACCAAGAAATACATAAAATAATAAAATTAGCTGCTGAACACAGGACCGTATCGGAACAGGAGTTTATTCATGCAAAACAAAACGCCACTGAAGTTGATAAGATAATTCTTGATAAAAGTGCTACTCCAATATTATTGAAATTTCAGGGTGAAGTGCTATCGCCAGTATTTGACAAATTAGAAACCAATATTACTAACAGTTTTGATGAGTTCATTCAGAAAGTTGAAAAAGAGGTGTTTAGTTTTAACAAAGATGAAGTATTACCGACAACAAAAACAGAAGTTCAACTCGAAGAGCAAATAAACAAAACTAATATTCAAGAAGGTAATCCGCAAAATATAAAAAAGCAATTTAATGGTCACATGGCACTCATTGTTGATGACAATAATTTATTTAGAAATGTATTAAAAAAGGCATTAGAAAAAATGGGCATGGGAGTATATCAAGTCGCAGATGGTGAAGAAGCAATTCTAGCTGTGCGGTCGTTTATATTTGATATTGCAATACTCGATCTGTTCATGCCTAAAATGGACGGAATGGAGACAACAAAGCGAATAAGAAAAATGGCTAATGGTGAAAACTTACCGATCATTGCATTGACAGGAAATAAAAATAAAGACGACGCTATGAAATGGATTAAATTGGGTTTGAATGGTTATTTATTAAAACCAGTCACCATTGAAAAACTACAACTAGAGATAGTAAAACACCTATAAAATACACATTTGTTTTGTTGATTACCTTAATATAAATCAAGCAACTTGACCCTATGCTCATTTACTTAATAGATATTAATAACATTCCAAAAATTGCGAGCAAATATACTAGAGTCGGACAGTGCCCTTGCCGACTATCATCATTGGATTAACTTGCTAGAATCTACATTCGGTTAGTCAATTGTTATTAGCTGGGTTGCATCGCTATAAATTTCAGTGCTATGCCGTTATTGCACCAACGTTGGCCGGTGGGTTTAGGACCATCATCGAACACATGTCCCTGATGTCCACGACAGCGGATACAATGATATTCGGTGCGCGGCCAAATCATTTTATAGTCTTTTTTGGTCCCCAAATGCCCAGGAATATGAGTAGTAAAACTCGGCCATCCCGTACCACTTTCAAACTTCATAGCTGATGTAAATAAAGGTAAGTTACAACCTTCACAAGCATATACCCCCTTGCTATGTTGCTCATTTAAAGCGGAGGAACCAGGGCGTTCTGTTTTTTCCTCTCGGAGCACTCTAAAAGCCGCTGAACTAAGACGCTGTTGCCATTCTTGCTCACTCAGTTCAAGAGGAGTTAACACCAAGCTGTCGTTGTAGCTCTTAGGTAAAAACTCGCGCCATTCTTGCTCTACTGCGAGCGCAGTCTTGCTTTTTTTGAAAGCGGGTTCACTGAAAGCTGAAAAAATAACGCTGCCTAATCCTAGGCTTGCGGTAACTGCAAAGGTTGAAGTGATAAATTTTCTGCGGTCCATAAGGTGCCTCTTTTTGTCATTTATAAGTAATTAGACCGTGAATTACAGTATTTATTTCTGAATAAAAAAATAATAGGAATAAAAGAGTCAGAATTAATTTAATTAAGTTAGCTTTTAAGTGGGATATTCACGATTCGAAATTGGGAAAAAGGATTTAAAAACACGTTCATAATGTAATGTTGCTTATAACTATAATGTGCTCTTTTAAACTTAACTATTTACTTTTAATGTCAGTTTGGCCAACAAAGCTAACATTGCGATAATCCCTAACCTTTGGTTGTTTAAAACAATCTATAGAGGTCTGTAGGAACAAGCTTTTAGGACACTAAAGATTCTAAGCTTACTCATATTGACTGGCAAATAAGTAAGTGTAAAAGCCGATATTATTAGTTTAGTAAAAAGTTTGGACTCATCGCTCAATACCCTATAAATCATAGGCAAATCATGTACCTCCTCGGCATGACTGTAATTTCTAATCTTCTTATGCGTTTTTATATAGCAAGTTAAATTGATTACTGACTAAACATAGGTCATACCTTCTAACCGCCTAGTCACTTGATTTAATCATATATGTTTCGCTTTTTGTCGTTTTAGGCCGAATGTCTTCCCGGATCATCACTAATGCTGGAATAAGAAACAATATGATGATACTTGCGAACACAATGCCGGTTGCTAGGCTTACAGCCATGGGGATCAAAAATTGAGCCTGCGTGCTGGTTTCAAACAGCATAGGTGTTAGACCAAGCGCTGTGGTGGCAGTGGTCAGAAAAATAGCGCGAAACCTAAGTCGTGCAGCCTCAACGATCGCCTTGGCGTTATCCCAGCCTTCTAAAACTAATTTGTTGTAGCGATCTAGGAGCACCAGTGAGTCGTTAACAACTACACCGCTAAGCGCTACTATTCCAAATATAGAAATAAATGAAAGGTTGTAGCCCAGTAGGTAGTGCCCAACTAGGGCACCGGCTGCACCAAAAGGCACACCAGCGAGGATGATGAGAGGCTGCGTATAACTTTTTAATTGGGAAGCCATTAACGCAAAAATTATCAATATGGCGACCATGGTCAATCTTCCCAACGTGGAGAGATCTTTGGATTGTTCACGGCCTGCCCCTGCTTGGCGATCTCTCAAGCCAGGAAACTGTTGTTTGAGTGCGGGTACAAATTGTTCCAACACCTCTTTATTAGCCAAGCTCGGAGTGGTCACATCCTCATCGACCTGACCTGAGACGGAAACAATCTGCAGGCCGTCAATACGGTTGATGGCAGACAGGCTTCTTGACTCTGTCACCCGGGCAACACTGGAAAGCGGGGCCTCGCTGTCGTCGGAAAGTCGGATACGAGCATCAAATAAATCTGCCGTAGAACTTCGGCTGGCTTGCGGATAGCGAACCATTACTTTTAATTCTTCGCGACCACGCTGAACACGCTGCACTTCCTCGCCGAAAAAGTTTCGGCGAAGCTGTCTTGCTATGTCGGTTGGTGTCAATCCTGCCGCTTCGCCAGCGGCCGTTAAATTAATATCAAGCTGTCTTTTACCAATACTGTTGGAATCTTGGATTTCGTAGACACCCTGCATACTTTCGTAGTTTGCCCTTAAACTAGAGACTGCTTGTTCGAGAATTCCCCTGTTTTGATGGCTGAGTTCAAAATCAATATCTGCTTGGCCGCCAAAAAACTCGGCAATATACGATAATCGCTCGACGCCGACAATATCGCCAACCTCGGTTCGCCACAATCGTTCCAATTCTTTTGCAGATTGTGTTCTTGGCGGTTCTGGACCAAGGGTTATTTTTATGGATGCTAAGTGGCTGGCTATAGTCAAACCACTACCACCACCAGGTCCACCACCTGATCTGGTTTGCCCACCTACTGTCACGCTAATAGATTCGAAGGCAACGCCATCAAGGCGAGCATTGACCGCCTTAGCCGCCTCAACCATTCGATTAGCCGCACCTTGTGTTGACTCAAACGGGGTACCAATGGGGAATTCAACCGTGGCCCTGATAGAATTCGCTTCTAGTGCTGGAAAGAATAAAAACCGCACTGCACCACTGCCAACCAGAGATCCAGCGAGCACTAAAAGAACAATGCCACCTACGAGTGTTAAGTAACGATAGTGAACGGCGCGAGCTACCGCCGGAGCTAGAATTAGGGTCCGGAATCGGTCAATTTTTGCAGACACCGCACGCTGTATTTTATCTAGAGGCCAGCGACTCCATTGCCCTCCGTTAGCAAGGTGTGACGGTAAAATGAGAAACGCCTCAATCAGCGAAATGGCCAGTACTAGAATAACCACCACTGGCACTACGCCTAGGATTTGGCCAAATGTCCCCGTTACAAACAGCAGTGGTGCAAATGCTGCCATTGTTGTTAGTACACCTACCATAACCGGTCCAATTACAGCATTGACACCGTCCATCGCGGCTTGCATAGCGGTTTTACCATTCTCTTGTTCGGAAATAATGCTCTCGCCGACCACTACTGCATCATCAACCACAATTCCTAGCACAATAATCAACGCGAACAGAGATATCATATTAATGTTTATGGCAAAGGCATCAAAAAAGAGAAACGCACCTAAGAATGATATTGGCACACCCATAGCTACCCAAAGCGCAAGCCTTAAATCTAGCATGATCACTAGAAACAAGAAGACCAAGGCAAAGCCAAGTAGGCCATTTCGTAGTAATAAACCAATACGATCTTGTAGAACATCAGTTTGGTCATCCCACACAGATACGTCTATGCCGGGTGGAGGTATATAACCTTGTAGAAATGTTTTAATCGTCGTTGCGATAGCCAGCACATCTTCTACTTCGGATTTTTGCACTTTTATCAGTACACTGTCGCGGCCGTTGAATTGGTTGGTCAAGTCTATGTCGACAAAACCGTCTCTGACGTTAGCCACATCGGATACCCTTAGCACTCCACCATCTGAATTTGCACGAAGTACGATATTTTCGAATGCCTCACCGGACGTACGCTTGGTATTGGTACGAAGCAATAGGTCGCCGCCTTGAGTCTTGATCTGACCTGACGAAAGGTTAATGGACGAGCGACGGATTGTATCAGCGACTTGTGACATGGTGAGATCGTAGCGGCGCAGTGAATCCTCACTGATTTCAATCGCTATTTCGTAGTCTTTCGCACCGAGAAGTGACACTAGGGATACCCCGGGTAGTGCGAGTAATTCTTCCTCAACTATTTCAGCACCGCGTCTAAGTTCCCGCTCACCCATTTCTGAGCTAACAACTATAGTTAATACGTCTGAAAGTGTCTGGGCACGGGTAATTTTGGGCTGTTCTGCATCTTCTGGTGGAAAGTCAATTAATTGCTCAACGGCGGCCTCTGCATCGTCACGAACTTTGTCCGCATCGACAAAATCTTTCAATTCAAGGGTGATAGAACCGAGGTTTTCTGAAGCCCTAGAAATAACACGGTCGACACCTTCAATGCCAAAAACGGCTTCTTCCACCCGCCGTGTGATACCTTCCTCGACTTCTGTAGGTGTTGCACCAGGGTAAGCGACTGAAATGCTCACCGTGCCGGGGTCAGTCGTCGGAAAGACCTGTGCGGTTAAACCCAGTGCAGACAAAAAACCGCCTGCAAGCAAGATGACCATAAGAAGATTGCCCGCAACCGGATTTTTGGCAAAATACGCAATCAAACCACGATGACTTTCGTTATCTGCATTGTGTATTGTGCCTTTGTTATCAGCCATTAGTTTCTCTCTACCAAGCGCACGGGAAGTCCATCTCGTGCCCCAGGCACAGTGCCTGTGACAATACCTTCACCATATTCGAATGCTTCAACCAGATATTGGCCATTACTGCGACCTAAGATATTTGCCGGCACTGAGCTAATAGTGCCATCTTTGACAATCCAGAAAGTCTGCCCAACCTGGAGCGAACTAACTGGGAGCTTAAAGGTGTTTTCGATTATTGGTCCGCTTAACGTTACGGATACAAATGTCCCTGGCGTTAACTGCGGGCCATTATTTGATGTTAGAAAAACTTGAGAAAACCGAGTACGAGGATCTCGTTCAGCCGAAATTCTGTCGATGCGACCTTCAAAGGAAAAATCATCAGCTGTGATCACTGCTACGCGATTTTCTGCAGGTGCTATTTTTGCAAGTTCTTGTGGTGCCAGTGATATTACGATTTCGACTGCGTCCAGAGCATAAACTCGACCAAAAGATTGACTAGAATTTAGCATCTGACCTTCATCAGCTGAGCTTTCAACCACTCTCCCCGAAAAAGGTAGGGAGTAAACGCTTCTATCCAAGTTTACTTGTGCAATGTCACGACGAGCGACAGCAGCTTGAAGTTGTGCATTGGCCTGAGCTATTTGTGGCTCTTTAGCAATGAGTGGCGGTACCGCTTTTCCTGGATTCAGGCGTTGGTAACTGATTATATCGACTGAAGCTTCAGCCTCACTAAGTTGCAGCGATGCTCGCGCTGATGTGACGTCGGCTTGCACTTGAGCAAGAGCAAGTATGAAATCCCGTTGTTCAAGGGTCACTAATGTCTCACCTGCTGCAAACTTGCCACCATTTCGTAATGCTTTAGAGGTCGCAACAACCCGGCCAGAGACTTGCGACATTAGTGAAACGTAGCTGCGTACTGCAACAGACCCGGTTGATGAAACAACAAGCTGCTCAGAAGAAATTAAGGGCCTTAAAACGGACACCAAAGGAACGGGTATGGCAGAGGCAGATGAAGGAGCTTGTGTTGACGTTATCGCGACGGGCTGATCTGGTTCTCTGGAATAAAAGAACGCCAAGACCATCAACACAATTATGGCCAACAATTGAAATAAGCCGATTATCGGATTTTTTCTTTTTGTTGATTTAAAATCCATTCCAATCTCTTCAGATATCGTTGACTCGGCGTCTTGTGTACTCGCTTTTCCACGCAGTTTTGTTACCGTCATGTGATGTTCTCAATTTTAGTGGCTCTGCGCCGATTAATGGGTTGTAAAGAATTTGTATACGGGATGCACATATTTATAGACCACACAAATGAATCTATATTATTTAAGAATTAATGAAACAGACTACTTTAGGGCCAGTATAAGTTGTTTGTTCATTAGAATTGCAACAGGGTAATCATTTTATACTCATATTCGGAGTCAGTTTTATCTGGGATGGCGAAAATCGTGAAAATTTACTGACAAAATTTTTGACACTGAGCACTTCGAATCACTTTTATACATGCTTCCAAAAAGAGCCCACTTTTTAACGAGTCTAATTTTTAATTCGACTGTATTTGTACCTTATTCTTAAAGATAAAAAATGCTTTGTCTAACTTGGATCCTAAAACCAGCTTCGGATCCTTTGTTCCCGGTACTGGTGGCATATGGTCATGTAGTTATGGATTTTTTATTGAATAGGTTCGACAAAAAGGGGTAGCTAAACTCTTTAAAGGCTCAGCTCCCAACACCTCTAAATATAATACACCAATAGATAAGCTGATAATAAACCGGCGATCCACAACGCGGTGGTTCCTACTGGCCAAGAGCGTGCAAATAAGGCGCGCTCTTTACTATCAGCGGTATTAGGTTGGCCTAGGTATCGAACAACCATGCGGTGCAAGACATTCTGTAGACGGTGTTTTTGCGTGGCAAGTATATCACCCATCGAAATAAGCCCTCGGTCGATTAACCTAAATACCGACACTGCTGCGCGTCGCCAAAGCCAATCTGTATCGAGACTTATAGTCATGGTCCGCTTCATTAATGGCAAAAGAACGAAGAAAGCCAGTCCCGAAAATAGTAGTAACTGTAAATAGAAAAGTACTTTACCAATTGAATACGGCACATAATCGACTGGATAAGGGAGCAAGGCATAAAGCAGCTCAGGAAAAACACCTAGCAAAATACACAAGCTGGCAAAAATAATCATCGCAAGCCCCATGTTCCATGGTGCATCTTTAGGTCGTAGACCGGAATCTTTTTGAAAAAATACAAACCAAGGGAATTTGATCCCGGCATGAAGAAATACACCAGCTGAAGCCGCAGTTAACGCCATATACACCCACACTAGGTTTCCATCAACAGCAGCCTGAGAGATCATGCTTTTTGTTGTAAAGCCTGAGGTAAGTGGAAAACTTGATATTGCTAGGGCACCGATAATACCGCATACACAGGTAAGGGGCATGGTGCGAAAAAGGCCACCCAATTCCATGCATTTATTTTTTCCTGTACGGTAGATAACCACGCCAGCACTCATAAATAACAACGCTTTGTAGATGATATGAGCAAAGGCATGTGCCGTAGCACCATTGAGTGCCATTTCGGTCCCAATGCCCACAGCTACCACCATGAAACCTACTTGGTTAACAACAGAATAGGCAAGTATGCGCCGCACATCGTTTTCCAGGAGCGCAAAAATAATGCCATACATGACCATAAACAGACCGATACCTATCAGTACAGGTTCACCCGGAAACAACATTATGAGCACCAGCACAGACGTTTTCGTAGTGAATGCCGACAAGAATACAGAGCCGGTGGGACTGGCTTCAGGGTAAGCATCAGCTAACCAAGCTGACACTGGCGGGGCCGCTGCGTTTATCAGGATGCCAATAAGTATCATCCAAGTGCTGAAGTCAGTCGCTAGCATTGGTTGAATTTGAATCGAACCAGTACCTATCACTACTCCTTCAATTCCGACTTTAAGTATTACTCCACCAAGAAGGTGCATGATGGCATAGCGTTTTCCAGCCGCTCTTGCTCCGGGGGTACCCCCGCACCATACAACAATAGTAGAAAATATTGCCATCAGTTCCCAGTATAAAAACATGGTAATCAGGTCGCCAGCAAAACAGACGCCTATGGCCCCTGCAGCGTAAGCAAAAGCAGCTGCTAGTTCATACCACTTTGCGATGCGAAAAGAATAGAGGCCACCTACAAATACCATAATGGCAAACACCGTGGCGAACAATCGCCTTAGGGGACTGCCCTCAACAGGTTCAATGTTATAGGAGAGAAATTTTATCGTACCCTGAACCCCATCAGGGATCTGCCATATGGCCCACAAGGTGATTATTGGGGCTACTAATATTACGGCAGTTCTTGCATGTCCTTTAACCAGACATATTAGAACAGCAGCTATGAGTAGAACAAACGCAGGGGAGAAAAGTTCAAATTCCATTGTTGCTTTCCTTTACCTTGTCTTCAATCGGATCTGGGGGTTGATTGTGTTGCGGTTCATCGTAATAGTCTTGTGGGCGTTTCAAAATTAAGCCTAAAAATTTTGCTACTAATACCATTAACAGACAGCTGACAAATCCGTAAATAGCGCCAAAGCCAAACCAAGCGTCAAAGCCGAAATAACCTTTAACATATATAACTGTTTGTGCAAGTACCACTAAACTAAGCACAACACTGGAGCCAATCCAGAGCTTGCGAACGGTTGATGGTCGTACTAGCCAATGTAGTTTTTTTTCGTCAATCATTATTAACCTAATCCCATAACTACTTGGCTTTCTAATTCGATTACCGGCCCATTAAATAAGAAGAAAGCGAGTGTTAGTAAGGCGGTTATGCACAGTGCCACTACGGCTAAAATTGGCGCTTCACCATGTTCTTTGCCTCCTTCTTTTTCACGTTCAAACCAAACCATATATAAGATTGGTAAAAAGTATGCAGCGTTTAAAACTGTGCTTGCGATGATTGTAAAGACTACCACCAGATTATTGGCTTCGAATGCGCCAGCCAATATATACCATTTGGAGACGAATCCTGCGGTAGGCGGTACACCAATCATACTCAGCGCACCGATAGTAAACGCCGCCATTGTCCATGGCATACGTCTACCAATACCTTGTAATTGTGCTATTTCGGTTTTCTTGGAGGCAACGTAAATTGCCCCTGCAGCAAAGAATAAAGTGATCTTACCAAAAGCGTGAGCGACCATATGTAATGCAGCACCAAGCTCTGCTAGAGGCTTAAAAGTGGCTGCGGCCATCACCACATACGATAGCTGGGCAATAGTGGAGTAGGCTAGTAGACGTTTGATGTTAGTTTGCCGAATTGCCACAAGGCTTGCCGTAATGATGGTGAATGCCGCTGCATATAAAAGCCACTGAGAGCTGGAAGCTGCAAAAAGAAATTCAATACCAAACACATAAACGATAATCTTGGTGATAGCAAAAACACCGGCTTTCACCACTGCTACAGCATGCAGTAACGCGCTTACCGGCGTTGGGGCCACCATAGCGGCGGGTAACCATTTGTGCATAGGCATCACTGCAGCTTTGCCGATACCGAATACAAACAGACCCAGCAATAATCCTATCTCAGGGTCGTTCAACTTGCCTGCGAGGATCCCGCCAGTGGTAAAGTCACCTGTTCCTGCGACGCTATAGGTCCAAATAATCGCAGGTAAAAATAAACCAATTGACGTACTGAGCAAAACACCCAGATAAATTCTTGCGGAACGCACTGTCGCTGCATCGCCTTTGTGAGCCACTAAAGGATAGGTAGAGAGGGTTAATAGTTCGTAGAATAAAAATAAAGTAAACAGGTTGCCGGCGAAAGCAATGCCCATTGTGGCTGATAGTGCTAGGGCGAAGCAGGCATAAAATCTGGTTTGATTTTTCTCGTTATTGCCGCGCATATAACCAACGGAATATATTGAGTTGATAAGCCACAAGCCTGATGCTAAAGCGGCAAACAGCATGCCCAATGGTTCAACAGTAAAAGCAATGCTTAATCCTGGCATCACCTCACTTACCTCTACCGAGGGGCGTCCGCCGTTCATAAGTACAGGCAATAGACCCCAAACTACCCATATCAAGGATACAGAGGTAATAGCGGTGGCAGCTTCTCGCATATTTGGGCTTATACGCCCTGCAAGGGCAATGGCTAGTGCTCCTACTAGAGGAATACTAATGGCTACCAATATTGCAGTTTCTGGTGTCATTTCGCACCCTCCAAGAGTAAGGCTGCAGCACTATTTGCTAGTTCCAATGAGACTTGCGGAAAGATCCCGAAATATATGTTCAGCAGCGCAACTAGCCCTGTGATTAATAACATTTGTATTGGAGCTTCACCTTTTGGGATTGTTCCCTCAGCACCGCCTTCAATGGGAGCCTGAAAATAAAGTGCTTCGACAATACGCCACACGTAAAATACTGCCATAAGAGAACTAATAAGAATAATGGCTACCAATCCTAAGCCCCAAGGTCCGCTTTGAAGTGCGGCATTGATAAGCATCCATTTACTAATGAATCCAGCAGTACCGGGGACACCAATCAGGCTTAAACCGCTTACTACAAACGCGGCGCAAGTCCAAGGCATTCGAGCTGCAGCACCACCAAGTTGGTCTAAGCGCAAGTCGCGATATTGATATGCTAGGCAGGCAACGGCAAGGAACAAACCACCTTTTGCCAGCGCATGATTAAACATATGCATAGCGCTGGCGCTAAGCCCTGCCATGCTGACAAAACTAGCGCCTAGCAAAATATAACCAATCTGTGCAACAGAAGATGAGGCAAGTAGTTTTTTAAGATGCCCTTCGAACATGGCAACCGCTGAAGCAACAAGAATACCGAGGATGGCTAATGGCATTGCAAACATTGCGAACTGAATGTCGTGATCAGCAAGTGTGGCTTGAAATATTACATAGTCGAAACGGATCAAAACATACAGCGCAACCTTAGTCGCACAAGCAGCAAGAAATACTGTCACCATGTGTGGTGCATGTGCGTAGGCGTTTGGCACCCAAATATGCAGGGGGAAAACTGCGGCCTTGAGAGCCAAACCAATAGTGATGAATCCTGCTGCCATTAATATCGGGTTTATATCGGTAACATCACCAATGCGGGCTTGCATATCTGCTAAGTTAAGTGTGCCGGTCATCATATAAATCAGGCCAACACCAATTAAGTAAAAGGTCGCACCTATAGTACCCATCATCAGATATTTGAATACTGCAGGAAGGGCACGGCGGTTGGGACCACCCGCTATTAATATGTAGCTAGCCAGGGATGAAATTTCCATGAATACAAAGATATTGAAAGCATCTGCAGATACAACTATACCGACCAGACCAGACAAAACCAGTAGCCAAGCCGAATAGAAAAATGGTTGGCGTTTTAGTTCTATTTGCTGATCAATACTTGGCTTGGCCGCTAGAAGGGCAGCAGTGCTGGCACCCGTAATCACCAGCAAAACAAGCGCACTAAACGCATCTACCGACAGGGCGATGCCATAAGGCGCTGGCCATCCCCCCATGGCGTACTCAAGGGTTTGTCCGTCTAAAACAGCAAAAGTAAGCGTAATGGCAATGGCAAAACTAACCAAGGCAGCGGCTGTTGCCCCCGCCCATGCCAAACCTCGGGGTTGTAATAAGACTATTAATGGTGCCGATAACATCGGAACCACAACTTGCAGTGCAGGAAGGTGTGCTAATAAATCCATAATAGTTAGTCGGCGTCCAAAATTTCGTTTTCTTCGATCGTGCCATAACATTCACTTATACGGACCACCATGGCGAGGCCCAATGATAGGGTAGATACTCCCACAACGATGGCCGTTAATATTAGAACTTGAGGCAGTGGGTTTGAAAATATCGGGTCTTTCACACCAGCTTGTATGATGGGTGCTGTTCCGCCTTCGACTTTGTCCATAGTGATATACATCAGGAACACTGCCGATTGAAAGATAGACAATCCGATAAGTTTTTTAATTAAATTAGTTTTGCTAATGACTGCGTACAGTCCCAACGTTAAGAGGATTGCGAACACCCAATAGTTGAAATAGCCGAGCAGTTCAAGTAATTTCATGACAATCTCTCACGGGCGGCGAACGCATGAAATATAGATAAAAGT
Organism: Paraglaciecola sp.; assembly: GCA_034111145.1. Taxonomy (GTDB): domain Bacteria; phylum Pseudomonadota; class Gammaproteobacteria; order Enterobacterales; family Alteromonadaceae; genus Paraglaciecola. The sequence goes on from JAWUXU010000069.1 coordinate 29,283, forward strand.
GCACCACAAACCGCCATACCAACACCTGCCTCAATAATTAATATACCCAGTTGTTGTCCCGAAACAGGATCGGTTGCCAGAACCGAATAATCTAGAAAAGTTCCACCCATCAACATACAAATCACTCCGACGCCACCATACAAAAGTGCACCACCCACAACCATGCCCAGCAATACTCGGCGAGGAACTGCACGCAGCGCCGCAGCTTCGCCCTCGAGTAATGCGTATAAAATGATGCCGGTGGCAATAATTGCACCCGCTTGGAATCCGCCACCTGGGCCATATTCGCCATGGAATTGAGTATATAAGCCGAACAACACAATAAAAGGTATCAGCATTCGGCCAACGACTTGAGGTATCAAATGATGGCGTAAGCCACTTTTTTTAACGCTGACTTGTACTGATTTGCGTGGAGGGCTGACACCAAGAATAAATAAAACCCCAATACAAGCAGCAAAGACCACAAACACCTCGCCAAGTGTATCGTAGCCTCTAAAACTACTGAGGATCGCAGTGACCACATTCGGAAAGTCCATGTATTCAGGGGTTTTTTCTAGATACCATGGCGCAACATGCTGATGCACTGGGGCATCTGGGTCGCCAAGTCTTGGATTGTCGAAGGTTGAGTAAATGATTAGTAATGCCAAAATACCCACAGTAAAAAAGGCAATCCACTTCCCTCCCTTCTGAGGTTTCTCTCGATCACCTGTCAAAGCTAATGCACACAGGAAAATGACTGTTGTAACGCCTGCGCCCACCGCAGCCTCTGTCAGCGCTACATCGGCAGCGTCCAAAATAAAGAAGTTGGTAGCCATTAATAAACTGAATATAGAAGTCAGGATCACCGAGACGAATAAGTCTTCGGTACGAACGATAGCGACTGCAGTAATTACCAGAAGAGTCAGTAGAAACAACGCAAATATAATTATCATTCTGGAGCATCTTCCTTAGTTTTGTCTTCTGCCGTTCCAGAGTCTGGTTTGAGACCTGATAATAGTGCAGCATTGGCTAACGCATAAGTGGCTGTAGGTCCAGTCAGCATCAGAAACATCATGATCCCAAAAAGCTTCAGAGAAGCTAGTGTAAACCCAGATTGCAGAATGATACCCATAAAAATTAATATAGTTGCCATTGTATCAGTCAGACTAGCGGCATGAATTCTAGTGTAAAAATTTGGTAATCGAAGACCACCTATGCCACCTATCAACACGCAAAAACTGCCTAATATCAGTAAAATCCAACTTAAAATATCTAGCGCAAAATCAATCATTCTTGGCCTTAGAGTTTCTTTGTGAACGATTTTGAAAAAACTCTAAAACAGCAAGGACTCCGACCATATTAATCAGAGCGTAAGCAAGAGCAAGGTCAAGAAAATCGGGTCGACCGCTAAGAAATGCAACGACGGACAACAACAATACGGTTTTAGTACCAAACACATTGACTGCCAGCACACGATCATAAACCGTTGGGCCCATTAGTGCTCTTATTACGGCTAATACCATAGTCACCAAAATGGCAATGGATACGAGAATATACATGTCTAGCTTTTCTCCAAAGCGGCAGCGCGACGATTAGCTTCGCCTTTTTGTAATTCTTTTGCACTTTCACTAGTCAGGCAATGAATCAATATTCGTCCATCGTGTAAATCCAATGTTACGGTTCCCGGAGATAGGGTAATAGAGTTGCCAAAAATTACTTTGCCTACATCTGTCTGGGCTTCTGTTGTCAGCTCAACCACAGTAGGACTGATAGGCATAGAAGGTTTAAGGATAAGCTTAGCCACGTCCAGACTTGAAACAATAATCTCTTTTAGCAGCCAGAACCAATAGCCGGGCAAACGGGGTAAAAGTTTTAGTAAGTCTTGATGATGGCGGAAAAAACCCATACGGTTAGCCAAGAAAACACTAAGCAGACAAGAGAAAGCACCTAAAGACATTAGCAGTGGCTTATAGAGCCCTGACCAGAACAACCAAGAAATCGTGAGAACAAGCAAAAGCAATAGGATGGATGATAGAGTTGCTTTGCCACGGGAGAGAAAATATTTGGAGTGGGTCTTTCTCATCGTTTACAGAGATAATTTTTTAGCATAGATTTGCACTCGACTTCTAAAGTTGATTTAGCGTTGATTATATTATCTAACTTTTTAGAAATCTTTACAGTCTTGCGCCAGCTTGAATTTTTAATTTTTAGGCACATATTTTTAGAACCACTACTAAATTTGGAAACAGTATGAACTATTTAGCGGCGTGTGCAAGCCCCAGTTAGTAGTCAACAGTTCAAAGTGATGGACATTACATGCAGTGTCTCAGTCTTTAAAAATCAAGCTGAGTGTAAACCTGTGAGGCCAAAACCTATTAAGTAACCGTTTTGGGTTAACGTTATTTAAAAATAATAGATGTTGCCTGATTGATCCATTACATCCCGCTACTTTATTTAATAAATTTTACTTGCGTATTTAAGTTTGCATAAAAAAATGCCGCATTTAGCAGCGCGGCATTTTGAGTTAACGTTTGTTTGTAGTTTATAAAATAAAGCGGCTCAAGTCTTCGTCGTCTACTAACTTTTCTAAATGCTCGTTGACGTATCCAGCATCAACTACTAACGACTCGCCACTTTTTTCAGAGGCATCGTAAGATATATCTTCCATCAGCTTTTCCATAACCGTATGCAAACGTCGGGCACCGATGTTTTCAGTGCGTTCATTCACTTGCCATGCCGCTTGTGCAATACGTTCTATGCCATCTTCAGTAAAGGATACATCGACACCTTCAGTTTTGAGTAAAGCGACATATTGCTCGGTAAGTGATGCATTTGGCTCAGTCAAAATACGTATAAAATCATGTGCCGTTAGCGCAGATAACTCAACACGAATAGGTAAACGGCCCTGTAATTCTGGGATCAAATCTGAAGGTTTGCACATTTGAAATGCGCCAGATGCGATAAACAAAATATGGTCAGTTTTCACTGTGCCATGTTTGGTTGACACGGTTGAGCCTTCGACTAATGGTAATAAGTCACGTTGAACGCCTTCACGAGATACATCTCCGCCGCTTGTAGAGCCTTCGCGCTTACAGATTTTGTCAATTTCATCAAGGAATACTATGCCATTTTGTTCGAGGGAATCGATTGCAGTTTGTTTAAGATCTTCTTGATTAACTAATTTTCCAGCTTCTTCTTCTATCAATAATTTAAACGCTTCTTTAACTTTAAGCTTCTTCTTTTTCTTCTGGCTACCTGACAGGTTTTGAAACATACCTTGCAATTGGTTGGTCATCTCTTCCATACCCGGAGGTGCCATGATCTCCACGCCTACCTGAGCAGCAGCAATATCCAATTCAATTTCCTTATCATCTAATTGGCCTTCACGGAGTTTTTTACGAAAGATTTGCCTAGTACCTTTGTCTTGAGGCTCTTCTTTTTCACCAAAAGTATTTTCAGGAGGGGGTAATAAGGCATCTAGAATGCGTTCCTCAGCTGCTTCCTCAGCACGGAATCTCACTTTACTTGTGGCCTGTTCTTTAGTCATTTTTACTGCGATGTCAGCTAAATCGCGGATAATACTTTCCACTTCTTTACCTACATAACCGACTTCAGTAAATTTAGTGGCTTCCACTTTAATAAAAGGTGCATTAGCTAACTTAGCTAAACGTCTAGCAATTTCAGTTTTACCCACACCTGTTGGGCCAATCATTAGAATATTTTTGGGCGTGACTTCTTGACGTAGCTCAGGCCCGAGTTGCATCCTGCGCCAGCGGTTACGTAGCGCAATAGAGACCGCCCTTTTTGCATCCTGTTGACCAATAATATGTCTGTCCAATTCGTGGACGATTTCTCTTGGGGTCATTTCTGACATAAATTAAACCTTTCATCTGGATTATGGACCGGCAAAAAAACAGCATATTTCCGGTCAGGAAAATGTATTAAACCTAGGGACTTAATAATTAATCGTTTCAATAGTTTGGCTATGGTTAGTAAATACGCAAATATTACCCGCTATGGTCAAACTTTTTTCGGCAATTTCTTGGGCTGATAATTCGGTATTTTCCAGTAAAGCCATAGCAGCTGATTGCGCAAAGTTACCACCAGAACCTATAGCAATTAAGTCGTTTTCTGGCTGCACTACGTCACCGTTACCGGTAATGATAAATGAGGCAGTTTCGTCTGCGACTGCCAGTAAAGCTTCAAGTTTGCGCAACATCCGGTCGCTGCGCCAGTCTTTGGCTAGTTCAACGGCTGCGCGAGTTAAGTTACCTTGATGAATTTCAAGTTTAGATTCAAAACGTTCAAATAAGGTGAACGCATCAGCTGTACCGCCGGCAAATCCGGCCAAAACTTTATTATTGTAGAGGCGACGGACTTTTTTGGCGTTACCTTTCATTACAGTATTGCCAAGGGAAACTTGACCATCTCCTGCTATTACTACTTGGTTATTGCGGCGCACAGATACAATTGTAGTCACGTAAATTCCTTCAGTTTCCAAGGGCAACCAGATGAGTATTTACATAAGGTTGTCAGGGCTAAGAGTGGGCTTTTGTCTTCTATATATTAGAGGAACAACGCCGGATGATGTAGATGTGGGGAGTATTCTATTTTTTTCAAGCCGCGAGCAGGTGCTCACAACTTGAAATATTCAGGGGCTAACTTTATTAGAGGTTCCAGTTCCAAATCTTGCAACCGATAATTTTGGCTCGCTGTAATGAATGGCGATCTTTTTCGGCTGCACGTTTACTGTTATAGGGACCAAGGATGACTCGATACCAAAGCCCAGAATCACCTTTACTTGGTCTCACTTGAGCCTCGAGACCTTGAAAAGCAATGTTTGCTTTTAGCTCTTGAGCTTGTGCATTTTTTCTAAATGACCCGCACTGCATTAAATGACGAATTGTAGATTGGTCTTGTTTTTTTTGTTCGATTTCGACTGTGTATTCGGGCAAACTTTTAATAAATTCCCATTCCTCTTCAGGGGTATCGGGCAATATGTCTCTTTTCTTTCGGGTTTGCTCAGTATTTGCACTATCGTTATTGGCACTATCGTTAGATGTGTTTTTATCTGCGGTACCGTCGATGCTCCACAAAAAATAACTAAATACCGCCACCAATAAAAGGGTGATGACAATCCGCAGCCAAGGTAGTGATGTTCTGTGCGGAGGGGGAGTTTGCTTTTTGTTGCGGCTGCGAGCCACGTAATCATTTTGCGCCATGTGATATAAAATACTGCGAAGAAATAAAAAAATTGATTTTACCTTGGATCACAGGATCCTCAATCAGAATCTTCAATATTCTTTAACTCAACTGAAATCTTGTGGGTCGATGTCTAACGACCAGCGGATCTTACTGGTTAAATTCAATGTCTCAATCTGTTTAATTTTTTGCCCAATTGCATTTTGTAAGCTACTTCGCAACGGACTTTGCAATAACAGTTGCATACGATATTGGCCTTGACGTTTTTCCATTAATGCAGGAATAGGGCCCACACAAAAAACATTATCCTTAATACCAACAGCGTTAGCAGCGCTAAATAGTTGTGAAATTTGCTGTAAAAAGTCAAAAGCGTCTCGGGCACTTAATGCTTGTGCTTTAAATAAGGCCTGAAAAGTATAGGGCGGCAAATTGGCATGTTGCCTTTCCAATAGAGCATATTGAGCAAAATGAGCGTAGCCATTATTAATCAAGTCTTGTAATAAAGGATGACCTGGATCATGGGTTTGCAACCACATTTCGCCGGGTTTTTCTGCTCTCCCAGCGCGTCCTGCGAGTTGAGTTATCAGTTGGGCCAAATGTTCTGCAGCACGATAATCGCCACTAAACAGGGCACCGTCAACATCAAGAATAAGCACCAATGTGACATTCGGAAAGTGGTGACCTTTAGACAAAATCTGTGTGCCAATTAAAATTTGATGCTCGTTATTATTGATGCTACTGAGCATGTTATCTAGTTTGTTTTTGCCTCGAGCACTATCACTGTCTATTCGAATACTGCTGTATTGTGGAAAATGACTGGCTAGTCCTTGTTCTAATTGTTCTGTACCCACACCCATAGAGGTCAACTCATTGGATTGGCATTGTTGGCAACTCTTAGGGATAGATTTTGCGCTTCCACAATGGTGGCACTGCAATTTATACAACTGTTTGTGCACAGTAAACGGTTTGTCACATCGTTTACAATGTTCGACAAATCCACACTGGTGACACATAAGGGCGGGCGCATAACCTCTACGGTTGATAAATAACATCACCTGACTGCCTTGCTGCAAATGCTGGCTTATACGATCCAACATGCCTTGTGCCACACCAAATCTTAAGGGCTGCTGGCGGATGTCAAAGATATGTTGTGTAGCGAGTGACGCATTACCAGCACGCCTATTTAATTTGAGATGTTGATACTTCCCTGTCAGTGCATTGTTTAAGGTTTCTAGGGCAGGCGTGGCAGAACCTAATACCAAAGGAATTTTTTCTTCGCGGGCGCGCATCACAGCTAGATCACGAGCGTGATAACGCAAGCCGTCTTGTTGTTTATAAGAAGAATCATGTTCTTCATCGACAATCAGTAAGCCGGGTTTGAGCATAGGCGTAAAAATTGCTGAGCGGGTGCCTATAATGATGCCTAACTGGCCATTACCACTTTGTTGCCACACTTGCAGGCGTTCATTATTGTTTAGCCCTGAATGCAAAATTCCTACATCAATGCCAAAGCGATATTTAAATCTATGCACAGTTTGAGGTGTTAGGCCAATTTCGGGTACTAAAATCAGTACTTGCTCTCCTTGCTTTAGCACCTGTTCTATTGCTTGTAAATAAACCTCTGTTTTACCGCTGCCAGTAATACCATCTAATAAAAAACAACCATATTGGTTGAGTTTAGCTTCAATACAGCTTATGGCGATGGCTTGCTCAACATTGGCTATAGGTTTGTCCTGAATGATTAAATCTTGTTGCCATGTTGATACTGTGGATGGGGCTTTTTCGATGGATTTTATTAAATCCTTTTCAACTAGAGATTTAATTGCAGTTGCACCAAAGTCAGCTCTAGCTTTAGACTTAATAACATCTTGGTTGTGCAGTAATTGTATTAAAGTGCGCTGCTTGGGTGCGCGAGACAAAGTACTTAAATCCGCGGACAGGCCAACATCGCTTAACGTCCAATATTGAATTGGTTTTGCTAGGCAAGACTCACCCTTTCGCAAAGCTACCGGCATTGCGGTTTGAATTACATCACCAATTGGATGTTTATAATATTGAGCCAACCAACTGCATAATTTAATCAAGCTTGTATTGAATATCGGTGAATCATCTATAACCGTTTCAATGGATTTTAGTTTACTTATGTCCCAATCTGACTTTTCGCTTACTCCCCAAACCACACCTATTAATTTACGAGGGCCAAAAGAGACACAAACACGAACACCCACAGGTAATGGTGTACCTTCATAGAGATAATCGAACAATTGACGCTTCGGAATAGGAAGCGCGATACTGAGTATTGCCATTTTTACTGTATAACCTTTGATAGAAGAGGTGGTTTGGGTATAAAATCAACAAAAGTCTTGATCGCCCTAGCTCGTTACATTAATATGCGCGCCACTTTGCGGCAAGCCACAAAGCTTTTTAATTTAATTTTCGTATGGTGTTCGACTTCGGGTTGAATAGCGATACGGCCTGACGAAGAGGTAACCCATGAAACAAGATATCCATCCTGATTATCAAATAATGACTGCAAACTGTTCTTGCGGAAATATTATCAAAGTACGTTCTACTTTGAAAAAAGACATCAACTTGGACGTATGTTCGTCTTGCCACCCTTTTTATACTGGCAAGCAGCGTAACGTCGATACTGGTGGTCGTGTTGATAAATTCAACAAACGTTTTGCTGGTCTTAAGAAAAGCTAGAGCTTTTTTAAGTCTAACAATGCACAAAAAAGGCGCTTGTTTAGCGCCTTTTTTGTGCTTGTTTAAAAATATCCCAAACCTATGATGTCCCTTAAGTATTTATCCTAATATCATTTTAGGTAGTTTAATTGCTCATACTGAGCCACTTTCTAGAGCACATTTTGTGACTCTTTGTGACTCTTTGTGAATTGTTGTGACTTCTTGTGAATTCTTGTGAATTTTTTGTGAGCATGATAAAAACTGGTTTCAAGTAGTGCATATCTTTGAAACGATATCTTTATCCGATATTCCGCAGTGCTTTATGAATATATATCGCGGATAATTTATACCTAAAATCTAAATTATACCGGATTGCCTGTCTTTGATATTTAATAGATGCGTTTGCTGTTCATTAATCGTGAGCATATCAATGCCCCAAAGCACTTGAGTACCCAACGAGCCGTTGGATTTGACATCCCATCTTGTGCCTAGGGTAATGCTTTGTGAATTAAAAAGAGGTAGTGCCTTAAAAATGCTTTGATAGCCAAATGCAAGCGCATCAAGCTGCGGGTCAACACCAACAGGTATTTCGTTAACCGGTGCACCATATTTACTTTTATTTTTTGCAAAAGACACATAGCTTGAAAATAGATAAAAGTTATAGCCAGCAGCAACAAAATAACCATTGATAATAGGGACGACGGTGCTCTGAAAATGAACTTGGGTAACATCGGTACGAAAAAAGTAGGCTAAGTTATCGTAACTTGCTCAGATCTGATAAAACTCAGCTCGGCCATCAGGATTTAAGGACTCAGTGCTTTGAGTAAAACCAAATTGGTTAAGAATACTTGAGAACTCTTCAAATTGAGTTAGTTAAATAATCGTATCACCAGAATGATATGAAGTTCGAAATGTGCAATTGTCATAGTTTATTTTAGGAATAAGACCACGAAGATCATTAACCTTGGCAGGTACTTCGCTACCTAGAATGATTACCGTATCATCAAAACTGCCCCAATAACCTTCTATACCGAAACCAATTTTTTACCAGACCACAGGTAATTTTCCAATATCCCGTCAAAGGTTTGCAAAGGTAGCGTACCATAAACGTGTTGCGGTAGTGTTATCCATGAATAAGCAAAAACCACGTCAAGGGAATCACTGTAGTTGAAAAAAGGTGTGCGTTGTTTACCCAGTTTGATTTTTGTGGAGCGGGTAGGTGCGTAAGTTAAATATAACCACTCGAGGCCAGATTATCGTTCATTACCGCTGCGACCAAAATTGTTCCGTAACAGCTAAGTTGTCTAATAATTGGTAGTCTGCTTGTAAGCCAATTAAACTTTGTTGGTCAAAGCTTATGCCGTCATCATATCCAAAATATGTTGCATTGCTCTCATCAAGACAACCCAAAACAAGACGGGCAAAGCCCGAAAACTGCAGCGCATCGTCTGCTTTTGCATAAGCTGAAGACATACCAAAAAACAGCTCTGCTGATAAACGATAAAGAGATGAGTTTCAAGTCTCGGATAATTTTAAACTAACTTTATTATTCTAATAACGAAACATTAGGCAATGATTAAGATAAACAATCATATTGAATTCTTTCGAAGATCAAATACATAAATATTAATTCTAATTATAGTGACTATATACATTTAGCAGTTTGTTCTGATGAGTGTGTTAATTAATGCTGTGTTACATTTGTGTAACAATGCTGTGTTACATTTGTGTAACAATGTTGTTTAACACTTAGTGTGGTGACAGTTTTTTATATAAGCACTCATTTATAAGTACATTGTTCAAAGCGTTTATTGATTTATAAGTGCATAGATTTATGTATAAAAGCATTAATCCATAAAACACCAATAAACATTTAAGCACACCTTCAATATTTTTTTAATTCTAAAAGGACTGACAACATCATGTCTGATTTCCGCCAAAAAGCTCTTGATTACCATTCCAAACCAATACCCGGAAAAATCAGCATTGCGCTCACTAAGCCCGCCGAAAGCGTCACCGATTTAGCGCTGGCATATAGTCCAGGTGTGGCTGAGCCAGTTCGAGAAATTGCAGCCAATCCTGATGCTGCTTATCAATACACCGGCAAAGGTAATTTAGTTGCGGTCATTTCAAATGGTACGGCTATTCTAGGTCTAGGTAATTTGGGTCCTCTTGCGTCTAAACCTGTAATGGAAGGCAAGGCCCTGTTGTTTAAACGTTTTGCGAATATTGATTCTATCGATATTGAGGTGAAACATACAACCACCGAAGAATTCATTAACACGGTCGCTAATATTGCAGACACTTTTGGTGGTATTAATTTAGAAGATATTAAAGCTCCCGAATGTTTTGAGATTGAGCAAGAGCTTATAAAACGCTGCTCTATACCTGTTTTTCATGATGACCAACATGGTACTGCTATAGTGACAACCGCAGGCATGTTGAATGCGTTGGAAATTCAAGGCAAAGTTATTGGCGATGCCACCATAGTGTGTTTAGGCGCGGGTGCTGCCGCCACCGCTTGTATGCAGTTGTTGGTTAAATGCGGCGCTAAACGTGAGCGCATCTATATGCTTGATAGAAAGGGGGTGATCCATACCCATCGAGAAGATCTCACCATCCATAAAAAATTGTTTGCCAATAATACCGACAAACGCACCTTAGAAGATGTCCTAGACTGCGCAGACGTATTTCTTGGTGTATCTGGCCCTGATTTGTTGGCACCGCAAGCCCTTAAATTAATGGCGCCTAACCCCATCGTTTTTGCTTGCGCCAACCCTGATCCTGAAATTAAACCTGAGCTGGCCCATCAAGTGCGGGATGACTTAATTATGGCAACAGGACGGTCTGATTATCCTAATCAAGTGAATAACGTACTGTGTTTCCCATTTATTTTTCGTGGTGCGTTGGATGTCCGTGCCTCTGAGATTAATGATGAAATGAAAATTGCGGCTGTTGATGCGATCCGCAGTATTGCTAAAGATGCAGTATCTAAAGAGGTATTGGTTGCTAGTAACATCGACAGTCTTAGTTTTGGAAAGGATTATATTATCCCCAAACCTATGGACCCTCGACTTTTAAAACGTGTGGCAAGGGCAGTGGCCCAAGCTGCTATAGATTCGGGTGTGGCTGCCATTAAAACACTACCCCAAGGTTATATGCAGGAATAAATATAAAACTAAAATGGGCCTCAATGTTGCTTATCAGTAGGTGCTGATAAGCAACATCATTACACTAGCAGTGATATCTTTTCTTAAAATGTCATATGAAAGTAAGAGGAATTAAAGTCATGTCTACAGTCAATTCAATCCACCACATTAACTTTGTGGTGCGAGAGTTAGCACCTCAAGTTGAGTATTTTCAAACCCTGTTGCAATGTGAGCCTATTTTCGATGACTTACCCGCCAGACAAGTAAAAACTGCCCGTTTTTGTTTGTCTGGTATATGGATTGTTTTAGTACAACCTATCTCGAGTGAAGGTGAGGTGGCTCGTATTTTGGCCGAGCGCGGTGAAGGACTGTTTTTATTGTCTTTAAACGTCGATTCTTTAGACCAGTCTATAGAAAATTTATCCCAGCAAGGTATATATCCTGACAACAGAGGTAAACGCAAAGGGCTAGAAAATTGGCTAGTGCAAGACCTCGATTGCCCTCCCGCCTTAGGCCCCGTTTTACAACTCTGCCAGCTAATTCCCTCATAATATAATTCTTCATTATTGTTTCAATTTGAAATTATTAATTTCATACTGAATAAATACCAAGCTTCGAATGCCTTAATTGTTGGTTTTATTGATCCTTCAATATAACTCTTAACGCTTTAAAAATAGGCAGTCACCTAAAGAGGAATGAAAATGGCATAACTAATGCTAAACAGGGTTACATTTTATTCAATTTGAAAGTTGGCTAGTCACTTTGCATCAGCTGTTGTTCATTTTTATTCACTCTTTAGTTTCCAGACTGTATGAACTGGGAAATAAACTATGGAAAAAGTAAACAAAGAACCACAACCTATCCGGGTGTTAATCTTCGGACATAAAGAATTTAGTCAGCTGATGACAAGCGTACTACCTGAATTTAGTGAGCATGCCAGATTTAAATTATTCGATGCAATACTGGGAAGTGTTTCAGAGATAGACGAACATATTGGTAGTTTTTTACCCGATGTGATCGTCAGTGCTGGTTCTAACGCGGCATATTTGAAGTCAGCTTTAGATTTGCCAGTTGTATCTCTAGATTGCAGTGTCTCAGATATTATTTCAGCAGTACAACGTGCGGCTCAAGTCGCTCGTAAAATAGTGATGATCAATTTTGCTGATGCATCACCTGTTGTGCCGGTATTAGAAGCGGCGTTGAATGTCACTTTGCAAGAAGAAATTTATACTACCCCAGAACAAGCCCGTGAATTATTTCAGTTAACCTGTCAGCAACCCAACATCGCCTACGTCGGGGCTAGTCTGGTGTGTGGTTTGGCAACCCAGCATAGTATCCCGTCCTTTCTATTGTACAGCGCCGACTCTTGTCGCAAAACGATTGCTCGTGCTATACAAATAGCCAAGGAGAAGGTCGCGACCAATCAAGGTGCGGCCTTAACTCATTGGTTGTTGAAACAATCAAAAACCCCGATTTTTATGGCCGACGAAGAAGGCCATTCTATTATCTTTAATCAAGCTGCTAGGCATGAGCTAGGTGTAGACAACGACAACTGTTCAGATCTAGAAAGTCTCATTCATTCTGAAGAAACAATGCGTCCTACAGACGGAGAGTGTCGGATCCAAGGTATTGCCTGGTGGTTCCATCAAGATTGTGTGATGACTGAAGGTAAACCCCTGTATATCTACCAATTGTATAGAAAAAAGCCTAAACCAGAAAAAGTCAAAACCTCTTCTCGCCACCAATTAGTTTTTGAATCCTCGGCAGTTGGCAAAGTGATGCAGCAGGTTAGGGCGTTTTCTTCCTCGCCTAGCAATGTATTAATTTATGGTGAATCCGGAACAGGTAAAGAGCTCATTGCTCGTGCAGTACATGAAGCTAGTCCATTTTCAGAAGGTAACTTCGTTGCTCTTAATTGCTCATCAATCCCTACTGAACTATTTGAAGGAGAGCTTTTTGGGCATAGGGATGGTGCTTTCACAGGGGCTAAACGAGGCGGCAGAAAAGGTCTTATTGAAGAAGCGCAAGATGGGGTGCTATTTCTTGATGAAATTAGCGAACTAGCACTTGATCAACAATCAAAATTACTACGGTTTTTACAAGAACGACATTATCGACCTTTAGGCTCCAATGAAGAAAAACCTGCTAATTTAAAAATTGTTGCGGCATCTAATAAAGAACTCAAGCAGCGAGTAGTAGAAGGCAAGTTTCGTGAGGATTTATTTTTTCGAATTAATGTATTTAATATTCATATCCCGCCTCTACGCTCAAGGCCAGAGGATATCTATAGTATTGCAGCGCAGAAACTTTCCCGTTTTAAAATCAGTTATCAATCGCAGTTTTCGGTTGACGAAATACTCTCCGAAATTCTTGATAATTTGGTTAATTATTCATGGCCGGGCAACGTACGTGAATTAGAAAATGTCCTTGAGCGGGTCATTGCATCTATACAAATGGCAACTGACCTATCAAAGATTAAAGAAATATTGCGAGACATTTCACCAGAACTGTTTTTAGAAACAACATTTGATACTGGCCAAGCTCTAGTCAGAAAAAAGGAGTTGGAACTGGTGGTGGACGCAATGCATAAATTCGGCGGTGATAAGCAACAAGTTGCTCATTATCTTGGATTGAGTCAAACAACCTTATGGCGAAGATTAAAACACATAAATCTAAAATAAAAATAAAATAATTGGAGAACACACTATGGTAACACTCCGCAAAAGTGCTCTAGCAACAGGTATTTTTGTTGCTTTGTCCACTAGTAACTTAGTTGGAATTAATCAAGCGATAGCACAAGAAGCAAAAGCAGTAGCGCAAGAAGAGGATGCATTTGAAATCATCAGTATTTCTCGAAAACGACCAGAGAGTTTACAAGAGGTACCCATCGCTGTGACGGCTATCTCTGAAAAGATGATTGAAAGTGCTGGTATCGAACGTCCAGGTGACTTTATTGGTCTTATTCCTAATGTAACTATGGTTGATGCAGCAAACGTGGGAGATACACAAGTGACTATTCGCGGCATAGTATCTACTCGCGATGCTGAAGGTACCTTTGCCTATGTGGTGGACGGGGTGTTGATGACCAACCCTAACAGTTTCAACGAAGAACTATTAGATGTGTCTCAGATTGAAGTGCTGAAAGGCCCACAAGGCGCGTTGTATGGTCGAAATGCGGTGGCGGGTGCAATACTCATCACCACTAAAATGCCTTCAGATGAATTAGAAGGTAGAGTCACTTTAGGGGTCGGTAATAACAACAGCCAGAGAATAAACGGGGTGATCAGTGGGCCATTATCAGAAAACGTTCGAGGTCGCTTAACCGCCAGTTATAGAACAACAGATGGTTTTTTTGAAAACACTTTTACTGGTGCAGATGATTCAGTCGATTATCTTGAAGACACGAATATCCGTGGACGTTTGATTTGGGATGCTAGGGACGATTTAACCTTAGATTTTCGAGCCAGTGTGGGCAGGGTCGAGGGTGGGGCAATCAACTATAACGCTGTGTTTGCTTTACCGTCATTTGTTGCTAATGGTTTTGATCCCTCTTTTAACAAGGACGTGAATGATGTCGATATTAACTTTGCATTTAACGTACCTGGCGTCAATGAACAAGAAACCACCGAGTTATCTTTAAAAGCCGACTGGGATCTAGATGGTATGGACGTTACCGCCGTTTTAGCTTATAACGATTTAGAAGAAGACTTACTGTCTGACGGCACCAGTGCAACGTTTTATGGTTATGAGTTGACTCCTCAGTGTCAAACCGACCGTGCAAGCTTAAACAATGCTCCGGGAGCATTAGGTGGGGCAGATAGAACTGATTTATTCGGTGATTTTTTTGCACCATTTGGCGTGTTTCCTCCAGGTGTTGAGTTTACTGGGGTCTACGGACCTTTCACTCCATTATCATGTGATGGTTATCAATATCAAGAACGCAGCCAATCTGACTTAAGTGGTGAATTACGTTTCACTTCAGATGATAATGATGCAGATCTAAGATGGATTGGTGGCTTATATTTCGCAGAAATCGAACGTGATGTCGTTGTAGCCTACGGTGCAGATACAGGCCAAGGATTCTTGCGTCAAGCTTATGTGCCACCCACTGGCCCTAATCCGACTGACTTACTATTCTCAGATACTTTCGATACCTCGGTGATGTCCGCTTTTGGTCAGCTTGAATATGATCTAAGCGAGCAATGGGAATTAGCTGTGGCCCTTCGTTATGATTACGAAGACAGAGAAGTGACTAATAATGTGCCTAACGTAACAGCCTCAGGCTTAAACGTTAATACCTTTGTTAATGGTGTATTGGGCCCAATAAATCCGGCCTTTAACGCTAATCCTGATGGCATTCCTAACCGAAACCGTTCGTTTAGCCAGTGGCAGCCTAAAGTCACATTAGGCTATGCGGCTAACGATAATCTTAATTGGTATGCAAGTTATGGTGTAGGTTTTAGAAGTGGCGGGTTTAACTCTATCGGTACTGAAGCGACCTTAGACTTTTGGTTTAATGCCAATGGCAATGGCACCCCTGGCGATGCGGTGAATGCACAACTCCTCGTCAAAGACGAATACGATAAAGAAGTCACGACTAATATCGAACTCGGTTTCAAATCGAAGATGATGAACAATAAAGTGAAACTCAATGCAGCTGTATTCTCAACCACTGTTGATGATAATCAGTTCTTTGAATTCTTTGCTGGCCCATTTGGCTTATTGCGCGCTGTCACTACTATCGAAGAATTGACTATTCAAGGTTTTGAATTAGACATTAGTGCCCAAGTGACCGATGACATCACGGTTTTTGGTGGTATGGGTTTATTGGATAGTGAAATTAAGGAAAACCGTAATCGTCCACTTTCTGTGGGTAATAAAGCGCCTCAAGCGGCGGATGAAACCTTCACCTTTGGAGCAAGCTGGGATTATAGCCTGACTGATGATGTATTTATGACCACTCGATTAGATTGGCAGTATGTAGGTGAGGTTAACTTCCATACATTGCAAGGTACTGGGCCTGAAGAAACAGCTCAAAGCTTACCGACTATTTGGGACTTCTTTGGCACTTTGGGCGGCGGTGTTCCACCTGGACCACATCCAGTTAATTTTGACAACGCAAGTCGTGATGCCTACAGCACAGTTAACTTAAGAGTCAGCTTTGACGCAGATGATTGGAACTTGGCTATCTGGGCTAAAAACTTAACAGACGAGGAATTTTTGCAAGAAGTGATCCCTACTCCTGAGTTTGGTGGCTCTTTTATCCAACCTTCAGCACGTAATTCTTACGGTATCGATTTTACTTATCGTTTTTAGTTCATGGGAGCCGCAAGGCTCCCCTTTTATTGACTGGAGTATTGTTGAGTGACTAACAAACCGTTATCGGGTATACGTATTTTAGATTTGACCCATATGTTATCTGGACCTTATTGCGGCATGATATTAGCCGATTTAGGTGCAGAGACCATTAAAATTGAACCCCTTAAGGGTGAGGGGACGCGCAAACTTTTAGCCACAGACCCAGAGAATTCTATTAACGGCATGGGGGCGTACTTTATTACTCTAAATCGTAATAAACAAAGTGTTTGTATCGATTTGAAATCGGCTAAAGGGCTTACATTATTTTATGATTTAGTTAAAAAGTCTGATGTTGTTATCAATAATTTTGGTGCAGGCGTGCCAACACGACTCAAAATTGATCACCAACATTTGAAGCAAATTAATCCACGTATTATTAGCTGTTCTATCACCGGTTTTGGTAATGATGGTCCTGGCTCTAAACGCCCTGCTTTTGATCAAGTTGCTCAAGCAATGGGCGGTGGCATGTCTATTACTGGCGTCAATGGTGACCAGCAAGTGCGAGCGGGTATTCCTATTGGTGATTTGGGCGGTGGTATGTTTGCCGTGATGGGCATTCAAGCGGCATTGCTGGAGCGAGAGAAAAGTGGAGAAGGACAAGACGTAGATATTTCTATGCTTGATTGCCAAATTTCTTTATTAAATTACATGGCAACTATGCATTTTATGTCTGGAAAAGACCCTTACCCCATTGGTAATTCACATTTTGTGCATGTGCCTTACAACACATTTAATACCTGTGACGGACAAATTGTTATCGCGGTTATCACCGATAATTTTTGGCAAAATTTAAAGCAGGTGGTACAGATTGAAAGTTTGAATCAACCTGAATACGATACTCAACCTGGTCGTTTTAAAGACCAGCATTTTATTAATGCCACTTTAAATGACATGTTATCAACCCAAAGTTCTAGCCATTGGTTAGGTTTACTTGAGGCAGCACGTATTCCTTGTGCCCCTGTGAATAAATTCTCTCAAGCCTTAAGTGATCCTCAAGTATTGCATCGCAATATGGTGGTGGAGTTATCTGATCCTCAAGGACACAAAACCAAAGGACCAGGTAACCCCATTAAATTTTCTAGAAGCAATGAAGAAAGTTTTAGTGCTGCTCCCGCTTTAGGTGAACATACAGATAAAGTGTTATATGACTTATTGGGTATGAGCCCTGAAGATGTGTCAATACTGAGAGTCGCAGAGGTGGTTAACTAATGGCCCCTAATCATATATCGATTAACGACGTAGGTCCTCGAGATGGCTTGCAGAATCAGCCAAAATTATTAAATAAAGAACAACGTCTTAGTCTTATCAATGCATTGGTCGATGCAAAAGTACCAGAGATTGAGGTCGGGTCATTCGTCTCCCCTAAAGCCGTGCCAGCTATGGCAGGCACGGCCGAATTGTTTGCTGAACTAGAACACAGTAATAGCTTATTTTCTGCCTTGATACCTAATATGAAAGGATTTGAATTGGCGATGTCGGCGCAGGTGCCGGTCATGTCATTAGTAGTGGCAACCTCCAATACGATGAATCTGAAGAATATTCGTATGTCTACACAAGATAGCATCAAGGTCAGTAAAGACGTGCGTAAGGTGGCCAAAGAACAGGGCGCTAAGGTGCAAGCTTATGTGGCCACAGCTTGGGCTTGTCCTTTTGAAGGTAAAATAAGTCCTAGTACTGTTTTTAGTGTGACCGAACAACTTTTGGATGCCGGTGCCTCTAGTATTGTTATCGCAGATACTATAGGTGCTGCTAACCCTTTGGAGGTTAATCAATTGATGGAAAGCATGGCCTGTCGCTTTGATTTGACTCAGTTGTCTTGTCATTTTCATGACACCAGAGCTATGGGGTTGGCCAATGTTTATGCTGCGATAATGGCAGGGATCAGAAAATTTGATGCGTCCATAGCCGGCCTTGGCGGTTGTCCATTTGCACCAGGCGCTAGTGGTAATGTGGCCACCGAAGACGTGGTGATGATGATAGAACAAATGGGATTCTCTACAGGTATCGACATGGCACTGTTAGTGAAAGCCGCAGACCTCGCCATTGAATTGACTGGCACTGCCACAGGTGGCAACGCTAAGCCTTGGATTGAAAATTACTATATTAATTAATCAGTGTATTAAATTAACCGAATGCTGGAGTAAAATATGAGTTATCGATTAGGTGTAGATGTGGGTGGAACGTTCACTGACTTATTACTTATCAATGAAGTGAATGGTCAAACGCATACTGCAAAGGTGCCATCCACACCAGAAGATTCCTCCATAGGGGTATTAAATGGTATCCACAGGATCTGTGTTGAATCTGGTATAGATGCCCGTGAAATTAATCGGGTCATGCACGGTACTACAGTGGCCACCAATGCTGTGTTAACTGGAAAAGGTGCCAAAGTAGGATTAGTGACCACTAAAGGTTATAGGCAGGTATTACAGGTTGCTCGGTCGTTCTGCCCAGGTGGGCTAGGCGGTTGGGTCAGTTTTGTGAAAAAACCTTTGTTGGCCCCACTTGAATTAACTGTTGAAGCCAATGAGAGAATGGGTGCAGACGGAGAGACAGTCGACACCTTAGATGAGGTTACGCTTCGCGCTACTCTGTCCACTTTAAAAGATACCGGCCAAGTTGAAGCACTGACTATTTGTTTTATCAATGCCTACTTAAATGGAGCCCATGAGCAAAGGGCTAAAGAAGTCGCAGCAGAGATATTTACTGATATTCCTATTTCGATTTCAAGTGATCTAGTGCCTGAAATGCAGGAATATGAGCGCACAGAAACCACTGTGGTTAACAGTTATGTTCGCCCAGAAGTGGCTAGATATGTAGATAATTTAAACCGTTCCCTGAGAAGGATTATGGGTGAAGAGCTACATCTTTCCATCTTGCGCTCAGATGGTGGATTAGCATCGGCTCGAGCGTCAGCCGAAAGCCCAGTTAACCTTTTGATGTCTGGACCTGCTGGTGGCGTGGCGGGTGCCATGCATTTTTGTAAAAAAGCGGGCTTTAACGACATATTAACCTTTGATATGGGTGGCACATCGACTGATGTAGCTTTGATCCAAAACGCCAAAGCCCGGGTCAGACGAGAAACCAGAGTCGGTGATGTCACAGTGCGCGCTCCATCAGTTGATGTGCGCACAGTGGGTGCTGGTGGTGGCTCCTTAGCTTTTGTACCCGAGCTAACTAAGGCTTTACGAGTCGGACCTGAATCAGCAGGTGCTAAGCCTGGGCCTGCAGCCTATATGAAAGGCGGTATTGAACCCACAGTATGTGATGCTAACGTGGTATTAGGTTATTTGCCCTCTGATGTGCAGCTTGGCGGCGCAATGGCCATAGACAAAGATGCGGCAGTAACTGCGGTGAAAAAAGTGGCTGACGCTATGAATTTAACTGTTGAAGAGGCGGCGGAAGGTATTATTAAAATTGTAAACGAAGCCATGTTTGGTGCGTTACGATTAGTGTCTGTGGAGCAGGGATTTGATCCAAGAGACTTCGCCCTTGTTGGGTTTGGCGGTGCGGGTCCATTACATGCCAATGCATTAGGTATTTTAACCCAAGCTTGGCCTACTATCATACCCCCAGGTCCCGGAGTGTTATGTGCTTATGGCGATGCGACGACTGTGGTGCGTGATGAAGCATCAAAAACCTTTGTTAAATTACTCAAGAATGCCTCTGCACTAGAGTTAAAAGCATTACTGGAGGAGTTAAAACACAAAGCCAGTGCTACCTTGATCACCGATGGTATAAAGCTATCGGATCAAGACGTGACCTATCAAGCCGACGTGCGATACACCGGGCAAGCGTTTCAATTATCCATTGAATTCACTTTAGCTGAATTACAGGCTCAAGGTTTAGAAGTCCTTAAATCTGAGTTTGATAAAGAACATACGCAACTATTCACTTTTGCTTTAGATGAAGGTCACGAAATTGTTATGGTGCGTGCAATTGCTACTGCCGGCAGCGGTGAGTTACCTTCTATGCCCCAAGGTAACGCGGCTACGGCATTAATAGAATGTAAGTTGGCAGATAGTCAAATTTACTTCGAAGGTCAATACCACCCTACACCTATTTACGATCGAAATAAGATGCATGCTGATTTACAAATACCGGGGCCAGCCATTGTGAGTGAAATGGACTCCACCACCGTTATTTTACCTGGATATCACGCTAAAGTTGATGCAGTCGGTAATCTTCTTATTAATCCAGCGAAGTAATTGGAGATGACAATGAACAATAAAATATTACAAACCAACACGTCACCTTTGAACAGAGTCGAGGTGGACACAGTCACAGTTGATATTATCGAAAATGCCTTGAGTAATGCACGAGTAGAAATGGATGCTGTTTTGTTTAGAACGGCTATGAGCCCTGGTATTCGTGAGCAAGTTGATTGTTTTCCGATGATCGCCAATAAAGACGGCAAAATGGTAGTGGGTCAGTTTGGCTCGTTTATCCATGGGTTTTTGGACGCTTACACTGGGCAGTTAGAAGAAGGGGACGTGATATTAACGAACGACCCTTATATGACCAATGCTGCGGTATCCCATTTGCCAGATTGGATAGTGTTAGTGCCCATCTTTAAAGAAGGCCGGCATATCGCTTGGTCTGCTATGTTTGGTCATATGTCAGATAACGGCGGCATGGTGCCAGGTTCAATCCCCATTAAAGCAGAAAGTATATTTCAGGAAGGGATCCGTATTCCTCCTACTAAGTTGTATAAAAAAGGCGTATTGCAAAGCGATATATTAGATTTGATTTTGCATAACGTGCGCACTCCGCAGTGGAACAGATTTGATCTTAATGCTTTGGTTGCTGCCTGTAATACGGCAGCTAAAAGATGTATCGAAATCTCCGAGAGATTTGGTGATGACACGTTTTATTCCACTATGGAGATCATGCTGGAGCGCAACCATGTGGCTATGGAAGCTATTATTAATATGTTGGTGCCAGAAGAGCCACGTACATTTGTAGATTATGTTTGTGATGACGGTGTCGGCATGGGTCCATATAAAATACAGTGTAAAATGTGGCGGGAAGGTAATCGTGCGATATTTGACTTCGAAGGTACTGATCCTCAGGCCAATAGCTCGATTAACTTTTACTTGAATGAAGATATGTTTAAGATGTTTTTTGGTTCATTTACTATCAATCTTGTGGATCCCCAAATTGTGTTTAATGATGGTTTTTATGACCTGGTTGATGTGCATATTCCAGCAGGTAGTTTACTTAAACCACACTTTCCCGCTGCTCTTTCGGGACGAACACATGCACTAGGCCGAATTTTTGATGTGATGGGTGGACTGTTAGGACAAGGTGCTCCAGAAGCCATGAATGCGGCGGGATTTTCTGATTCACCTCATCTGTTTTATTCAGGTTATGACAACAAAGGTGAGTGGTTCCAACTATTCCAAATTGGTTTTGGTGGCATACCGGGTCGCCCAGTGGGGGATGGACCTGATGGACACTCATTGTGGCCAGGTTTTACCAATGTACCCAACGAGTTTATTGAAGCCTATTTTCCATTACGGGTCGAACAGTATGAAACCATCACTGACTCTGGAGGCGCGGGTAAACATCGTGGTGGTAACGGATTATCGGTTGCTTATCGTTTTCTCAATGATGGCAATATCGCTATCCATGATGAAAGGTGGCTCACGTATCCTTGGGGGGTAAACGGTGGTACGCCGGGCCAAAGATCGACTAAAATATTAAAACGTGCAGATGGTACACAACAGATTTTACCCGCTAAATGTGACGGTGTTGAAGTCAAAGAAGGTGACTTATTGTATTTCAATACTTGGGGTGGTGGTGGCTGGGGAGACCCATTCTTGCGTGATTGTAATAGTGTTCTTGACGATGTAAACCGAGGTTTAGTCTCTATTGAAGGAGCAAAACGTTATGGTGTGGTGATAGTTGATGGGGCGGTTGACCAACAACAAACTACCACATTACGTGCGGTCTTAACGGAGAAACGCGGTGATACCCAGTTATTTGACTTTGGTGGCACCATTGAAGAAATCAAAGCTAGATGCCTAGAAGAAACTGGTTTGCCTGCACCAGAAACACCTCGCTTTGTGAAATCTCGTGTCGTGAAGTGAGATAAATAGAGTATGTCAAAAACACCTCAAGATCATGATTTAGCCATTGGCAAAATAAGTCTGGGCTTATGCCCAGCACTCATTGTGGTTGACTTGTCCAATGGCTTTAGTGATCCAGTTAGCCCACTTGGGGGTGATTTTGACAGTCAAATTTCACAAATAAACGGGTTGTTAGAGACTTTTAGAATTAAAAACCTACCCGTTTTTTTTACTACAGTTGTATACCACGATGAGTCGACTGCCAGTGTGTTTCGTCGGCGTTTACCTGATTTAGATATCCTGCAAGCATCCAGCGAGTGGGTAAAAATCAATACTAAAATCAATAAAAAATCTGATGAATTAATCATTGAAAAACAATGGCCAAGCGCTTTTTTTAAAACACAATTAGCAGCACAGTTAGAAAAAAAATCAGTGGACTCAATAGTGGTTGTGGGGCTAACAACAAGTGGCTGTGTAAGAGCTACCGTGGTCGATGGCCTGCAACATAATTACCCTGTTTTTGTAGTACCTGAAGCCTGTGGTGATAGAAACCTCAGTGCTCACCATGCCAGTTTGCACGATATGCATGCAAAATATGCGATGGTGATACCCGCTAAAGATATGTGTACTCAGATTTTATCTTTGTGATAATCCACGCCAGAGTCAAAGTTGAATACACGTGTTGAATTTGAGTGTTGAATTTAAGTAAATGGTGATGGATCACGGCTACAGCTTTATCTAATTTGGTTAGCTCAAATAGGTGAATGTAACAAAAAACCACAAAATACGACGAAAAGCAGATGCTAAGGGCTGGTTTATCGCTGTATTTACCTGTTTGAACGCTTCATCGCATTTCACCGTTATTAACCAGTTTTGTCCCTTCAATGTCATCGTTTATACCTACTCTATATTGGAATTCGAAATTAAACACCACCCAACATACAGGAAAAAATCATGACAAAATTACTTATTAGCACCATCATCACTGCAGGTATTCTTTTAGCGGGTAACGCCCAAGCAAGCAATATGGACTCGGTGACTGAGGGCAATTTAGTAAAAATATGTAACGCTATAAAAAATGACAGTTTAATTAAAGTGAAAGTTGCAGTACAAGAAAGTGGCATAAGTATCAGAGAAATTGCCGACGGCTTAGTGTGTAACGGTGTCGACCCAGTGAGCTTTGCTTTGGCTAACGATGCTGAAAAAACGGCTAAATATATGGCTGACAAAAGCAGGGGTAATCATCAAGGATTTTTGGCTAAATTATAGTCCATTAACATGACAATAGAAAAGTGAGTGGGTTAAGCATGATAGTTAAATCAGCTTTCCTCACTGCTTATTTGAGAATGTGTACCGCGTACTTGGCAATGATGGCATCAATGTGAGTCGCTAATGCGCTTAATGCCAAACGGTTCCATTGTGAAGGACTGATAAAAGTGGATATTGCGTGATGTTTTAAACTGACATAACCGTGAATAAAAGCCCATATTTCTAGAGCAATACGTCGTTTTTCCGTCGGTTTAGTGTCCTCTGGCAAAATAAGAGAGCTGACATCAATTAACTTTTTAAAGGCTTTTTTAGCGATGGCCCGAGCATCTTCAGAGGGCGAATAACCCGCATCACTTTCGCCAAAAATGAGTCGGTAATGAGCTTCATATTGATCCGCTACGGTTAAATAACCTTTTACACCATTCAAAATAACATCTCGCGCCGGCGCATTGATATCAAGAATATCCATAGCCAAAAACACCTTTTCGAACCCTTCTATATAGAGCTCGTCCAAGATCCCTTGCTTGCCCTTGAAATGACTATAAATGCCAATAGTTGACACGCCAGCACGTTTAGATATAGCTCTAACGCTCAGTGCAGAGGTGCCTCCTTCGAGAAATAATTCTGATGCGGCTTGTAAAATTATATTTTTTGCGTCGCTCATAATGATGTACATTTAACCAATTAGTAAGGTGTAATCGTTGACTTACATAACAGTGTTATGATTAGCTATAACACTGTTATGTGCAATGTGATATTTCGTTTTTTCACTGGTGCACTATCGCAAGTATTATTGTAATTCTTTCACAGCGGGATAAAAAGATGACAACACACATTCATGAAACAGATTATTTAATTGTTGGTAGCGGCGCTGTAGGTATGGCATTTGCAGATATTTTATTAACAGAAAGTGATGCGAATATTGTCATTGTTGACCGCTTCCATAAACCTGGTGGTCATTGGAACGTAGCCTATCCTTTTGTCACACTTCATCAGCCGTCTTCTTTTTATGGCGTCAGTTCCCGTGAGTTGAGCAAAGGCTGTATTGACCAAGTGGGTCTTAATAAAGGGTTGAATGAATTAGCCTCCGGTGCCGAGGTGAGTGCTTATTTTGATGATGTAATGCGCGAGCAGTTTTTACCTACAGGAAGAGTGAAGTACTTTCCTATGTGTGATTATAAAGGTGATGGAAAATTTGTTTCGTCACTCACAGGCGAAACTCATCAAGTTAAAGTGAATAAAAAAACGGTAGATGCGACATACTTAAATACAAATGTGCCTTCCACGCACACTCCAAATTTTAGTATTGCCCCTGACATTCAATTTATGCCGTTAAATGATTTACCCAAAGTGACCCAGCCACCTGCTGGATATGTGGTTATAGGTGGCGGTAAAACGGGCATTGACGCTGTTTTATGGTTGCTCGAGAAAAACGTTAACCCTGATAATATTCAATGGGTGATGCCGCGTGATGCTTGGTTAATTGATCGCAAAAATATTCAGCCTACCGAAGAATTTTTTGTCGATGCCATTGGCGCTCAGGCATCACAAATGGAAGCTATTGCCGATTCTGAATCAATAGACGATATGTTTGACCGATTAGAACAAGCGGGTGTGTTTTTGAGGATTGATACACATGTGCAACCAGAAATGTTCCATGGTGCCACAATCAGCCAAATGGAGCTAGCAGAGCTGCGTAGAGTGAAAAATGTGATACGTTTAGGCCGAGTGACTAGCATTGAAAACAATCGAATTGTATTAGAGAAGGGCAGCATACTTACTAGTACAGACCATCTACATATTGACTGTTCAGCCAGTGCAATAACCAACTTAGCCATCAAGCCCGTTTTTGCGGGCGATATTATCACGCCGCAAACTGTAAGATCGTATCAACCCGTTTTTAGTGCCGCTTTTATTGCCCACATCGAATTGGCCTACCCAGAAGAAGCTAAGAACAAAATTTGTAATGTGGTGCCACTACCCAATACACTCATTGATTGGCTACGCTTAACGGCTGCTTTTATGATGAATCAGTATATTTGGTCACAAGATGAAAATTTACGTAAATGGTTGTTAGGAAATAGGTTAGATGGCTTTAGCCAGTTGATGCGCAGTGTTAAAGAAGACGACACAGAAAAAAAAGCCATAGTGAAACGTTTACGTGCAAATGCACAACCTGCCATGGGTAAACTTCAGCAATATTTAGCGCAAGCACAAGCAAACCCCAGTTGAGAAAAAATACTATAAGGGAATTTTTAATTCGTCAAGATAACGACCTAACTAATCAAATAGTTGATACTCACTTATTTGGGATTGATATTGCTGAAGATGAAGTTTATCAATATGTTCGTAAAGACCAGTATGGAGCCGGGCTAATTGCTGAGATGTGATTTATGGGTAAAACAACAAGCTAATCAGCGTCTGGCAGGAAGGCCTTAACATTACCCGCTGTGATATTTGTTAATTCAGCTTTAAATGTGTTCAGTTCGTTACTCGCTATTGCAGCACTTAGTGTAACTTGCTGAGCATAATTCGACTCAATATCCTCAACATCATAACGCTCTAGTAATCGAGATATGCTGCCATCATAGGTATAGTCATAGGCTAATTGTAAGGTAGTTCTGTGAACCTTAAGCGTCATACTTAAAGCTGTTAATACCAGTGCAACAGCATCAGAATAGGCCCGTTGTAAACCGCCAGTGCCAAGTTTAGTGCCACCAAAGTAGCGAACCACTGCTACTGCAATATCACCGTAACCACTGTATTCGAGAACCTTTAGGATAGGCATGCCCGCGGTTCCGCTAGGTTCGCCGTCATCACTCATAGAACGAATAGTTGTATCGGGATCACCAGCAATATAAGCCCAGCACACATGATTAGCTTGGGGGTGTTGTTTGCGCAAAGTTCGGATAAAATCCTCTGCTTCCTGACGATTGACTGCAGGTGCAGCGAATGTTAAAAATTTACTGCGCTTAACCTCTAACTCAACTTGGGCCAGCTGTGCAGGGACTTGGTAACTTAGCAACGTCAAAGCATCATGCCCACATTACCAAAATAGAGGCCACAGCGATAAGTAATAAGCCTATTACTTCATGTTTCTGAACTCTATTTTTTAACCAAAATGTGGCGACCAACATGGTTAACAACACTTCAACTTGGCCCAGTGTTTTTACATAGGCAACATGATGTAATGACACCGCACTAAACCAACAAATAGTGCCAAAACAACTAATAATACTAGTGACTAAGGTCATCTTTGTGTTGTTTTTCAATACCACAAAAGTGCTTCTATCTTTTACCGCGATATAACTCACAAGCAAGGTGGTTTGAATACATATCACCCATAACAACACCCAAGCAGCACTGTGGGGGAAAGGCACATTTAGTAAATGACTCGCTTCCCGAACAAATAATGATGTCAGCGCAAAGCATGTACCACAGGCCAAACCTATTATCACCGTTTTAAGACTTAGCTGACCCTTCCTGCCGCCGCCTGACAAAATATATATTGCACCAGCACCGACTAAAATGCCTACCCAGCCAAATAAACTGAGTTGACTGCCAAAGAATAAAGTGCCTAATACTCCGGCCACCAAGGCCTCACTCTTGGCCAGCCCAGCCCCCACAGCAAAGTTTTTTTGTTTAAATAAAATGATCATTAACGCAGTCGCAGAAATTTGCAATACAGAAGAGAGCAAAACAAAGAATACAAATTTGAAAGAGAACTCAGGAATAACTTGATTTGAAAAAGTATACAGCAGCACTAGGTATGTTAACGCTATAGGTGGTGCAAATAAAAAGCGTGCCAAGGTCACACCAGAGGTACTCATATTGACGCTTAGTTTACTTTGCAAAGCATTACGAAACGTTTGCAATACCACTGCACCCAGAGTAAAGAAAACCCAACTCACAAAAACCCCCTCATCAATCTAAAAGATTATTTTAACCCACATACCCACTAAAGCCCTATCACCTGATCACATAACTGGTATTTTTCTGTCTATCGAAGCCAACTTATTTACGTAAATTATTGATTGAAGATGGAATGACTAAGTTAAAAATATTGATTTGGCTTGTGATTTAGAGGCAAACTAAGGAAAAGTACACAAGGAAAGACCCGTGGCCAAAAACAATTTTCTTCGCAATTTGTTAATTTTTTTTCTGCTAATCACATTCTCATCTTTTGCTGATGAATTTGTTCCCGAGCAATTAAAAAGTTGGGAGACTTGGGTATTAAAAGATAGCGAAAATATAAGCTGCCCTTTTATTAACCAAAGTGAATATGGCAACATAAACAACCACATTTGCGCATGGCCTAGGGCACTCGATATAAGCGTTAATCCCCAAGGAGCCGAATTTCAACACTCATGGGAAGTGCTGAGTAAAAGTATTGTTCCATTGCTGGGGAATAACAAATATTGGCCTATTGATATAAAGGTAAATGGCAAAAAAACGCCAGTTTTAAGTCACAAAAATCAACCTTTTATTGAATTAGAAAAAGGTAAATACGTCATTGAAGGTAAATTAAGTTGGCAAAAAATGCCAACCAGTATTTCATTACCTGGACAAATTGCACTAGTGAATATGTCTATTAATGAGCAGGAAATTAGCTTTCCGAAAATTGAAAATAACGAGTTATGGTTCCAGGAATCAACCCAAGGTCAGGCAACCCAAGAGGCTCTCAGTGTGCGGGTAGTAAGAAAAATTAGTGACGGCCCTTACATAAAGCTCAAAACCATTATCTCCGTGGATGTTTCCGGAAAAATGCGCGAAGTTGCCCTTGGACAAGTGCTGCCTAAAAACTTTGACCTCATAGGTATTCAAAGTGAAACCCCTGCTTTTTTAGACGCCGATGGTGTTCTACACGCAAAACTAAAGCCCGGTAGTTGGGACGTTGTGGTTGATGCTTATTCACTTCCAACTAACCTAGAATGGCAACCCCCAGCTCAATCGCACCATTGGCCAAAAGATGAGGTTTGGGCATTCGAAACTAATGAAAAATTACGCTTTGGCAAGCTTAGTGGCGCCAACGTTATTGACAGTGGTCAAGTAGATATGCCAAAAACTTGGTACAACTATCCAGCTTATTTACTGACTGAAAATAACTCACTGCGTTATGACATCCAGCACAGAGGCAAACCCTTGCATTTGGAAAATCAATTGACGTTAGATCGCACATTATGGGTATCTTTCGACAATGCTCTTTATTCATTTAAAGACAAGGTGACGGGCAGCATGGTTGAAGGTTGGCGCTTAAGTATGTCTGCCCCTTTTATTCTTGAATCAGCCGAAGATCAAGATGGCGCAGTGCTCATCACCAGCATAGCTAAAGAGGAAAGGGGGGTAGAAAACCGTTATTCTCAAGTTGATATTAAAGCTGGCGGTATAGTTAATGCTACATCTACACTGCCGATAGCAGGTTGGGAAAGTGATTTTGAACGTGTATCCATCACTTTAAATTTACCACCTGGTAATAAGCTTTTTGCTGTTTTTGGAGCCGATAGCGTATCAGATAGCTGGTGGAGTAGATGGTCAATTTGGGCTAGTTTCATCGTGTTATTGGCTTCACTGGCTGCTTATCGTTTATCTGGTTTAGTTGCTGGGCTAATGACAGCGCTAATGTTATTGGCCGTTTATCAAGAAAATAACGCGCCGGTAATTGTTATGCTCAATTTGTTGGTTGCTATTGCCGTTAGAAAGCATCAACCATTCGACAAACTTAAAGCAATGGCAAAAATGTATTGGGCCGCAAGCGCAGTAATGGCATTGGGTTCAATTTTACTCTTTAGTGCCACGCAACTTCGTACCGTGATCCATCCTCAGTTGGAAGCGAGCAACTCAAATATGTATAACCAAAGCGTAGATAATTTTGCGGCAAATAATAATATTGAGATGCGTTCTGCTGAACCAAGTCTAAAACTCAGGATGGTTCAAAAGGACGACGCTTTTGAAATGGCATCAGTCAGTGGCGCGAGAAAGAGAAAAGCGGATTCTTTTATGGAACGGTATCAGTCCGATGCATTACTGCAAGCAGGCTCAGGCATGCCAAACTGGAGTTGGAATCGGTATTCTCTTACTTGGAACAGTCCGGTTGCAGAAGGAC
Organism: Paraglaciecola sp.; assembly: GCA_034111145.1. Lineage (GTDB taxonomy): Bacteria > Pseudomonadota > Gammaproteobacteria > Enterobacterales > Alteromonadaceae > Paraglaciecola. The sequence continues at coordinate 59,099 of JAWUXU010000069.1, forward strand.
AAACGTTTGAACTGATTGTTTTATCCAAAACCACTTACAAAATTTTGAAATTAGCGGGTATTGCCTTGATGATACTGTGGTTATATTTTTTGTTAAAAGACGCTATAAAACCGGCCATTAATAGATTCAAACATACATCAACTGTTGCGCTATTAGCAGCAGTATTTTTGATGCCCGTTTATACACCATCTGCACAAGCCAATAGTTTCCCCAGCCAAGCAATGCTTGAAGAATTGAAAGCTAGATTACTCGAAGCGCCAGATTGTGCGCCAGTCTGTGCATCAATCAATTCGCTGCAAGTGTCTGCAGACAGCAATGTCTTAACTCTCAAACTGACGATTCATGCCAATAGTCAAAGCGCAGTTGCTTTGCCTCGTTCCCAGTTTTGGCAAGGGCAATCATTTATCTTGAATGATAAACCTTTGTTAGGAGTGTACCGTCAAAATAGCTGGTTATACGTGCCGGTTTCAAAAGGTATTTCGACTTTAGTGATCACTGGCCGCTTAATTCCCGTTGATAACTTCCAGCTTAGATTTAAAGACAAACCTAAACGCATCGATATTCAGAGTTTCGGAAATTGGGAAATTGTTGGGACACAAGCTAACGTTTTGACAGGTAATACACTGGAGTTTTTGGCAAAAGTAAATACCAGTCAATTGGATTCAGCAGTTTCGACTCGTTTTAAACAACAACCTTTTGTAAAAGTGACTAGGGTGTTGACCATCGACAAAATGTGGACAGTGAAAACCGAGGTTCAACGTATCGCACCCAGTATGGGATCACTCAATCTAATGATCCCAACACTTCCTGGTGAACATGTTATCAGTGATGAAATTACAGTTGAAAACAATCAAGTTGCCGTCACTATTTCAGCGGGTGAAAGCGTATTTAATTGGACCTCCACATTAGATCGCAATAACACCATGCAGCTCATGGCGCCCGACAACAAACGTTTAATCGAAAAGTGGCAAATTGTTATTAGCCCTTCTTGGCATTTGGGCTTAGAGGGATTACCCATGATTATGGAGCAACAGAATGCCTTGGATTATTTCAGCTATTCATTTTATCCTTACCCAGGCGAATCGTTAAACCTTGCCATCACTCGACCAAGTGCAGTTAAAGGAGAGGCCTTAGCGATAGATAGCGTCAATCTAAATATTGACCAAGGCACACGTACTTCAAAGCTTGAACTGGGTTTTAATTATCGCAGTACCCGAGGTGGTGAGCATGTCATTGATTTGCCCGTCAACTATCAACTAAAAGAAGTTAAGACAGATGGAAGGTTAATTAACCTGCAACCTGAGTCTGGCCAATTGGCGATCCCTATTTCTCCTGGCACCCACAATATTCAGATAACTATGCGTTCTAATATTGAAGATTTATGGGTGTTTTCACCGCCCATAATTAATCTAAATGCACCATCAAGCAACATCACTACTAAAGTGAATGTCAGCAATCAGCGCTGGATATTATGGGCTAAAGGTCCACTTTTAGGCCCTGCAATACTGTACTGGGGCGAATTATTGGCTTTTTTTTTTATCGCTTTATTGGTTGCTTGTGTGAAGTTTTCACCTCTTAGTACAGTGCAATGGTTAATACTTGGATTGGGACTAAGTTTAAATAACTGGGGCGTTTTGGTGTTGATTGCACTTTGGTTTTCCTCAATCACGGCCAGCCAATATAGACCAAAAGAAATCCAAAGAAGCTTGTTCAATCTGTCCCAACTCTTTTTGTATGCCTTTTCAGCAGTGGCAATCATTTCTTTGATTGCTGTTGTACCCATTAGCTTGCTTAGTAGCCCCAGCATGGGCATTGAAGGGTATCAATCTTATGGCAATACGCTTACTTGGTTTGCCGATAAAGCGGACGGTCAGTTACCTACTGTTACTATCTTGAGTATTTCGGTGTGGTTCTACAAAGCCATCATGTTGGTGTGGGTAATTTGGTTGAGCACATCAATATTAAGTTGGATTAAGTGGGCATGGAAAATCATAGGTATTCAAGGTTATTGGCAGTCATTGCCTCCCAAAAAAGACATTGCTGAAAAGTCGGCGCCTGTGCAAGATTAATTTCTGCTGGGTTGAGTCAAAACGTTTGGCATCAACTAAACAAACAATAATGTGTAGTTGATGCTCATCATTTATTTACGATGTAAATCTGGGTACATGTCCAATTAACTAATGATATGATTTTTGAGGTCAGGCTTTACAAGCCTGCTCCGCTTTGGATCAATCAATATGACCTTGGTTCAAAAAACCCAATAGTACTCTACAAACCACTTATTCTCACACCACTAAAAACGCCAATCATTAATAAGAGGCTCTTTAATGCCATCCATAAACCACAGTGCGGCAACTAAACCCTGAGTATCATTAGTGACAGTAACGACTGCTTCGTAATTAATGTCACTTAGGGACGTTCTGAGTAAGCAGCTATCATAATTAATAGTATAGCTTCCATCACTATGACGCTTGTAATCACTGCACAGGGATAAATAAGCTGCTTGGTAATCATTTTGAGAGCGGGTAATCCTTAGACTAAAGGTGCGTTCGCTATTCAGTGCAAAACCATTAGGCACCACTATCTCATGACTAGTTTGTGCCGTACTTTCTATAATAACCGCAGCCTCCACGGGTTTATTTTCTTCTAAGCTGAATTCAGTTATAACAGGTTGGCTTTCAATTGGATCCGGCAAAGGGTTGCTTGGCTGACTGTCACCTCCTCCTCCCGTTGGCTCTGCTTTAATACTTTCTGATCCCCCCCCTCCACAAGCATTTAACAAAGTACTCAATAAAATAAGAATGTATAGCTTATTCATACGTCACCTCTTTTAATTAGAAAAAATGTTATTTGTGTTGGCATTTTCAAGGGTGTACCAATCGGCATCCACAAGACCTTCATTGGCAATAAAACTAGAAAATAAGGGATATGCATAAATCACATCCATATACTCCAAGGAATATTGCATTTCAACGCCAACATTTATAGCCCACGGCATACCATTCGCACTTACAAAGTAACGCCCATTTTCTGGTTCACTTCTATCATCCCTGCGACCAAAGAAATCGGTTCTAAAAGCCTCTGTTGGCGCTTTATCGGGTAAATGTATTTCATACGCTCTTCCCGGTGGCAGACCAAATGCTAAGCTATGATCATATCCATCAGTTGCAAATAAGAACGGGTCGTAAGGAAACTCTGGCATTTCCAGACTGGGAATAGCATTGGTCATTGGTAATGTCATAGAAAAGCCCATTTGAATATCTGTACCACAACCTGCTTCTGTTCGATAATAGTTGCAATTTATACCCGCACTGACGAAGTCCCACACATCATTGGTAACGATGGCTATTGCTTCATTCCGAGCCAATTCTAGGGGAGAGGTATTTTGTGGTATGTCATTAATGGTATAACGAATCGCATCTTCATCAACTGTACTGCGTAAAATACCGGGTAAACGAAATGCAAAACCATTGTGATGTAACGCGCCTACGGCTGCTATCTGTCCCTCTAATTTAATGCGAATAACTTCATCATTGAGTCTATATTCACTGATACGATAATTCATCACTAAGTCATTAAAATCATAGTCGCCTATAGATGGCCAGTTATCTTCAAAGGCAATGGTTGCCCACTCAGAAGCACTAGGGTAATAACTGATACTGACGTCGGCTTCTGTTATATCAACTTGATGATCTTCAACCTCCCCATCACTGAAACTGCCGGTCGGCTCTAACCCTCCAGTGCTACTGAGTCTAAACCGCGCCCATGTGGTACCTGCTTCGGCCCATTCAGGGACATCATAAGGAATGTTATTGTTGCCTAGTATGACAGCTTGGGTATCAGCGATTTTTTCATCAGATCCAAACACCCCATTTCCGTCAAAATCTATCCAAGCATCAACAAAAGCTGGGGTTGATGCAACAAGTTCCAGTAGTGCAGAATTACCGACTTCCAGACCTGTAACAAAAGCCACACCGTCCTCATCGTCATTTCCATCTGTTACATCATCACTGAGAGGAGATTGATAGCTATCAAATTCGGCGTCGACACCAGACCCCATAAAAATGGTATTGTTTTCTGTACTATGGCTAGCACCATCATCAGCGTCAAGGCTGCTGTATGAGGCGGGTGCATCACCAAAATCAAACGTAGCCACTGGAGGTGCATCAGCTATTGCTTGAGTGATCGACGCGGCCATCCCGTTAGTGCAACCTGTTTGTCCTATTACGCTATCTGCACCAAATTCGATAAAATTTGTCGCTGAATAAGCACCGCCACAATCATTAGCTATACCCTCTATTACGGTATTAGCTCCCGTTTGAACGAAACCCTTAGCAAGAATAAATCCGGTGGTTTCAGCACCTGCACCTAATTGTGTATAACCAGCTGCACCGGGTTTGTCGCCCAGTACATTCCAAATGATAGTGCTGTTATCGGTTACGTCTAACAATATAACCTTCGCATCAATAGCAAAACTCAAGTAGTTAGCAATATTAAAAATCCATGTGCCATCCACACCTTTGCCATCAAGTGTGAGGGTTTTCCCACCAGTAATGGTCAGATAATCTATGGTGCTATAGATGCCAGCTTCGAGCGTTTCATTATTCACTCCAAAAGTAATTGAGACGAGTTCAGTTCCTGTACCCAAGTCTTTCAGTGCCGTTTGCATCGACGTAATTAACACTTCTTGATTGGTTACTAACAGAGGAGCGGGAGGAACCAACAAAGAATTCGCCGTGAGGATCCCATCAATTTGAACACCCGCACCTATTGTGGTGGTGGTTCCAGCATCAACATTGCCATGAAAAATTGAACCCGCACCGACAGTGACTGTGGTGCCAGCTAAAACGTCGCCGGTTACCTCAACAAGTGTATCAAAGGTAGCGGTAGTTCCGGCTACAATACTGCCATCTATTATGGCACTAGCCCCAACAGTAGCGGTGGTCCCCGTCTGAATAAAACCATTTACAATAGCAGCTACGCCGAGCGTTACAGTCGACCCTGCTTCGATATAGCCAACCACACCTGCATCAGCGCCGAGGGTCGCAGCTGCTCCAGCCTCTACATTACCCGCAACTATGGCATTTGCAGCTAGTGTGACTGCTGTGGCACTTTGAGCATTACCCCCAACTGTAGTGCGTGCCCCCGCGGTTATATAACCACTGGCATAAAGTGACTGGTTATTTAGGTCTGAATCCGCCAGAGATTGAGCCGCTACTTGTGCACTAGACATAATAAATAACACCACCATAAATAAAGGGGAATTTATCAATGCCCAGAATGATTGTTTGTGCCTAAGTGTGGTTTTATTAGACAAACACTTGGGAATGTCGCGATTGTAAATATACGCTTCTTTAGTCTTACAAGTCGAAGCGTCGTTCAATGTAACGTACTTCTTAAGAGCTCGGCCTTCATGAATTAACTTACATCGTTCATGGCTCGGGATCTGCCGTTGTACTTCACCACAACGAGCTGCGCTAAAGCGGGTGGGTAATAGGACATCATCGCCACTACTTTTCACCCTACTCTTCACCCTACAGTCACCACAAAGATAAATATTGTGCTTTTGCATTTTTTTGCCCTCAGTCTATAAATAAAACTTTCTGCGTATTTGTAGACTGATACCGCAAGTAGTGTGCCAAATTATGGAAATTTTAAAGGCATGATTTTTATATATATTTAATAATATATAAGAGATTTACATTTCTATTTTGCAAAAAATTATCGTTTCGCAAATGTATTACGGAGATTATTGGGCCTTGATAGTTATTGCTTCTTAGACAAAATTATTTTCGTTAGAAAGTCTTTTTTATAGGCAAAAAAAAGACAAAAACACTCAGGTTTTTTATACGCTGCATGGCGCTCGGCGCTCGCATTTAGCAAATCTGCAACGCAAGCTACTAGACGTTATTTTTAATTGTTACTAAGAATTTTTGGGAAGGTCTCAAAGAGGGTCTCAAAGATGGCCTCAAAGAGATATTATCCGAAAGGTGAAATATAATCAGCCGTTGTTCGAGATGTATTTCATAAGAAGGTCAATCGAGAATAATATTTTCAACCAATTATTTTGTAAATGGAGCACAGTGAAATTGAATTTATTAGATGTACCGCTTCCCTCAGTTGAAAACTTGACAAAAAAGTCTAGCTTTTACACGGTAATCGGCTGATTGTTATTCTTTAACATTTTAAGGAAAAAGAAATCGTTTTTTAAATAACATCCCATTTATACCAACAAAATAAACTGCATTGTTTTTATAAACTGATCAATATAAACCGTTGTATTACTCAATAAAAAACGATTAATCATTGGTAAATATGATGAAAAACGGAGGTAACTTTGTGATAAGTTGATTTTTCGTTAACTTCATTAGAATCTTAAAATTATGAAAACTGTATTAAAAACATCCGGCTTGTTTTTTGCGATTTTTTCACTCATGGGTTGTGCGATTGTTCGCGAAGGTGAAGTCGGAGTAAAGCGCACTTTAGGAAAATATTCCAATGAGCCATATACCGAGGGATTGAAAGTTTACAATCCACTTTTATCTTCAATTGTAAAAGTACCGACTCAAACCAAAAACCTTGAAGTATCACTTAATTTACCTTCAAAAGAAGGGTTGAATATTGCTGCGGAGATTTCAATTCTTTATAATGTCGTTGGCACCGAAGCACCGAATTTGTTGCGGAATGTGGGCATGTTCTATGAAGAAAATGTTATTTTACCGGTCTTTCGGTCGTCGATTGCAGATGTCAGTGCTCGGTTTTACGCAAAAGATATGCACACTGGTCAACGATCAGACATTGAGCTAGCAATTCAGGAAAAAATGTCTGGTTTGCTGCAAGACAAAGGCATTTCAATTGAAGCTGTACTTTTTAAAAGCATACAATTACCTCGCAATCTTGCACGTGCAATTGAAGAGAAACTACAAGCAGAGCAGAAGGCGCTGCGCATGGTGTTTGTGTTACGTGAAGCTTCTAGCGAAGCAGAAAAAAAGCGGATTGATGCAGCGGGTGTCAGAGATGCACAAAATATTATTTCAGAAGGTTTGACCCCTCAGATATTGCAATATAAATCTATAGAAGCATTTATGGAATTATCGAAATCACCCAATACCAAAATTATTGTTTCAGACGGAGATATGCCTAATCTGATGTTAGCAGTAGGAGCTGACGGCGAAAGTGGAGTTTCAACTGGAAACTAAAATTAAGTTAAATTTACACATCCGGATGTGTTTTTAACAATTTACTGGTCAATTGTTACCTGAGCTCATCACAAACGAGGGTTCAGGTTTTTTATTTAAATTCAGCAAACGCAACCTAAGTCTTAACCATTATTGATCCACCTCAAAACAACATTTCTTGTTGGTTAAAATCTATTGCTACGATGTGATTTTTTAGTCTTTAACGCTAATATTTTCAAAGTTTTTGCTCCCAAAATATTGCAAATAACAGTCATTTTTTTATCAAGAAGCGCTAAATACTGATTGTTCAACACAAGTTATGTGGCACATCACGATGCTATCTACCCCCTTATATACTAGGAATAAACGTTTAACATCGGTGCTAAAAATGTCGACGCTGATTTTGATGATTTTGCTGATTACCACTACTTAAAACACTTGCACATTGTCACTATTAAACAGTTTTGCGGCAATGTACAAAGGTTCACCGATAATAAAAATCCTTATAAATTCATAAAATTGTTGAAGTAAGTTTTATGAAAAAAAGTCTTTATAGCATCGGCGTGCAATAGCCTATACCCAAAATCATTGGAAATGCAGTTAGGCGACAAAGGAGCGAAGACCCATGAGCTTAGTTTACTAAGTGATTGCGGTTCGCGAGTGCAGTCAACAACGCTGCAGTTTCAAGGATGACGGGTATATATGCAACTTATCGGATGAGTCATCATCTTGTGTTGATAAATGTTGCATTTAGCCCCTTATAAATTTAATTGAGCTATGGATCCAAAGATTTATGGATCCATAGATTTTAACTGGGTAAATATTCCTTGCTCCAACTTTCACTAATATCACCTGATAGGATTAATTTTCTGATCGCTTCTTGCCCGTAACCCAATTCTTCCAAAATAACGCGTGTAGAGCTGCCAAATTTCTCGGTTGGCTGCAAAGCGCTAATTTCGCCAACAGCAGTGCGCACGGCATATGGGTCGAGCTGAGTGACTTCATGACCACTTGGATGATCAGGGTAGTAAGAAAAAGAATAGCTGCCGTTCTTGGTACCAGGCGTACCATCTGCAAGCCGAGTGTTTTCAGCACGCAGTGCATCAATGTTATTGCAGATCGCCACACCGATGTCGGCTGCCTGCAAACGCTCAACCCATTCATCCGCAGAAAACCCTTGAAAGGCTTGGGACAGAAATGCCGCACGGCCTTCATCGGGCACCTCTGCTATTCCCTCCAACCCTTCTACTTTATTCAGTCGCGGCAGATCGCGTTCATAAGCGCTAAGTAAAACATAGATACCCGACGCCGTGCTGTAAAAGCGAGTCAGCGCATCGTAGCCATTAACATCGGGCCCAGTGGGTTCATTGAACAACCCACGACCCTGAAAGTCATAACAAAAAGGGATCTGGAGTAGCCCTGAATTTGCAGCAAGAGATGTACGTCCACGTCCAATCCGGCCATGACGATATTTTTGATACAGCGCGGCTGCAACCCCAAGTGCACCGCCAAACCCGCACATCACATCGATTGTGCCAACATGAGCATGCTCTTCGGGACGGTCCATCGCGCCGCCAAAGCGAAGCATAATGCCAGTAACTGCCTGTACCAAATCATCATAACCGATATAATCTGTTCGCACTCCTCGGCGCACGCCACTGTAACAATCCAATTTGCAGAATAGGGCGTCAGGGTTGAGTTTACGCAAAGATTCTTCGTCTAAGCCCATACGTTGTATTTGACTGTCTGGTGCATTCCAAACGATAACATCCACAGTTTTGATCAAGTCCTCTAGTACCTTGAGGCCATGTCGGCTTTTACTATCAGCAAGTATCGAACGTTTTCCGCGCCCTTGTGATAGGCCGTACATAACAGTGTTCCAACTGTCATACATAGGGACTGCTGGATCAAATTTTACAATCTCTGCTCCGAATCGTGCTAAATAACTTGCCGAATGTGGCCCGGCAATAACATTGCACATGTCCAGTACCTTTATTCCAGAAAGCCAACCTAAATTAGGCGCATCATCGTTCGGGTCCGGGATCTCGGTACGTATTTTTTTTAGGGTGGAAAGGGCTTCGCTATATTCGACCCAACGACGTGGTTTTGGATTTATTGCTTCTTCGCCACTTTCCTCCATCCAGACGACAGGACCAGGCTGGGTCATTTCACCATAAACCGCGTCTACAACATCCACCATTAATCCGGATGTCTCTGCATATTCGTCGTAAATCCACTCTTGCAGCCATCGCTGTGGTGCAGCAGGAATGCCTGCTCGTCCAAACTTCTTTTGCCATTCGTGTGAGGTACGTGACAAAAATACTTCCTTCATCCTTGCGGCCAGTTTGTCGGCCCAGTCCTTGGGCATCGGATAAACGCCGAGGGAACAGGGCGAGGCCCACTCTGCAATCGGTTGATAGGTGTTAGCCTCTTCGGTCAGTCCCTCATCGACCATTTCTTGATATAGCCCTAACACCTCAAGACAGCGACGGGCATGATATTTATGGCTTGGGCACACAACATAAAACATCCGTCCGTCTTTGCACATGTAGCTGCGAAAGAACGGATCAAGCAGTTCTTGCAGGTCTTCATAGCTAACATTCAGCGGCATGCCTTCAACACGGCGGCGGTCGATTTCTTGTTCGCGCTGGGTAAGATAACGTTCGGGAATATCAACCACCTTGATAGAGTTGTAGCATAGTCCCTCCATCACTGCAGCCGCTAGTGGCACCTCAATTTGGTCACCAACGCCAGTCAGTTGTCGCGATTGCAGGGCCAAAACTACTGAGGAAGCACCGATTTGTGAGGCATAGGCAGAGGCTAGGGGCAGGGGTGAAAACGAGGGATTGACGCCCATTAAAACGCGGTTTAACCCCATGTCGGTAAAAACACCGGAAGTAGCTGCCACAACACTTTCGAATGCGCGCCAGTTGCGTCGTATCGGATCATTCGAGGCAAAGCCGGGCAAAGATAAAGTGATCAGTTCGGGGCGTTCAGCGCGCATCTGCGTGAAATCAATACCCAGTTTCTTTAACTTATCAGGTCGGAAGTTTTCGATTAAAATATCGGCTTCGACACATAGGGCATGAGCACGTTCCAGACCCTCTTGCGATTTGAGATCAATGGATACAATTATCTTGTTACGGTTTAGGATCGCGGTTGCAGGGCTATCCCACATGTCACCACCAGGCGGTTCGATATGGACAACTGTCGCACCCAGATCGGCCAGCAGCATCGCGACAGCGGGGCCTGCAATATACTGCCCAAAGTCAACAACTTTCACCCCTTCAAGAGGAAGCAATGAGCGAGTCACATTTTTCATGGTTTCTCCGATATTTTAATGGCTAATTTTATATCCTTTGGAACGAACGTATAGGTCATTCTGAGCTTTCCTGGGCCCTAGAGATCAAAGGGAACAAATCATTTGCTGACTAAAACTATACATTTAGAACTCAAGGGTCAAGCTGCTTTATTAAAAACCAAAGGGGTCGATTAATTTGTAAAAAAAGCGACTTAGATAAAGCACAATAATGTTCGGTTTTTACTTCAACGAATAACCATGAGTTGTGTCCTGTAGGGCTGATGAAATGATCCCTTTAAAACTAAACAGTTTTGTTAATTTAGACTGGCTGATCAGGGGGAGTTGTAGGTTTGTAATCAAAAGTAACAGTGGGTATGAAGCGTTTAGAAGCCGATATTAAATACTGTTTTTTACAAGATAAAAAGATAAAAAGATAAAAAAGTGGTTTTACTCAGTGCAGAGGTCAGCATACAAATCGAAAGATAGTGCAACATTGTTGCCATCACCTTATTGAAGTAGCAGCTTATGCCAGTCTCTACATTTTTTTTAATCATTATTGTTTCAGACTTTTAATAACACAGATTAATAGCGCAGGTACACCTTGGTATTTTAACGGGTGGACAGAAATTAGCTTGAATTTCAAGGCAAAAAGGTGAGCCGGGGAGCAGCGTGTTTTTGTATTTTATGATACTTATCTTTTATTTGGCTAGAGCGAATAACGGTGTTTTTTTAGTTCATCGATATGGATAAAACTGAGAGCATTTGAGGTGGCTATTGAGTCAGTCAACATGGATTTATTTAAAAAATTAGCAGTGCTTATTTGTAATTAAAATGCTTTTTATGTTAATAAATTGTCACGGTTAATGTTCTATTAATTCTTTATTAACTTATTGTTAATTATAATGTTTAAGCATTTTATGAACTATTAAATAAAGAGGATGTCTGGGTAGTTCAACTGTTTAATATTTATTAATAAAATTTTTACATAAAAAGTATAGGTTATCATAGCGCCGTGTTATTTATTTACCCATATAAACATTACTAAGGATTTGAAATTATGAAAAGTGTATTCAAAATATTCAGCTTGTGTGTCGTGATTTTTTCACTCACAGGTTGTGCAATTGTTCGTCAAGGCGAAGTGGGCGTTAAGCGTACCTTAGGAAAATATTCTAATGAGGCATATACAGAAGGTTTGAAAATTTATAACCCACTTTTATCTTCAATTGTAAGAGTCACTACTCAAACTGAAAACCTTGAAGTATCTCTCAATCTACCTTCAAAAGAAGGCTTGAATATTTTTGCTGAAGTTTCAATTCTCTATAATGTAATTGGTAGCCAAGCACCAGATTTGTTGCGAAATGTAGGCATGTTCTATGAAGAAAATGTGATTTTACCGGTATTTCGGTCGTCGATTGCAGATGTCAGTGCTCGATTTTACGCTAAAGATATGCACACTGGTCAACGATCAGAAATCGAACTAGCTATTCAACAGAAAATGGCCAGTTTGCTTGAAGATAAAGGGATATCAATCGAAGCTGTACTATTTAAAAGCATCCAATTACCTCGCAATCTTGCACGTGCAATTGAAGAGAAACTACAAGCAGAGCAGAAGGCGCTACGCATGGTGTTTGTTTTACGTGAAGCCTCAAGTGAAGCAGAAAAAAAGCGGATTGATGCAGCCGGTGTAAGAGATGCGCAGAACATTATATCTGAAGGTTTGACCCCTCAGATATTGCAGTTTAAGTCTATAGAAGCATTTATGGAGTTGTCTAAATCACCCAATACTAAAATTATCGTTTCAGACGGAGATATGCCTAATCTAATGTTATCAGTAGAGTCTGACGAAGTTACCGGAGCTTCGACTGGAAACTAAATTTAAGTTAAATCTTCACACCTGGATGTGCTTTTAACAATTTCATAGTCAATTATTACCTGAGCTTTTTATAAACGAAAGGTTCAGGTTTTTTTTCATGAAAATAATGTCCAAGTCACTTGCCTTCAAAACCTTATTTAAACAACCGTCTTTCTCTTATTAAATAGGCCTTATTAAATAGTCCTTGTTAAATAATTCTTTACCTACCCCAAGTAAGATGACTGTGCCCAGAATACGGATAAGTATTCATTATCATTCCACATCCGTTAAAGTAGCTTAATACCCCATATCAAAGATGGTGTGATTTGCTGGGTTGATCAACTGTGCAATTTTGGCTGTCTTCGTTGAGTCTTTCCCTATGGCACATGGCAGCCTGTGAGCGAATGCCCCAAGAATAAACCATTTTTAGCTGAAACTTTAAAGGCGGAAAAGTAGTGGCGGAGCCACCAAAGCGGGTATTGGCAAAGCCGATTGTGCTTGTCCTCTTGCGATGGCTGTCCTGTTAATTCTGGTCCTGTTAATTCTGGTTAATTCTCTGTAATCGCCTTCCATGGCGATTGTCTTGCAAAGTTCACCAGATAATTGGCGAGCCTTGAGTCGAGGGTAGGTCAAGCGCATCGGCTTTAGCGACAACCAGTAAACTATGATGGCTGTATTGTTGATCATGAATCAAAGACCTGACCCCGCGCTTTATTCCTGTTAATTCTCGTTAATTACTCGTTAATTATTTAGCACCCATAACACTCAGGTGCACTTCGATGTCGAATCTGAGCGAGTGATTTTACTGTTCGTTATTACGGCGGTTCCGTTAACGTTGATAGTGCACAACTGAGCGTTAGTTATTATGGCTGTTCCGTTAACGTTTACTTCTGTTATCGGCATTTTGTAACTCATTATAGCCATGTAAATCATGTATGCAATGAGTGCGAAAGCCAGTGATATAGTAACAACCCACTTACCCGTATTATCGTCCTCATGATCAATATCAATATCGATGTCTTTGATATCATTTGGGTGATAAAGCGATTTTGGGCACCAAACTGCAATGAGAATAAGTGCGCCAACAATGGCAAGAAACATATGCATGGAGAAAATAATTATCTCCGGATTGTCCGTAAATGCACCAACAATTCCAAATACCGTTTCACATATGATTGCTGAGAAGGTGAGAAAACTAAGGGGAGATTTGACCGCTCTAAGTATTTTCGGAACATCTGTAGAGTTACTATTCTCGTGTTTATCATCCATATTTAATTCACCATTTTATGAAAACTTTTAAATTTACTGACGTAAAACATCTCTATTCGGTAAAAATTTACTGAGACATCCATATTAATTATTTATCGCTCATAACCCAAATGCACATTTAATTAGTAAACTAAAAAAAGAAACTAAAAAAGACACCTAAGATAGTAAAGTACCCAATCACAGCCAAATCAACAAGCATAAAGTGATGGGTATGTTCTGCCCCAATAACCTAAAAAAATAACCTAAAGAAAAAGTAACTATTCAGCCGCTACAATATTGAATATATAAGGGAGCTGTTTTTTGAAGAGTAGGGTCAGAGCATCACTGGCACTGACATCTTGTTTTCTGCAACTGGATAAATAGCCCCGCAGTGTACAAAACGTCTGTGCGCCTTTCATGCTGCGAAAGCAACCCGATATCTTTTGTTGTACTTTGGTCATGCGAATATCATTTTCACCTTGATTATGAGTGAAAGGGACATGGCTATTTTCCATAAAGCGTAACGTATCGTCTTCGTATTCTCTCAAGCGATCAAGTAACGCCCGTGACTTACTCCTTTTTAAGCGCCCTCGCTGTCCAGGCTCGCGGGTGTCTTTGTCCGGGGCTGGGCAGGTTTGCTCACCCTCATGCAAAATATCGCGATAACGTTGCCGGTAATGCTGGACTTTATCAGGCGTCAACTTCCCCATCGTATGTCCTGCTACCTCGGCATTGAGTTCCATCAAAAAGTCTTGCATCGTTTTAGCCCACAATTGCTCATCTTGCTCAAAAGCTCGCTGCAATTCTCGCAGGTGATGGGCATTGCACAGTGCGTGTTTAGCTTGGGTGTATCGGTAATAAGGCTTCCAGTGGTCATGGCACAGAATACCGGCATAATCGGGTAAAATGCCTGCGTCATCCATCGCCTCTTTGCCTCGTTTTGCGTGTGGATGAAAGGATGTCCACCTCGGTGATGATGCACAGTGCAACCATTGTCTCTTGCCGCCTATGTTGATACCTGTCTCATCTACATGCAATAACGCAGCGCTTTTCAGAGCGTTATCTATCTTGTCTGTTGCCCCTGTTTGCTCAAGCAACTCTGCTGCTTGTTGGTTAAACCTCACCAACGTGCCGCTACTCAAAGGGATACCTAATTGGTCGGTAAAATACTCTTCAATACGTTTGTAGGGCAACAGTTGGTACTGAGATAAGTACACTGCATGGGCTTTAACGCCATTCCCATATTGAACTGCGCTGTTTACGCCATCAGGAAAATCCGCAACAAATCGCTTACTTTGCTCATCCTCTAGTATCTGTGCTTGATATTCCGTCACCATTCGCGTGATATCAATGTCTACGACCTGGCGCAGCTGAAACCCCACTTCACGATAGTTGCCTTGGGGTAATGACGATTGCGTCACATACAACACTTTTACCTCATCCGGCTCATCAACAGGTGCCAAGGTCACCTCTTTATGACCCATTTGGCCACCTGCTTACTTGCCACTGGGCTTGGATGATGACTTCTTGCGGTGACTATCCTTGGATGGCGGAATACTACTATTCTGGCTGTTCAATCCTAAGCGTTGGGCCAGCAGCAGCACGACCAATAATATTAGCTCTATCGAAGCTTTCAGCGCAGGCGAAACATCCGCATCGTTTTGCAACTGCGCCTTCGTTCGCTCTACTACTTCGGTAATATTAATGCCGCTTAGGTTCATAGTCGAAGAGAATGGTGTGCCATGCCGATAGCATGACACATCAGAATGATCGGGCAATGTGATCGCCAGATCAGGGCAACTTTATTTTTTAACGAGCTGAATAGTTACAGCCAGTTTAATTCAAACTAGACTAAAAACGGCAGTATAAAAATGACGCTGCCGTTTTTTATTAAGTAGTCTATTCGTCACTGGCGAGTTTTTTAGTAATCCATTTTCCAACTAATCGATCTAAAATATCTAATGGTACTGCACCATTTTTTAGAACTACATCATGAAATTCACCCAGCACAAACTTATCGCCTAAGGCAGTTTTAGCTTTTTCCCGTACTTCTAAAATCTTCATCATGCCTACTTTATACGCGGTGGCTTGGCCCGGTAACACTATATAGCGTTCAATTTCTGCAGTGACATCTGACTCAGTCATACCTGTATTATTTAGCATGTAAGTAATAGCTTCCTGGCGCGTCCAGCGTTTTTTATGTAGCCCTGTGTCTACTACTAAACGTACTGCTCTAAATAGTTCTGCCTGAAGTCTTCCTATGTTATCGAAAGGGTCGTCTTGAAAGCCCAACTCCCAGGCTAAATATTCAGTATACAAAGCCCACCCCTCTGAATAAGCAGTAAATAATGGCAGAGTTCTAAAAATGGGTAAGCCTTCTAACTCCAATCCAATAGCAATTTGGAAATGGTGGCCTGGTATGCCTTCATGGTAAGCCAATGTTCGCATGCTATATTTTGGTGTGGCTTTAACATCATATAAGTTAACGTAAAATATCCCCGGGCGTGAACTGTCTATTGAAGGTGGAGAATAGTAAGCACCTGGTGCGGTTTTCTCTTTAAATAGTGGTACACGTTTCACTTCCATTCTAGCCTTTGGCCGCATAGAAAAACTGTCTCTTAATCCTTCATCAATCTCATCTAAAATGGTTTGATAATCAGTGAGTATTTGTTCGCGTCCTTCGCTAGTATCAGGGTAATAAAAGCGTTCTTGGGATGCTAGTTCATTAATAGCACCAGTAAAACCCTGAGTTACATCAAATCCTTCACTGACCAATATAGATAATATTTGACCTTGAATGCGCGCCACTTCGTCTAAGCCAATATTATGAATTTTCTCCGAACTGTAATCAGTCGTGGTCATAAAACGTAATCTAAGATTATAAACATCCTCGCCTTGTGGCATGCTCCACAAACCATCATGTGAATTAGTTTTACCTTTAAGTACGGTAAAATATTCAATTAACATTTGGTAAGTTGGATAAACTGTTTTGTCTATCTGGGCTTCTACTTTTGCCAAGAGCTTATGTTTTTGCTCGCGGGTGATGGACGCACTTTTATCTATTTTTTTCTCTAGCGATGTATACAGTAGGTTTTCTGAGGCTGGTTTGCCAATGAAACCTGTTATTTCATCAATCACACGTTCAACCACAAAGGTAGGGGGGAAAATATTTTTTTCTTCACGCACCCGCATGCCTTCAAGGGTTTGTGTGAAATAACGTTTAGACTCACTTAATCGAGAAATATAATTTTCTACACTTTCTACATCGGAAATAACATGTTGGGCATCCATAAAGCTTGGGAATCCGCTTTGCATACCCGACATTTGATTGAATGGGTAATCATGATATTGATACGTTTGTAAATCGTCTAACAAATTAAGTAAATACATGGCGATGTCTTTGGACAACAACTCGTCTTCACTTAAGTCTTCATCTTTATATTGCAACATGGTTTCACGCACTTTTTTTAAGCGCTGTAAAAGGGCTATCGAGCTAGCATCACTTGCATCATTCAAGTGTGCGTTATGACCTGTTATGCCTAAATTCTCAAGTATACCAATTGAAGTTAGGGTTTCAGGGCTATCTAATGCCTCTTTAACTAAGGTCCTGTTTAGGAAGTTATTGAATAAAAACGGTTTTTCTGCATTCCATTCGTAAGTTGCCGAAGCGCCGGGTATTACTATTAATGCTAGGCTGGTAATGCCTAGCCATTTAAATAAGACTTTCATGGTTGGTACCTTGTTGTTATTTTTATATCAAATTGTTGTTTATACTCATCGTTATATACATCGGTGTATAGATTACCAGTTTTTAATAACAGTATAGTATACAGTTTGGGGGTCCAGCTTGGGGGGCAAGTTGCTTGATTAATGAGACTTTTAATCCCCCTACCAACAAATAATATAACAAATAATATGGCACCCATCTTAAATACGTTTATTAATTACGAAGCATCCTAAAGCACTTAGTCGGCAAAGCCGATTGTCTGTAAGGAAACTATCGGGGTCAGATACTGTCTTGAGGATCAAGCCCAAATCTGATTAATGTTGATAATTTACATCAAACGGCTTTCCTGATTTCAATACGCCGAAAGCCAGTGCCAGTAATTTTCGCATCACCGCGATTAAAGCTACTTTTTTAGGCTTACCTTTGGCTAAAAGTTTATTATAAAAAGTGAGAGAATTAACAAGACACCCTTGATATCGAGCAGCCCCCAAAAAGTAGTTTTCGGGTTTATTACGATGGAAGTGAACCTAAGTTTGTGATGTCTAAGATGGTTGGGCATATAAGACGGGCAGTACGATTTATCAAACACAAGGCTAGTGATTATGGAGTAAATTCAGACCGAATGGGACTATGGAGAGGAAGCGCAAGCGGTCATCTTTCCCTCCTTGTGGGAATGAGTCCAGAAGTTGCCATTGATGGAGCCTTACAGGAGTGGGAATTGAATCAGGCAATAGTAGCTGCAATAATACCATTTGCTGCGCCTACGATTCTGGCCAGAGTTGTTGTAGGTAATCCAAAGGAAAGAGAAAAAAGAGTTGTGTTGCGACTGTGGAATGATCAGTATCAGGAATTTTCACCAGTTAGCTATGTAACCAATGGAGATCCTCCCACTGTAATGGTCTAATGATCATGCATGGTAACGCAGAAAAGGTTGTTCCGATTGTACAAGGGGAAATCATCTTCAGAAAACGTCAATCCTCTGGAGTAGAATCTGAATACATTGAATTTGAGGAAACGAGTCACTCACCGACAATTGAACAGCTACAACGCGGAGTCTCTGAAGCTTTAAAGTGGTTTGAAAAGCATCTTGGATCGTAATAGAGTTGGGTTAAAAAGCACTGGAAGACTTAGTGATATTAAAGATTAGGGCAATACAATTAAGATAACGCATTAAAAATGCGTTATCTTAATTTGTGGTTACTAAATGAATATTGAAGAGCAATCTAAGAGTTACTTTAATTTGGGCTTGAGCGGTATGGCCGTGACTTCCCTTGAAAAGGAGGCGCGTATTAAATGTTAATAAAGAAGTCACTACAAAAATCATCCGGGCTGTCAGATATCATGAACTCTGATTGGTTAGAACAATGTGTGCATCATTTAAATGATGCAGTCCTCATAACTGAAGCAGGACGCTCTGATGAACCTGGTCCCAGAATACTATGGGCGAACGATGTTTTTTATACATTAACGGGGTATGGGCCCTCAGAAATAATTGGTCAATCGCCTCGTATTTTACAAGGGCCGTTGACTGATAAATCAGTGTTAAAAACCTTGCGAACTGCTCTTGAAAAATGGGAAGTGTGTAGAGTTGAAGTGTTAAACTACAAAAAGGATGGTTCGACATTCTGGAACGAGTTTGAAGTGACTCCTGTCGCAAATGAAGACGGTCATCACACACATTGGATTGCAGTTCAACGTGACATCACCAAACGTAAACTAGCAGAGAAAGAACAAGAGGAGCACCGCAATCATCTTGAGGCACTAGTCAATGAGCGTACTCATGATTTGACTGCGATGAATGAAGCGTTAACATCTGAAATAGTAAAACGAAAAAAAGTTGAACTCGAACTTGTCGACAAAGAAGTCAATCTCGAAGAAGCGCAGCGAATTGCCAAACTTGGGAGTTGGCAGTTGGATATCTCAAGTGACAAAGTTGTCTGGTCAGAGGGACTTTTCAACATGTACGGCTTTGACCCGAAGCAGCCTGTGCCACCCTACTCAGAACACCACAAGCTATTTACACCCGAGAGTTGGGACAAATTGTCTACTGCCCTGTCCAAAACTAGAGAAACCGGCATACCTTATGAGCTTGAATTGAAGACTGTGCGCCAGGATGAAAAAAATGGCTGGATGTGGGTGCGCGGTGAAGCAGGTCTTAATGCAAAGGGTGTCATTGTTACTCTTCATGGCGTGGCTCAGGACATCACTGAACGTAAGCAGGCTGAAGAGGAACTGAAAAGTAAGACCGATGACTTCGAGAGAATTTTTAATTTATCGGCATACATGGTTTGCATTGCCTCTCCTGAAGGCATTTTAAAGAAGGTGAGTCCTGCATTTACTGAAACTCTCGGGTACTCTGAAAAAGAGTTGCTTGCTAAACCTTTTTTTGAATTTGTTCATCCGGATGACAAAAATACAACTGCAGATAAATTGGCACCTCTGGCAAGAGGAATACCCATTATACGATACTCAAAGCGCTATAGTTGTAAAGACGGTTCCTATAAATGGCTTGAATGGACAGGCCGTTCTTTTGTCGAAGGTGGAGACATATATGCCATCGCATATGAGGTCACCGAACGCAAGCAAGCAGAGAAAGCCCTAGAGGAGTATCACGACCATCTTGAGGCACTAGTCAATGAGCGTACTCATGATTTGACTACGATGAATGAAGCGTTAAAATCTGAAATAGTAAAACGAGAAAAAGTTGAACTTGAACTCGTCGACAAAGAAGTAAACCTCGAAGAAGCGCAGCGAATCGCCAAACTTGGCAGCTGGCACTTGGATATTGCAAGTGACAAAGTGACCTGGTCAGAGGAACTTTTCTACATGTACGGTTTTAACCCGACCCAGCCTCTGCCAACATACTCAGAATTCCATAAGCTATTTACACCCGACAGTTGGGACAAATTGTCCAGTGCCCTGTCCAAAACTAGAGATACCGGTATCCCTTATGAGCTTGAATTGGAGACTGTGCGCAAGGATAAAAAAAATGGATGGATGTGGGCGCGCGGGGAAACTGTTTGTGATGCAAAGGGTGTCATTGTTACTCTTCATGGGGTGGCTCAGGACATCACCGAGCGTAAGCAGCTTGAGCAAGAAATTAATGATGCTAACAAAGAGAAATATAAGCGAGCAGGTGAATTGGTTATTGCGAACAAAGAACTCGTCGATAGAGAGGCAAATCTAGCACAAGCAAACGCTGGCAAATCACGCTTCCTTGCCGCCGCTAGCCACGACTTGCGCCAGCCCCTGCAATCCCTTGGAATGTACTTCTCTGTGATGACCCGGCAATTTGACAAACCAGAACCACTCGATCCACAAAAACTGAAAGAAATCGGCAAAAAAATGCGCCATTCACTTAATAGCATGGGCGAATTGCTAGCTGCATTACTGGATATTTCTAAGCTCGATGGTGGTTCGGTCATTCCCGAAAAACGCAATGTTCAACTCCCTGAACTGCTGGATCGCATCATCATTGGTAATATGCAGCAAGCTAAGAATAAGGGTTTACAGCTTGTCCGCACTGGCGAGGTCTGCATTGTGCATAGTGATCCAGGATTGCTTGAGCGGGTTATCGAAAACTTTGTTACCAATGCGGTTCGCTACACAGATCACGGTAGC
>JAWUXU010000070.1:0-14893 GCA_034111145.1 Paraglaciecola sp.
ATGATGTCTTCTATATCATTAGGATCAAGGTTTGGATTGCGTTCAACTAACTTTGACATTAAATGTGCAGATAATGTTTCTGCGCTCACGTTTCGAAAAATACCGCCTTTAGAGCGACCCATAGGTGTGCGTAGACAATCAACTACTACGACTTCTTTCATGATCTTCTCCTGAATAAATGTAACAAAGACTACGCAAAATATGATTTGTTTGATGCGGCCATTTCGCGCACACCATCAGAAATCTGATAAACCGGACCTAAATCAGCGTATTTATCGGCTAATGCTACAAAGTTGGCTAAGCCCATCGTTTCGATAAAGCGGAATATACCACCTTTAAAGGGAGGAAAGCCTAAGCCATAAAGCAACGCCATATCGGCTTCAGCTGCACTGGCAACAATGCCTTCTTCTAGACAACGAATAGCTTCATTGGCCATAGGGATCATCACTCGTGCAATGATGTCGTCTTTGTCGAAGTCACGTTTGGCAGCGCAATGCGGGGCGAACAATTCGTAAGCTTCTGGCGCAGCTACTTTAGCTGGGCGGCCACGTTTGTCTAAGCTGAAGTTATAGAAACCTTTGCCATTTTTCTGACCTAAGCGATTTGCGTTATACAACAAGGTGACTGGGTCGTTATCGATTTTCTGCATACGTTCTGGTATGCCATCAGCCATTACGCTAGAGGCATGGTCAGACGTGTCCATGCCTACCACATCAAGCAGATAAGCAGGACCCATAGGCCAACCAAAGACTTTCTCCATGACTTTATCAACAGCAACAAAATCTGCGCCGTCCATAATCAATCTGCTGAAACCTGCGAAGTAAGGAAACAATACACGGTTAACTAAAAAGCCGGGGCAATCGTTAACCACTATGGGGGTTTTACCCATTTTTAAAGTGGCTGCAACAACAGCTGAAATAGTGTCTTCAGAGGTGTCTTCACCACGAATGATTTCAACTAATGGCATCTTGTGCACGGGGTTAAAAAAGTGCATGCCACAGAAGCGGTCGGGCTTTTTCAAGCTCTTGGCTAAATGGTTAATAGAAATAGTCGAAGTGTTGGAACAAATAATCGCGTCATCAGATACATGCTGTTCTGTTTCGGCCAAGACTATGCCTTTCACTTTGGGGTTTTCGACTACAGCCTCAATGACTAAGTCTACGTCCTTAATGGCTGAGTATTCTAATGTAGGCACAATGCTATTCAGCGTTGATGCCATTAAAGCTGCATTGACTTTCCCACGCTGCATGCCCTTGCCTAAAATGGTGGCTGCTTCTTTTAAACCCAAGTCTAACGCGGCTTGGTTTATGTCTTTCATTATTACAGGTGTGCCTTTAACCGCAGACTGATAAGCGATACCGCCACCCATTATACCTGCACCTAATACGGCTGTTTGCTGGATTACTTTTTTAGCTGCTTTGGCCTGTTTTTTACCTTTGCCTTTAACTAACTGGTCAGCCAAAAATATACCCACCTGGGCTTTAGCTGCATCAGTTTTAGCTAATTTTGCAAAACCTTGGTTTTCTAATTTAAGTGCACCATCTCTATCAAGGCCAGCGGCTTTTGATATTGTTTCTACCATCATATGAGGCGCAGGGTAATGTTTGCCAGCTTGTGCGAAAACCATAGCTTTTGCAGTTGAGAAGCTCATCATGGCTTCGTTTTGATTTAATGTCAGAGGTGCTTTTTTTTCTGCACGGCGAGCTTGCCAATCAAAGTTGCCCGCTATAGCGTCTTTAAGCATGCTAAGTGCTGCTTCAGTCAATTTCTCTGGTGAAACTACTGCATCTACAGCGCCTTCAGCCATGGCTTTTACTGCCTTGCGATCACGACCTGTGGTCATCCACTCTAGTGCGTTATCTGCACCAATTAGGCGAGGAAGACGGACTGTGCCACCAAAACCTGGCATTAAGCCTAGTTTCACTTCTGGCAAGCCTAAACTAGCGGTTGTATCTGCCACACGAAAATCACAGGCTAAGGTCATTTCACAACCTCCACCCAGTGCAAAACCGTTTATCGCTGAGATAGTGGGAAAAGGTAAATCTTCAAAACGGTCAAATACTTGAGAAGTTTTGCCTACCCATGCTAAAACTTCTTCATCTGGCATATCAAATAAACCAGTAAATTCAGTAATATCAGCGCCTACAATGAAAGTTGATTTTGCTGAGCGGACTAGTACACCTTTTACATTTGGATTAGCTACAAGAGCCTGTGTTGCAGCATCTAAGTCTGCAACGGTTAATCGATCAAACTTGTTCACCGAACCTTGGGCATCAAATACTAATTCTGCAATGCCATCTTGCAGTAAATTAACCGTGAGGCTTTTACCTTCGTATATCATTATCATCTCCTGTGGCTATCGCCAAAGCGTGGGTTGGGAGGAGGTCAATGTCCCTCCGAATACAGATTGAATAGATTGTTGTTAAAGATTTTAAATATTAACCTAAATTTTAACAACTTCAGACAAAACATATAACATATGGGTAAATATAATCATATCAACTGGTCGTGCCAGTTGATATGTGAATTATTCAAAATACTCGCTTTTATCATTAAGCAAGTTTGTTAGTATAAGGGTCAGCAATTTTGTTGGCTTTTCTTTTATATTGTGGGATTTGTGACTATTCGTTATTTAATTTTCCTAGTGATTTTTACTGTATTACTTACTGAGGTAGTAATGGCAGTGCCTAAGCTAGATCGCGAGCAGCAACGGAAGCTTTTTATTAAAGCAGAAAGGCTCGCTCACAATCCAAATAGCAGCAGTTTTACAACGCTAATGACACAGCTAGAAGGTTATCCACTCAAACCCTACATTGAATTAAAAACCTTAAGCAAATTCCCTTTTATGGCGAATAAAAAACAAATAGAAAGTTTTTTAGCTAAATACGAATCTTCTCCTTTAGGCAGACCTCTTCGCAAAAAATGGTTGACTTATTTGGCCAAAAAAAATCAACCTGAACTGTTTAGGCATTTCTATCGAGATATGGGTAATACACGTTTAAACTGCAAATATGCAGAAATTTTACTGCAAAAAGACCCGTATAATGTGCAAGCATTTAAACTGGCAGAAAACCTGTGGGTAGTGGGTAAATCGCAACCTAGTGACTGTAATGCACTATTCAAAAAATGGCAAAAAGCTGGAAAACGTACATCAGAATTAATTTGGAAAAGAATATCTCTGGCGGCTGACGGAGGTAACCATACCCTTATACCGTATTTAAAAACCTTGTTGCCAAAAGAGCAGCAATATCTAGCTGATCTTTGGATAAAAGTTCGCCGTTCCCCCAGCCAAGTCTCTCGCTTATCTAATTTTCCAGTCAAATATTTAGATAAGGAAACCGAAATACTAGTCTATGGTTTAAAACGTTTGATCAGTTCAGACAGAGATTTAGCCCTACGCAGTTGGGAAAAACTGTCCAGTAAATTTACCTTCTCGATAGCACAACAAAAACAAATATCTCACCGATTTGCTGTTTTTCTAGCACTGGCAAATCATGAACAAGCTGGAGTGTGGTTAGAAAAAGCTACGAATTTTGATCCTGATGCAGCATTACTGCGCTGGCATTTAGCTCATGTATTAAGACAACAAAACTGGCAAAATGCTCTAGATGTTATAGACCTTGTGCCCGTCGAATCAGTTGATGACAATGTGTTTCAATACTGGAAAGCGCGCGCTTATGAGAAGGTAGGTGCTAAAAAATTAGCTGATGAGGGCTTACATAAATTAGCTAAGCAGCGTCATTATTATGGTTTTTTGGCAAGTGGAAAACTATCTGAGATGCCCAGCCTAAATGATAACCCATTGCTGATAGCTCAACGAGATATCGATGAGTTGGTTGCACTGCCTTCTGCACAAAGAGCTTTCGAGTTTAGAAAGCTAGGCCGTAATCTTAGCGCCAGGCGAGAGTGGTTTTTTTTGCAAAGTCAATTAACACAGCAGCAGAAGTTAACCGCAGCTGTTCTTGCTAGCCAGAGGCATTGGCATGACCAAGCCATTTTTGGTTTTTCCAAATCAGGTTATTTAGATGATTTAAGTCGACGTTTCCCGATGCCATTTGATAATCAGTTACAAAGCAGCGCTAAGAAAAACAACATTGATCTCGCATGGGCATATGCGATTGTCAGACGAGAAAGTTCTTTTATGCCAGATGCGGCTTCTCATGCGGGTGCTTTGGGTTTAATGCAAGTGATGCCGGATACGGCACGTTATCTTGCCAAGAAAAAAATCAAAAAAAATAGCTTATTTAACCCTAACCGAAATGTTGAACTGGGCACGCAATATATGCGCTACCTGATGGATAAAATGGATAATAATGCCATATTGGCGACGGCATCTTATAATGCGGGTTGGCGAAGAGTGCAACAGTGGCTACCTGAAAAAGGCAATATGCCCTTGGACTTATGGATAGAAACCATTCCTTATAAAGAAACCCGGAATTACGTTAAAGCGGTGCTGGCTTATCAGCAAATATACAGCCAACATTTGGGTGGCAGTGAAAACCTGTTCAAGAAATTAGTCACAATGGAAATTCAACCAAAAAGTTAGAAACGTATCTGCAACATATGCAAGGCCAACAGCCTGAAGCTTATGTTAATATACAATTATATTACTTGATGAGAGTCTGGCATGACACCTTTAGTATCCTTAACACCAGCATCCTTAACACCAGCATCCCTAGCGCAAACTTATCCACAACATATTTCAGAATTACAAAGCCGCACTCGGGAAGCCATGCAGCGGGAGAGTATTGACGGCTTGATAATTCATTCGGGGCAGAGCAAGAGATTATTTTTAGACGATAACCATTACCCTTTTAAAGTGAACCCGCAGTTTAAGGCGTGGTTGCCAGTCATTGATAACCCAAATTGTTGGTTGATTGTTAACGGCGTTGATAAGCCTAAGTTAGTATTTTATCGACCTAAAGATTTTTGGCATAAAGTGCCTGACGAGCCAAACGATTTTTGGGCAGAGCAGTTCGATATAGTATTACTGACCCAAGCGGGTGCAGTTGAAAAACATTTGCCTTTTGATAAAAGTAAATATGCTTATATAGGTGAATATGTAGACGTTGCTAAAGCCTTAGGTTTTGAGTTAGTCAATCCAGATAGAGTGATGCACTACTTTCATTATCAGCGGGCATATAAAACAGATTACGAATTAGTGTGTATGCGTGAAGCAAACCGTATAGCAGTTGGTGGGCACCATGCAGCCAAAATTGCGTTTGAACAAGGACTCAGCGAGTTTGATATTAATTTAGCTTATCTTTGTGCTGTCAGGCAAGGCGACAACCAAGTCCCTTATCATAATATCGTCGCACTAAATGAAAATGCCTCGATATTGCATTACACCAACTTAGACACTGATGCGCCCTTGCAAACACGTTCTTTTTTAATTGACGCGGGGGCAACTTTCAATGGTTATGCTGCTGATATTACTCGTACTTACGCTCGAGAAAATGGTGTGTTTGCAGACTTAGTCGAGTCTATGCATAGCATTACTCAACAATGTGTAGAGGAATTAAAGCCTGGTGTGTCTTATGTGAAGATCCATAGCGCTGCTTATCAGCAAATTGCAGCTTTACTGTGTGACGCGGGTATAGTGAATTTAGCTCCTAATGATGTGGTTGACACTGGCATTGTTAGCACTTTTTTCCCTCATGGCATCGGGCATTTTTTAGGCTTGCAAGTGCATGACGTAGCCGGGCATGTGTCCGATGACAGAGGTACACCGAATCCAGCCCCTGAGGCGCATCCATTTCTACGAAATACCCGCATCATTGAAGCGCGACAAGTTTTTACCATTGAGCCAGGTTTATATTTTGTGAATAGCTTATTGGCTGATTTAAAGAGTAGTGAACATTCCAAATACATTAATTGGAATGTTGTGGATAGTTTACGCCCTTTTGGTGGTATAAGAATCGAAGATAACGTAATCGTGCACCGCGATAAAAACGAAAATATGACTCGTGAGCTAAATTTAAACTAATTTTTATTAGACTGAAGACTAATGGTTTTTATATACAATTACACACAGGGGAGTGTTTGTGAGATGGTTTTTATACAGGCATAAAAAGCTAATAGTCCTGAGTTTTTAATTAAGGACATATGCGGCATGTTAAGTCGCCATTAATAGCGGGTCGAGAAGTGAGCATTTTGAAAGTTTGATGCTTTTGAAATAAATACGGTCATTTTTTTCCAGAAAAGATTTCACACCTTCTCTGCTAGGCAACTGGCTAACATAAAATGTAGCCAGTTGATCTATAAACTGTAGTCATCTGATGGGATAGTTGCCACCGACAACTGCAATCCCATCTGTGTTGTTTTGGGGCATGAAAAAAGCATATAAAACTATCATCTTTAGCCGCGTAAGCATCAAATACTGCTTGGGTGTATACCTATTCACTCCCCTAACCAATGCCTACCCCTTCTCTTAAAATAACAAAATCAGCTGATTAATTTAGCAAATGTATTGATGTATTTTTTCTGGTGATCGGCAATCGCTGCATGATATTCAGTCACTAGATTGTCGACCAAATCCGCAGTATTGAGCACTTTGTCAATAGAGCCCACGCCTTGGCCGGCCGACCAGATATCACGCCATGCCTTTTTTTCACTTGAATTTTTGTTCCCAACATTCAATTCATCACCAAAATCTAAATCAGCTTTAGGTGTCAAATCTGTTGGATCGATACCTGCATCAACAACACTTTGACGCATAAAGCTGGCATTTACCCCTGATATTTTTGGTGTATACAAAATGTCACTGGCACTACTATTAATGATCATATCTTGATAACTATCAGCGATATTTGCTTCTGCAGTGGCTAAAAAACGTGTGCCCATGTAAGCCATATCTGCACCCATCATTTCGGCTGTTGCAACATCCTTACCATGGGATAAACTACCTGCTAATATGACCGTTTTATCAAAAAACCGCCTGATTTCAGCCACCAGCGCAAATGGGTTGGTAGTGCCTGCGTGACCGCCTGCACCATTACAAACAGCGATTAATCCATCCACCCCCGCTGCGGCTGCTTTTTTACCATGGCGCGCATTAACAACATCATGGAAAACCAAACCACCGTAGCTATGCACCGCATCCACAAGATCAGCTACTGCACCCAAAGACGTAATCACTAAGGGCACTTTGTGTTTAACGCAGATAGCTAAATCGGCTTGCCAGCGTGGATTGCTTTTATGCACAATTAGATTCACTCCAAAAGGAGCTGCTTGTTTACCGCTTTGTTTTTCCCAGTCAGCTAAACGTGTTTGGATCTCAATTAACCAACTTTCAAAGCCTTCGCTAGTACGTTGATTAAGGGCGGGAAAAGTGCCCACTATGCCGGCTTTGCAGCTTTCCATAACAAGCTCAAGGCCACTGGCAAAAAACATCGGTGAGGCGATAAGAGGAATGCGTAAACGGTTTTCAAATTGAACAGGGATAGTCATTATGTTTCCAGTGTTAAAATTTTAAAGCTTTGTTTATGAGTTTTTAGCCATGAGCCATTAACAAAACTATCGAATCTAGTGTATTTGTCTATCGTCCTAAAATGCCGCGAGCGATGACTTCTTTCATGATTTCTGAACTACCCGCGTAGATAGTTTGGATACGCGCATCTCGATAAAAACGAGAGATAGGATATTCCTCGGTATAACCGTAACCACCAAACAACTGCAGACATTCGTTTACCATAGTGAGCTGCATTTCTGTTGCGGCCAGTTTTAGCATGGCAGCATCGGTTACCGTCATTTCGTCAAGCTTATACTTGGCCATATGTTTTTCCAGCAGTGCACGACACATTTCTAGCTCAGTTTGACATTGTGCTAACTTAAAACGGGTATTCTGGAACTGTGAAATAGACTGACCGAATGCTTTGCGGTCTTTTACATAATCGCAGGTCATATCTAGTGCGCCCTGGGCATGCCCAATAGCTTGAACCGCGCAACCTAGGCGTTCACGAGGTAACTCTTGCATTAAATAAACAAATCCTTTGCCCTCTTCGCCTAGTAACGCGTTGCTTGGTATCCGCATATTTTCAAAAAATAATTCGGCTGTATCACTACAGTGCTGGCCCATTTTTTCAATAGGTTTACCAGTAGAAAAACCAGGCAGACTGGTATCAACTAAAAATAATGAGATACCTTTTGAGCCTGCATGGATATCGGTTTTGGCACAAACAATAATCATGTCGGCATCATTGCCATTAGTGATAAATGTTTTAGAGCCGTTTAGCACATATTCATCGCCGTCTTTTATCGCGCTGGTGCGCATGCCAGCCACATCACTACCTGCACCCGGCTCAGTCATAGCTAGCGCAGTTACCACTTCCCCTGTCACCATGCCAGGTAACCAACGATCGTGTTGCTCTTCTGTTCCAATATTCAATACATAAGGCGCAACAATATTGGCGTGTATGTTATAACCGGTGCCTAAACCATGAAAACCTAAGCGACACATTTCTTCCTGGATCATTTGGCACACGTCAAAACTTGCACCTGCAGCACCATATTTTTCAGGAAAATCTACCAACAACATGCCGGCGCTTCCCATGATATTCCACATCTTTCGTGGCATCTTGTGGTTTTTTTCCCATGTATCGTAATGGGGTAATACCTCCTGCTCTAAAAAGCGTAAAACCATATCGCGAAACATTTGCATTTCTTCGTTGTTAGCATCTTCTATTGTGGCCATGGGAAACCTTATTATTATTTGAATATCATTGGTGATTTTCAATTACTATTATTCACAAATACAGCTTAAAAAACGATGATGAAAACAGTCATTGACTTAGCATTTATGGACATAATGTTTTAGTATTTAGGTTATAAATGCTTTATTAGTCAAATTTCTTTATAAAATTGTCAAAAACGGACAGTGATGGCACAAGATAACGAACTTGCAAATCGACACACAATCGCCAGTTATTTTGCTCGTGAACACTTAGATAATGCAGTTTATCTGGGAGGGAACGAACAACAAATTTTGGCTGAGGCAGGTCTTACTTCCGCACAGTTGCAGCAACCCAAATCGCGGGTATTAGCTTCACAGTTAGCCAGTATTGTAAAAAGCTGCTGGCGAATAAGTGATGATGAATTATTGGGATTCACTGAGCAAAAAGTCAAAGTAGGCATGTTTACTTTACTGACCGAGCACTTAATTACCTGCAAAACACTTGATGGGGTCTTCACTTATATCGCTGCCTTTTACAACCTAACAGGTGGGCAGCTGCACTGTAAAGTTGAGAAAAGTAGCTCACAAGTGAACTTTAGTGTGGATCCCAATTTTAAATCAAGCCGTGACAATACTTCACCCAACAGTATGCTGACCGAATTATTATTGTTAATTTGTCATCGATTTCCTAGTTGGCTGGTAGGTCAAGTTATTCCCCTAAACCAAGTATATGTGCGACATGCTAAACCAATGCATCATGAAGAATACAGATTGATGTTTCCTTGTCCTTGTATGTATCAAAGCGAAAAAAATGGGCTAGTGTTTGATGCTAAATATTTGGATCTTCCTGTGGTACGAAATCCAGAAGAGTTAGTGAGTTACCTAAACCAAATCCCCTTACAGTGGTTTAAAAAACAATCTTATTACCGTACATATAGCACTCAGGTAATGCGAATTTTAGAAGGGGCGGTATTAGAAAAACGATTTAATGTTGAGGATGTGGCTAAAGAGTTAAATATGACATCAAGAACATTACGCCGAAAGTTAGTAGCAGAGGGTAGTCGTTTTCAGCAATTAAAAGATAATGCTAAACGTGACCAAGCTATTAACCTTTTTGAACAAGTCAACTTAACTATCGCCCAAATAGGTTTGGCGGTAGGTTTTACTGAACCGGCAACGTTTTCTCGTGCTTTTAAAAAGTGGACTGGTGTATCTCCCAAAGCTTACCGTAATGATCAATCAGTAAAGATTGATGACCTGAAGATTAACAGCTGAGTTGTTCTGGTTATTTAAGACCAAATATTTTGAGTGAGTTGATGATATCCACAAGGCAAAAGTATATTTGTTAATACGGATCTGAACGTCCTAGTTTATTCAGTTATAAAGACCCTATAGTTTAATAAGTCCCCTTGACGAATCACTTGAAATAGTGGCAAATTAGACTCATATATATAGATACGGTAAGTGTCGCCGTATAAAATAAGGAAGGCAGTTATGGAAGTATTACTTGATTATATTTTAACCGCGCAAACTCTGGTTTTAGTGTTTGTGGTGATCTTACTCAAAACCTCAATTAAATTTGTTCCTCAAAACCGCGCCTATGTGATTGAACGATTCGGTAAATACCAGTCAACTAAAGAAGCCGGGTTAAATTTTATTGTGCCCTTTATTGATCGTATTTCCGCGGATCGCTCATTAAAAGAAAAAGCCGTAGACGTACCTGAACAAAGCGCGATTACCAAAGACAATATCTCGCTGTCAGTAGATGGTGTTTTGTATTTTCGAGTGCTTGACCCCTATAAGGCCACCTATGGAATAGACGATTACGAGTTTGCTGTCACTCAACTAGCACAAACCACTATGCGTTCTGAGTTAGGCAAAATGGAACTCGATAAAACCTTTGAAGAAAGAGACGTGTTAAACATCAATATCGTTGCGGCAATCAATGATGCTGCGGGTCCTTGGGGGATCCAAGTACTTCGTTATGAAATAAAAGACATTGTGCCGCCTCAATCTGTAATGGAAGCTATGGAAGCTCAGATGAAGGCCGAACGAGTCAAAAGGGCACAGATTTTAGAGTCTGAAGGTGACAGGCAGGCTGCCATTAATCGCGCCGAAGGTCAGAAAGCCTCGGTAGTCTTAGCCGCTGAAGCCGATAAAGAAGAACAAGTATTGCGGGCAGAAGGTGAAGCCAAAGCTATAGTGGCAGTCGCTACCGCTCAGGCAGAAGCCCTCAGACAAGTGGGTGAAGCCGCTGCCACCCCTGAAGGGCAAAAAGCCATTCAATTGGATTTAGCCACTAAGGCTATTGAAGCCAAACATGCTATTGCTAAAGAATCCTCTGTGGTGTTATTGCCTGATAGCAGTACTGAAGCCGCGAGCGTTGTAGCCCAAGCCATGACCATTATTAATCAATTAAATAAGGGGTAGAGTATGGAGTGGGCATTCAATAATTTAGCTGAAAGTATGCTCATAATTGGCATTCTTTTATTAGTCATTGAAATTGCAGTGCTAGGTTTTTCAACCTTTGTACTGTTTTTTGTAGGTTGCGGGGCTGTGGTAACCGCAGGTTTATTGTATGTGGGCATTATTCCTGATACGTGGTTGGCGGCCATGTTTAGCACAGGCGCACTCACTGCATTATCGGCCGCTTTGTTATGGAAACCTTTAAAGAATATGCAAACAAAGGTGGACACAACAAAAGCCAAAAGCGATTTGGCGGGTCATCGTTTTGTTTTAGTTGAAGATGTGGCCCCAGGCTTGACGCCTGAATATCATTATTCAGGTATAAACTGGAAGCTAGTTGCCAATGAACATTTGGCCGCAGGTACTAAGGTAGAAGTTATTCAAGCTGATGTGGGTGTGTTTACAATCAGGGCTGTCTAACCTTAAGTTTTTGAGGTGTATTTAAGAAGTCGGGTAAATCCCGACTTTTTATTACTTGTAATTTTTTATGCAACCTCATATAAATAATTACAGCACTTAACGCCAATACAGACTAGTAGAACATTTATGGTTAAACACAGACCATTATTTAAACATATTCGAAATCACGATACGCTTTTTAGCGAACTGGCAATGGCCACAAACTCTTATGCCCAGAGCCTAGGCCTCAATGACCACGTGTATCATAAAACACCAAAATTTATCACTGCTGATGGCCAAAGGCTGACTATTGAACCAGAGAGGAGTTTGATAGTGCACAATTTTCAATCATTTGTAGGCGTGAAAAATATTTTGCAGCGAGAAATCCCCGGATTTTATATTGTAAATAATAGTGATATCGGATTTCGTTATCCCACTGCGGCGATTGCAGGTCTAGAGGCCCCCTTTATCAAACGTTTTCGCTCAGAGTTCTTCCATAGAGGCGATGAAGATAGAAGTATCTGCCGTCCCATCAACTTATCATATGGGATTAAAAGTCGCGGCAAAGGTGATAACAGACAGGAATACGAAGTGTGGGTACCAGATGAGAATGTCGGATCAGATCCCACTCCGTTGTTTATTGATAAGTACGGTGAGGATTTACCTGATGATGTGCGTAACTTTGCTAGTTTGGAGCCTGTTGTATATGGTTGGATGGGAGTAAAACGAGCCGCTTTTGAAGCCATTTATTTAGATAAAAAGCACATGGGTGACATTGCCATCAATATTGGCTTATCTGTTGATGCTTATAACATCGGTGCTATGCCGGACTTATCTTATTCCCCTCTGGTTGGCAGTTCGATAGCAGTGGGTAACGCTGAATTGGAATGGGAAGTGATGGGTTATTACGCCCCAAAAGATGTTCATGTTGATCACGACCAAATTTGGTCTGCTATTAATCATGCTATTGAAGCTGTGGGAATAGCTGTGAGTAATATTTATAACAATGTTGCCATCCCTTCAAATGAGAGTAAAACAGAACGTATTCTTAGCTGTATACATGACCAACAGATTTCGATAGAACAAGTTCTGCAGTGGAATTTAAAACCTTGGGAGTTTTTACAAAATGCCAGTATTCATAGGCGTAAATCTCATGATCCTAGCCGTTCAGTCAACTTATTAGGTAGACTTAATAGACTTTTTTATCAAGAGTCATTTAAACTGCCATCACTTAAAAAGATACACGACCTAATCGCTCAGCCTATAAAGCGATAGCTTAATTTACCTGTAAAACATGCATCTACCAGTTTTACTGCCACCGGCAATATGCCAAGTAGCTTCTCTTTAAAATGTTCAATAACAGTCTACTTTTGACTGATTTGTTATTGCAATTGCAAATGTTATAGTTATAGTTATTGTTATTGTTATCGCAAGGTATACAGCACAACGTTTTTTATAGACTTATTTTACGCCATGGAAAGCAATATAAGGTGTAAGTCATTACCAATGCGTGTTTGACAACTTAAAATTTTCATCCAAACGCTACATAAAAACCCTCGAGGGACTGAAAATTGACTCTAAAAAAGTGTCGGATTTCTTAACATGTTTCTTATTAAAGAAATCTTATTTTTTTTAATTAACTGAATAATATATATATTTTAATGTTGGATCGTATTTTGCATATGTGCTTGTAGAAGTATTTTACCGCGTTGATTTTTACTGCGTAGAGAGTAAAGCAGAGAATAACGAATAATCTAATGTTTTATGAACGCTCAATACTAGAGCTCCAAGGAGAATTTTATGAGTAGTAAATTTATGAAAATTATATTCGTAGCTATTTTAATAAACAGTTTGGCTGGCCAGGCAAATGCAGCCTTAATTGAAGGTGAAATTTATACAAATGCTGATGGCGTATTATGGGAATATGTCGGCTTTTATGACATGTTTACAGGCCCAGCCTGGGACGGTACAGACAATACAATCACAAGCGACAATGCCACGCCTTACAATGGTTTAGAAGCTGCGATCGCAGCTGGTATTGCTAGCGGTTCACTGGCAAATCTAGCGATAGCTGCATTTGACCTAAATTTTTCCCTTACAGGTGTTATGGCTGGTGATGAAATAGTCAATCACATGGCTTGGTACGATGGTGTTGGAAATGCAATTGCCATGTTTAGTGAAGATATAGTTGCTGATGGCAATGCTGATGGTAAATATACACAGGGAGATTTCGGAGGCGGCCTAACAGATCGTTCTGCTTGGGTGGACGACAGAGTCTTTTTTGAAGGGGTTAATATAAACTATGTATTTAAACGCGTCATAGAAGTACCAGCGCCTTATAGTTTTGTTATTTTTGCTTTAGCCCTTTGTGCTTTAGTCGCTCGTCAAATTAAACGTTAGATAGATTAAGTCTCTACCTAATATGAAGAGGTCTACACAACACTCTCAAACCCTATACGAAAGTATATAATGGGATACTTCGCGCAGTCCTATATAGTAATACAATTATCAAAACAGTACTTTCTTTTACTAGGATAATTCTAAAAAGTTAACGTATGGAAGTACCAAAATTTAGCAACTTGGCAAAGCTGTAATTCAGCAGAGGCTATTGTTAAATAACAAGTTAACTTGCGCTTACTTTCGAGTAATGCGAATTACTCGGAATGTTTTTTATGCAAAATTTTACCACTTCAAAAGATGCTCGAGTAGTCGATGTTAGCGGGCTAGTACAAGCTGGCTCTGCCCCAAATGCAGTATTACAGAACGGCGATAGTATTTTGTCTGGTACAGTTTTAATACTTGCAGCGGGCAGTGACATCACTTTGGCTTTTGAAGATGGTACAGAGCAACGTATAACTGATGCCCCAGCCACATATAATCAAGTAACACAACAACCCTTGGTACCAGAAATAGCAGAAGCACAAAGTCAAATTGATAATGTGCTCACACCCGATAATGTGCAAGCTGATATCAATACTATCCAGGCATTAATTGAATCTGATGATGATGTAGATCTACCTGATACAGCTGCCGGTGGCTTGATCGGCAATGAAGGAACTGACTTTGTCACATTGGACAGGAACGGCAATGAATTTTTAGCCGGTGCAGGTTACGATACGGGGGAACCGGGTAACACTCTTGGAGCGGCAGATGTACCCGTGAAATTTGACCTTATTGACTTTGTTGACTCTTTAGACCCAGTTGACTCGGTAGATCCGGTTGACCCAATAGATCCAGTCGATCCGGTGGATCCGTCAGACCCAGTAGATCCGGTTGTCCCGGTTGTCCCGGTAGACCCGGTAGACCCGGTAGACCCGGTAGACCCGGTAGACCCGGTGGATCCAATTGACCCAGTAG
>JAWUXU010000071.1:0-83563 GCA_034111145.1 Paraglaciecola sp.
ATTCTTCAACGCAGCGGTGTGCCTTTGATCATTAACGATAGAGTAGATGTAGCGTTGGCGATTGATGCGGATGGTGTGCACCTTGGGCAATCGGATATGCCAACAGACACAGCGCGCCGTCTCCTAGGTAAGGATAAATTACTGGGCCTGTCCATTGAAAATGAACAGCAGTTGATTGAAGCCCAGTCATTGCCCGTGGACTATCTAGGCTTGAGTGCTATTTTTGCTACAGCTACAAAAACTAATATCAAAAAAGAATGGGGCATTGAAGGGCTAGCTAAAGCGGTTGCACAAAGCGCTTTTCCTATTGTCGCAATAGGCGGTATTAATGCAGCTAACCTCGAAGCTATTATAGGGACAGGTGTTGATGGTGTGGCCTTGGTATCAGCAATCTGTCATGCCAGCTCCCCCAAAAATGCCGCAAAAACATTTAGAGAGTGCATAAGCAAAGCTCATCTTGTTTAAGTATAAGGGCGCTAATTGGAGTGATATGACAAGGTAAAGAATTTTTTTATCGCCATTTAGTCATCTAAATAAATGCAGCTTTGAATAAACATATCACTGGCCGTTACTTGACTACAAACGATACTGAGCACAGCAGAATTAACAGCCATATGTTGTGAATTGAGATAAACATTGCCCTACAATGAAATTATGTTAATAAAAACACTTAACGATTTGCTGCAACTACTTTTTCTAGTGTTGCCAAAAAAGGTAATGGCTCATAATTTATCGGTAACTGCAGTAACTTTTCTGCGGCTGCATTTAATATCACCAAAGTAGGAAAGCCACTGACTGGGTAGTTTTGCATAAATATTTTACCTTCTGGGGACTCGTATTCAATACGAGCATAAACAAAGTCTTGATTTAACTGTATTTTGACTTGCTCATCAGAGAATACTTGTTTATCTAATTTACGGCAGGATGGACACCAAATTGCTGACATATTTGCCAAGACTAATTTATTTGAACTCTTAGCTACCTCTAACGCTTGCTCTAAGTTAAGTATCTCTAAACCAGTTTGGTCTATGGCTTGTTCCCCAAGATAACGTTGAATCGTTTTATTTGTGTTATACCCTAAAACGGATATGAGTATCATGATCCCGCACACAGATAAGACTTTTCTAACCCCAGAACGCGTCTGCTTATTTTTATTATTTGTTGACATCTAGCTCTCTATATCTAGCCCTCTATATCTGAGGATTGAAGTTGGCAGTATTCAGTTATTTTATCTACTACAGCAGATAGCCCATTGCCTCTGGATTGGCTTAGGTGTTTACCCAAACTTAATGTTTCTAAGTAGTCAGCTAAATTAAATGCTAAGACTTGATTAGCTGTTTTGCCTGTCAGCACTTCAAACACCACAGCCAATAGACCACGGACAATTTTGCTGGGTGAATCACCTTCTAATACTAATGAACCTTCCTGTGTAAAGCACCTTATCCATACTTGGCTTTCACACCCAAACACTGCTGAAACATTTGTTTTATATTGATCTTGCAGTCTAATTAATCCTTTACCTGCTAACATTATTTGTCTGTATGTTTGATCCCAGCTTTTGGCCTGTTTAATAGACTCTGCAATGGGCGCAAGCTTTGTTTGTTTATGTGCAAACGAATTGTCGTTAATCCCTAACTCGTTAATCCCTAACTCGTTAATCGCCAACTGATTTGCAGGCTCAGTTAACAAGCGAATACATTCAGTAAGTGCATATCCAAAGGTGTGAATATCTGCACGGGTATTGTAAGCCGCCATAGACACCCGAATGGTGCCATCAATACCCAGTGAATCCATCAAAGGCATAGCGCAGTGATGCCCTACCCTAACGGCTATATTGCGCTTATCTAACAACACCATTAAGTCGTAATGACTGACACCTTGCACGGTAAATGACTGCACACAAATACTATTGACGATGTCACCCCATAACCTAACTCGTGGAATAACTGATAACGTATCTAGCAATTGCTTATATAAGTTGTGTTCAAGTGCTAACAGCGAAATTCTGTGCTGTTGAATAAATTCGCTAGCAACACCGATCCCTAATACTCCTGCAATATTAGGTGTACCTGCTTCAAACTTTAATGGCGGAGGTTGAAAGGTGGTTTGTTGGAAACTGACTTTTTGGATCATCTCACCGCCTAATTGATAAGGCGGTAAATGCTCAAGCAAGGCATACTTACCATATAAAACCCCTATGCCAGTAGGGCCGAACATTTTATGGCCACTAAACACATAAAAATCACAATCCAACTGTTGTACATTCACCCCTAAGTGACTGACAGCCTGTGTACCGTCGATGAGTGTTAAAGCACCGACTTCTTTGGCTTTGGCAATAATAGCTTCAATGGGATTGATGTTACCTAAGGCATTAGACACATGCCCTAAAGCAACCAAAGCGGTATTTGCGTTAATTAATTGCAATGACTGTTCTAGCTTTAACACACCATTGACATCGACAGGCATCACCTCAAGAAGCAGATTAAGCCCTTGTGCTATTTGTTGCCAAGGCACGATATTAGCGTGGTGTTCCAGTGCTGAAACTAGAATACTGTCGCCCTTTTTAAAGTGATTTTTAGCCAATCCACTGGCGACGAGGTTAATGCTTTCGGTTGCACCTTTGGTCCAGACAATTTCTTTGTGGCTTTTTGCGCCGATAAAGTGTTGGATATTCTTCCGTGATGTTTCAAATTGTTCGGTGACACTCGCCGCTAAATGATGGCTAGACCGATGTACATTGACTGTGCGTTCTTGGTAGTAATGTTGCGTAATATCTATAACCGACTGCAATTTTTGACTGGTTGCAGCGCTATCCAGATAGATACAATGCTCAGAGCGAGGACCGCAGAAAAAAGGAAAATATTGATGTAACGGATTATATGTATTGGATTGCATTGGTTTTTAAAAAAGTAAATTTAAAGACCAATTGTTGTCAATCATGGCCTAATTAGCAAGATATTTACGTTAAACTTGGATATACAATACCTATTGCCATGACATTAACGATTAAAATCCACCATCGACAAATGGTTTTTAACACTCGGTATCACGTCCTCTTGATGATGATTCACATACAACAAAGTAGTGCCCCCTTGTCTGGCAAGTAAATCAATTAAGGCCAAAACTTTGAGGCGGTTGATATCGTCTAAGCCATGACAGGGTTCATCTAAGATCAGTAACGCCGGATGTTTAACCATTGCACGGGCAATAAGTGCTAAACGTTGATCGCCAAAAGACAACGCTTGAAAAGTCGTGGCCCCTTGTTTGTCTAGTCCCAAAAGAACCAACCACTGTTGAGCTAGTGCTATTTGGTTTTTGGTGGCTTGTTGATACAAACCAATGCTGTCGTAAAAACCTGATATCACCACACACAACAACGAACAATTCACTCGATAGTCTGCATGAAGCGCGTTAGACAAATACCCTATGTATTGTTTGATTTGCCAAATACTTTCACCACTGCCCCGTTGATAACCAAACACGTAAATATCGTTCACATAACACTGTGGGTGATCGCCGGTGATCAAATTCAACAAGCAAGTCTTGCCAGAACCATTTGGGCCGGTCACCTGCCAATGTTGTTGTGGTTCAATGGTCCAATTTAAACCACTAAAAACGATGTTTTCAGCATAATTAACTTTAACACTATTCAACTTTACTAGTGGTGCGTTGGCGTCTAAGGGATGAGGAGCAAAACTGTCAGCGTCTTTTGCAGGCAACACTAAATCTTGCTGCTGCATTTGTTGTAACTGGCTGATATGGGTGAGTTGTGCAGCTAGATCATCATCAACGAGTGTTTGCCACTGAATACTCCCAGACTGCATCAGCACTAACTGCTGACAAAAATTGGGCACTTCACTTAAACGATTAAGAACGAAGATGAAAGTAGTTTCAGTGGATATTTCTAATAGTAAAGCATTAAAGTCAGCGCAAGCTTGTTTGTCTAATCCATCCCATGGTTCGTCCAGAATTAATAATTCAGGTTGACTCAATAATGCTTTTGCTAATAGTAGTTTTCGAGTTTCACCCGTCGACAATGCACGAAATGGTCGCTGCAACATGGCTCCTAGAGCAAAAACATCAACCACTTGCGCCAATAACGTTTGCACCATATCGCCAGAGTCATAACCTTCCAGTAATATTTCTTCTACTGTGGTGGGAATGGGAATGATATCTAAAATATCAGCGCAGTCTTTTTGCTTCTCAGCCTCGATTAAGGCTTGTTGTTGCTCCACCGACACCCATGCAATATTAGACGTCACTTGTCGCAGTCCATCTAACCACTCACCATGACCTGCGATCAAGGCCGCCAGTGCAGATTTGCCACTGCCGTTTGGGCCGAGCACAACGGTGTGTTGTAAAAGCCCTATGCTTAGATGATCTGTATGTAAATGATAATGCTCAGCAAAAAGCGCATGGCAATGTTCTAAGGTAACTAACGACATAAATCTAAGCTTTAAATAATTTCCAGTATTCTACCAGAAAATAAAATGTGTTTTTTTATCCGTGGTTTTTAATCACAATTCATACCCTGCAGTCAATTTTAGGCGCAGTGTAAAACACAGGAAAGATATTAGCCGTTGTTAGCAGCGTTAATGAAATGGGCGTCTCTGGTAAGTGCCATGGAGGCAATACCTTGGGCTTTCAAAGTATGATGTGTGTGTTCCCTGAGCATAAAAAGGGCTTTTTTGTTTCGATTAATTCAAACAATGAAACCCCAGTCTATGAGAATATATTAGATATTCATTGAACATTTAAATGTTTCGTTAGTCCCTATTCTATCCTCCATTAGTTTTGAACAAGACGGGGCAAAGTGGTTTGGTCTTTATGGCATGTCTTTCGAATTCTATCGCTTCTTTTGACAACCTGCTTTGTAGAATTAGGGCATTTTAGCTTTACTGCTGGCTTGACAGCATTTGTTTCGTTTATGGCATGGTGTTTATGCATACCTGCGCTTTATCCTTATTTATTTTAGAAGCGGACTTTGACGAATAGTAAACACCCTAAACACCTGTAATATTGACTTTTTATGCAACTGTCTTTATGTTTTTAAATTATTAAAAAAAGGATGGTAAACTTTGCTTCAGTAATGAAGCATAATCAAATAATTCATTCTCAAAGGCGTCTCCTTTTGAAGCACTATATTGTTAGGATAGTCCAATCCATTAAGCATCAAAATTCTGCGGTGAAACGCAAGGCGCTTACCCCGCTCAAGCATAGTCTATTGGAAGTCAAACGAGGACTTGCCCAGGAAACCCATGAAACCAAGGTTATGCTGAGTACTTACAAACGATTCACAAAGGGTGGTGCGAGTAAGTTGGAAATGGAAGAGGCTAATAAACAATTTGTTGATGTCATTCGTGGGCTAGGATTAGGTGTGCTTGCGGTGTTACCTTTTTCGCCAATCACTTTACCTTTTGTTGTCAAATTGGGAGAAAAAATAGGAGTGAATGTTTTACCAAGTGCTTTTATGACTGATTTGCAAGAAGAAGGTATTATTGAAACTCAACAAGAAATTGAATTGCACGTTGTGTCTGATGTTGAGATTGCTCCTAGTGACGATAAAGTATAACTATTTTCACTTAACTGCGAGTAAGATTACAATTTCATAAAATAATACCGTAGGTATCAGCGGTAAAACTATCGGATAAATACATTTTCCATCACTTTTTACCCAACTAACTGACTACCTATCTTACAGTTACCAGTACCTTCAGCTCCACAGCAAGTTTTCAACTGGGTGCTTATTTCATTACATTTTTTAAAGATAATATGATTTTGCGATGTTAACTACAAACAACAGAATTAACAGAGAATAAACAGCACATCTGCAATAATTAACAGTCAGAACCTAGTTACTCTATTAGCTAATATTAACCGCCGTTCTGATAATTTAGCGTTAACAATATTTAGTTTATGAATATAATAATCATAAAAATTTCGAAGATTATTGACTGATATCAAGGCAACCTGATTTGAAAAATTTCCATAACAAGTTCTAAAAAATCATAATAATTGATTATCTAAATTAGCATTAAATACCTCTCTGACCTTACTCACAAGAGCTTGCATCGAGAAGGGTTTCTGCAAAAAGTGGGCGCATTCTTTGATATTGGCTTGCCTGTCGAGTACGTCGGCTGGGTATCCAGACATAAAAAGTACTTTCAACTTTGGGCTGATAGCTTGTAATTTAACCGCAAGCTCCATACCGTTAATTTCAGGCATGATGACATCAGTTACCAATAGATCAATCTCAGATAAGTGCTTGCGTAACATGGCTTCTGCAAGCTCGCCGCTGGGAGCAGCTAGCACAGTGTAGCCACTATTTTCCAGCATACTGGTTTCGATTTCGAGTAACATTTCTTCATCTTCAACAAGGAGTATCGTTTCTGTGGACTGACTAGCTTGCTCTTTAA
Source organism: Paraglaciecola sp. (assembly GCA_034111145.1). Classification (GTDB taxonomy): domain Bacteria; phylum Pseudomonadota; class Gammaproteobacteria; order Enterobacterales; family Alteromonadaceae; genus Paraglaciecola. The sequence continues at coordinate 6,417 of JAWUXU010000071.1, forward strand.
TAATTTTCTGTTTGGTATGCTTTAGTGCCTTTACTCTTTGAAAATAAATATTAAAAGTTGTTCCCTGCCCCGGCTGACTAAAAACGTCGACAAACCCAGCGTTCATCTTGATCGCTCCAAACGTGGAAGACAACCCTAAACCGGTTCCCGAACCTAGCGCCTTAGTCGTATAGAACGGTTCAAAGATATGCATTAACGTTGCTTCATCCATGCCACAACCGTCGTCGCTTACAGAAAGTTTTACATAATCGCCAGGTTCAATTTTATAAATCTGAGCGGCGGTATAATCCTTATCTAAGGTACAGTTACTCGCACTAATAGAAATTTTCCCGCTACCAGAAATCGCATCACGGGAATTAATACATAGGTTAACAAGAACCTGATCAATTTGAGTCGGGTTGACTTTGACCGGCCAGATCTTTTCCGCTGGTTCCCATGACAGGACAATGCTCTCACCAATCAGCCGTTTCAGCATAGCTATCATTGCCGATACAGACCCATTTAAATCCAGCACTTTGGGTTCAATCGTTTGTTTTCGGGCAAAGGTCAGTAGTTGACGCGTGAGATTGGCGGAATGGTTGGCGGCATTAACGATCCCTTCTAAATGACTTACCAAAGAATTGTTTGGGCCCAGTTTTTTTATTACTAGTTCTGCCTGCCCAAGAATGACACCCAGCATATTATTGAAATCGTGAGCAATACCGCCAGCCAGGTGGCCAACGGTCTCCATTTTTTTAGCTTGTTGGTGTTGTGCAGCGAGTGTGCGTTGTTCGGCTTCTTTGTTAATCTGGCTAGTAATATCTTCAATTATAGAGATAAAATAATCTGGCTCATTGTTGATGTCTCTTACAAGACTCATCGTTAGTTTGACCCAAACGATAAGACCCTCAAAATTATAATAGCGTTTTTCCTTTGTGTAGGTGCTGATTTCATTGTTAATAAGCTGACTAACAGCGGCTTGATCTATCTCTAAGTCTTCTGGATGTGTTAAGTCTTGAATACTTTTAGTTAAAAGTTCTTGTTGCGAATATCCAACAATAGCGCAGAGTTTCTTATTGACCTCCAGCCATGCCCCATCCAAACTCACACGAGCCACTCCCATTGCAGCTTGCTCAAAAACACTCCTAAACTTGTTATCACTTTCACGCAGCTCAGCTTTTACCTGTTTGTTCCGGTCAATATCCGTCACAGTTAGCCAGTATTCGCCGTCCGGCATAGCAATCAACTGCAGGAGACCCCAGAAGGCAACGCCATCAGTGCGTATCAAACGCATCTCAAAATGCTGTGGAATATCTAATTCAATACATATTTTTAAGTTCTCATAAAAAATAACCTGATCTTCTTTTAGCAAAAGTTGACTGATAGGCGCGTTAATCAATGTATTTCTACTCATACCGAACATTCTGGCGGCGAACAGGTTACTCTCCATAATTAACCGCCGGTCATCAAATGTTAAATAACCCATTGGTGCCAGATCATAGTGATCAAAGTAGCGAGTCTGCAAAGCATCCAATCGATTAGCTGCGCTGCGCAGTCCTTCGTTTTGCGTCTCTAATTCAACCTCATGTTCTAGCAACTCGTGTAGCAATTGCTTTATTTCGGATGGGGCGCTTTTTACAAGATATCCATCTGGACTGTCGTCAAGTAATCTTTGGGCACGGTGACGCAGATCATGCTCAGTTTGAGGTGGCTTTTTGTCCATAATTTAAGCTTCCGTCTCTGACTTTTTGTTATGTCGCTCGGTGGTCGCCATTGCATACACCTCCCCTGCCTGATTTATCAGCCCCGTGGCGGAGTGTAATACGTCTATTATCGAACCGTTTTTAGTGAAACGTTTTGTTTCATAGGTGTCCAAAATTTCTTTCTGGCTTAATTGCTTGATCCAACTTAACTTTTTCTTTTGCAGATTAGTGGGGACCAATTTTGCAATGTTAACGCCTCTTTTTCACTCCAACCATACAACCTTTATGCCGCACCATTGAAAGCCATAATATTGCCATCCAAGTCCAAGCCATAATATTGCCATCCAAGTCCAAGCCATAATATTGCCATCCAAGTCCTGCACAAGGATGGCATCGTTCGCATGGCACACCACTGTTGCCAAACGCAGTAGACTGTTGGCCTGTTTGAGAGACAGCTCTGACTGCTTATACTCAGCTATGCTGGTAAAATTAATTGCCGCGCCATCAATCCGATTGTCAGGGGTGCGGTAGGGCAACATACTCAGCATACAATAGCTGCTGTCTGTAGACTGCACTTCAATCTCTCGGGGGATCAGGCTGTGCAGCATTGACTCGATACCCTGCTCCAATTGATCATAAACACTCACAGTTGAGGTAAAGTGCATCAAAGGCCGGCCAACATCCGCCTCAATAAGACTGATAATTTTGGTCACGCCAAGTGTAAAACGCAATATGTTTAACGTTAAATCAACAAATACTGTGGCAATAGCGGTTCTACCAATCAAATTGTTCATGTCGTTGTTGAGATTGGATGACTGCATTGCTTTAGCTTGCAACTCCCTATTAGTTGTGGCTAATTACTCGTTTTCCGACTGCAGTTCTTCCTTGGTAGTCTCAAGCTCCTCATTGGCCGATTGCAACTCTTCGTTGATCGATTGTAGTGCCCCGTTTGCTGATTTTAATTCTTCGTTACTAGATTGCTGTTCTTCGTTAACGCTTTTAATAAAATTATCTTTATCTCCCAAAGCCTTTTTTCAGTGTCGCTATTTGTGCACCCGTGTTGGCACTTCTACTTGCATTATAGATAGCGAAAGAAGATACGCTAGAAAGATTGCCAGAAAAGCTACCAGAAAAATCTGTTGACACTTCAAGTTGAGTCGCTGCAGCTTCCAGTACAACCATAAACATAGTACTTACAGACCCCACTGTAAGGTTTGCCGTCACTGGACTTACACTGAGGTTAACAGTGCTGAAGCCACCGTTGGTTTTAACTCGTAAACCTGAACGATGCACCATATGCACTCAAAAAAGATTCATTGAATCTACTATGGCATGACGACCATAGCACTGATTGAAGGGAAGCCTCAGGATCCTTTTGTGTGGATTACCCGTCTTTTTGACTACATTAACCTAAAAGTTAAGCGTAAATATATCGCCTGCTAATGTCACTGAACACATTGCAATAAGTATTATTTAAAGAGGTACTTTACCCCGTCTTGCTGGATTATAAATAGTCGGTTTCATACAATAAGGCCACTTATTTAAGTGGCCTTATTGTATGTTGGAAATGGTAAAATTAGTGGCGTTGCTATACCAAATATGGTTTAGCCGGCTTTTTTCATCCAACCTGCACACCAACCTTTAGCTGCCACAACTTTACCTGGGAAAAAGGCACACGGACGCCACTCTTGGCCATCTTCACCTGCCACATATTGACAATTTTCGCAATATTGGCCTTCAACCTTTGAAGCATGCACATATTTAAGGGCAACAGCTGTTGGATCGTCAAGGTTCAATTGCTCTTGTGCGTTAGCGCGCAATACTACCCCGCCCAGAGTCAATCCAATAATAGATGAGCCTGATAATTTTAAAAAGTCACGGCGATTAAAGTTGTTCATAATTGATATCCTAATTGATAGACAAAATAAAAATAATTATCATTTACGTTATCCCTAAAACGCAAAAACTCGCCATAATGGCGAGTTCTCAGAGTCAGGAATGGTGTTGTTCACATTCACATACTTGTACTCACATGCAAACAAATTAGATCCATTAGGAATGTAAAAATATGCTTATTTAAATCTATCGAATTAGCAATCCATCATGACCAACGCATAACAGTTGCGAATTCAATATAGTTTTAATTATCAATTAATGATCTTGCTATTTCTTATTCAGTTGGCTTTACGGTGTTGTCTAAATGTGCACATGTTGCAGTTTCCGTTGATATCTAACGCGCCATTAAAAAGTTAAAGACAATTCATATGTAACATGGGACGCACTACCTTGAAAAACACCGATACTCTAAAACAGCAAATATTCTGTTTTAGAGCATTTGGTTACAACGTTACTGATTATGCATCACTGGAGCAAAGCTCAGTGATGGATGGATGGATGGTGGATGGTGGATGGTGGATGGTGCAAGAGTAGCCGAAAAAAGTTTGCAAACAAGGACGTGCCCCATTGTTATGGTCGCCTTAAATATCATTAACTAATGTTTTAAAACCAACTCCAAATCATCTGTTGCAAAAGGTATTCAAGGAAAGTGGCAGACATGCACAGCAATGAAATGAAATCGACTTATCACACATCACACATTATCATCATCATTAGATACAACAAAATCATTAGATACAACAAAGGTAAAATCTAGCAATATAAACAAAAAGGGAAACTAATAAATCACCCAGTGCCCTTATTAATTAGTGCCCTTATTAATCAGTGCCATTATTAATCAGTGCCCTTACATTCATTGAGCCTTCGAACGTGATCCTAAAGGTTGCTTAACGTTTAGAAATATATCCTTGGGGTTGTTGCAGCAGATCAAGTTTGTGCAACACATATAACTAAAACATAGCAAATTAACGTCGTTTATACTTTAAAATATGCATATAATGAGCGTTTATAGTGCTATTTTCTGATGAATGGGAGCGAATATAATGAGTGTTATAACACTACTTGACGGTGGTATGGGGCAAGAGTTATTGCGCAGAAGTTCCCGTGCAGTTACGCCTATGTGGTCTGCTGACATAATGCTGAATGAACCAACACTGGTAAGAGATTTGCACCGTGAGTTTATTGATAGCGGTTCACGCGTTATCACGCTCAATACCTATACTGCGACACCAGAACGCCTAAAAAGAGAAAATGAACTAGATCAATTAGAAAATTTGCATCAACAGGCCATGAGTGCAGCCCAGGAAGCAATTGAATTGGCACAGTGTAAAGATGTTTCCATAGCAGGCTGCCTTCCCCCTTTAGTTGCTAGCTATCGTCCAGACGTATGCCTTTCGTTCAAAGACTCCCTTGCTACCTACCGTCGCCTTGTTGAATTACAATCACCCGCAAGCGATCTGTTTATATGCGAAACAATGTCGTCTATTACCGAAGCGCGTGCGGCCTGCACTGCCGCAATTGAAAGTCATAAACCTGTATGGGTTGCATTGACGGTCAGTGATGATCATCCGGAGCAATTACGCAGTGGTGAATCTTTAAAAGACGCCTTACAAGCCCTCGACTCTTTCGATATCCAAGCCACGTTATTAAACTGTAGTCAGCCTGAAGCAATCAGCGCATGTTGGTCACTGTTGAGCATGCAGCAGCGTAAATTTGGCGCTTATGCTAATGGTTTTATATCAATAGACTCATTATATCCTGGGGATACTGTCGAAGAGCTTGAAACGCGTCAAGATATGAGCCCACAACAATATGCTGAACATGCAATGAGTTGGGCAAGAAACGGAGCCACGATTATTGGGGGCTGCTGCGAAATTGGACCGGCACATATCAAAGCCTTGCATAGCAGACTGTGCAGCGAAGGATTTATCTAAGCATAAAAATTCATCTTATGGGTTTTTGTAGAGCTTCTTATTTTTAATAATATTATTTTACAAGAGTATTTTTAAGAGACTATTTTTAAGAGATTATTTCCAGAATATTCCTTTCAAATAGTCTGCTATCGTGAAACGTACAAAATCAATTTTTCAGGGATAATAAAGGAGAATGAAAGATATAAATTAGCGGCGTATGAAAATTTTAATACGCCGCTGGTTATTATAATGCTTGCATTAATATCTCGCGGCTTATGTCAATGGTGACATCGCTTTGTTCACCTAGTGCTGTCATGCCATGTAGTTTTAATCTCTCAATCAGAAAATCAATGTCATTAATGCCAAGGTCCACATGAGATAAACGTGTCGGTACTTGCATCTTTTCGAAAAATTCTTCTGTTAAACGAATTGCCTGGTCAATACGTGTATCATCATCCCCTTCGTTTATATGCCAAACACGTGTCGCATACTGCAGTAGTTTTTCACGCTTTTGCTCGCGGCGCACTTTCATTACCGCAGGTAACACAATGGATAAAGTACGCGCATGATCGATACCAAAAGCACCGGTTAGTTCATGGCCTATCATATGTGTTGACCAGTCTTGTGGCACACCTGCCCCAATAAGGCCATTTAACGCCATAGTTGCCGACCACATAATATTAGCTCTAACGTTTACATCATCTTTAGTTTCTGACAATAACGCTTTTGGTCCTTCTTCAATCAAAGTTTGCAATAAACCTTCACTAAAGCGGTCTTGCACTTTAGCATTGACGCTGTAAGTTAAGTACTGCTCCATAGTATGAATAAATGCATCAACCACACCATTACCGATTTGGCGATCCGATAATGATAAAGTTACAGTCGGATCTAAGACCGCAAATAATGGGCAAACCAAGGGGCTAGAAAACGGTAATTTATTACCATCTCTGGTTACCACTGAATTGCCATTACTTTCAGAGCCTGTAGCAGGCAAGGGTAGTATCGCCCCAATAGGTAATGCTTTTGTGAAAGATTGATTTTTAGCGAGAATATCCCAAGGATCATTGCCCTCAAACAATGCGGCAGCGGCAATAAACTTAGCGCCATCAACAACAGAGCCACCACCAACTGCAAGCAAATAATCAATATTTTCTGCCTTGATGATTTCTTGAGCCTTCATCAAAGTGTTATAAGTTGGGTTTGGCTCTATACCCGAAAATTCAAACCAGGTATGTTTAGCAAGGGCATCGATCGTTTGTTGATATACGCCATTCGTTTTAATTGAACCGCCACCATAGACTAATAATACTCTTGCGTTTAAAGGGATCTGTTTTGAAATCGCTTTAATTTGTCCTTCACCAAAATAAATATGTGTCGGGTTTTTAAAATTAAAATTTAACATTTTATTCCTATAATTATTTCAAACAAACTGGCAAAACCAATTAAATAAGCAGTTAACGAAGTTAATTACGCTGCAAGTTGGGCCAGTAATTTTTCAGCCGCTAATGCTGAACTCGCTGGGTTTTGACCGGTAATAATAAGGCCATCTTGTACTGCAAAGGCATGCCAATCTTCAGCTTTTTGGTATTCGCCGCCACGTTTAATTAGCTCGTCTTCCAATAAAAAAGGCACCACTTGTGTTAATGCAACAGCTTCTTCTTCGCTGTTAGTAAAGCCAGTTACTACTTTTCCTTTAATGGCAAAATCACCTGAAGCTTGTTTTACATTTAACAGGGCCGCACTAGCATGACAAACAGTAGCCACCGCCTTGCCTGCTTTAAGAAAGCTTTCAATCAAGGCAATTGAGTCTGTATTGTCGGTAAGATCCCATAATGGCCCATGACCACCCGGATAAAATACACCATCAAAATCAGCTGCGTTAACAGAAGATAATTGTAAAGTTGTCGCAATCTTATCTTGCGCTGAATTGTCAGCATCATAACGTTCAGTGGCGGATGTCTGGAAATCTGCTAACGTGCTTGTTGGGTCAATAGGTGCTTGTCCACCTAACGGTGTAGCTAAAATGACTTCGACACCTGCATCGATAAATGCGTAATAAGGAGCAGCGAATTCTTCAACCCAAAAACCCGTTTTTTTGCCGGTATTACCTAGTTCGTCATGGGAAGTGAGTACCATCAATATTTTTTTAGTCATTATCATTCATCCATATAATTAAGTGTGTGAGGTGTAAGTGTGTGAGGTGTGTATTTATTTTATCTGGAGCAAGTATATACTCAAGAAACGAAATGAACAATGCAGATAAAACTGACAATATTGTATCAATAATTGATACAATTAAAGATGAACCATGTGATTTTAATTATTAGGTATCGTTTATGGATGTTTCATTTGAACAGCTCAAAAGTATGGTTGTTTTTGCTCAAGTCATTGAACAAGGCAGCTTAAGTGCCGCCGCTAAACATTTAGGGCTATCTAGAGCTGTGGTAAGTTACCATTTGAAAAAGCTTGAAGTACAACTCGAAGTCAAACTTCTCAACCGCTCTACGCGTTCTATTAACCTTACTGAAGCTGGCCAAGCTTATTATGAACGCTGTCGCGTTATTGCTGAACAAGCTAGTGCGGCTAATCAACAAATTGAAAATTTTAAAAATGAACCTATTGGATTACTTAAAATCACTTGCCCGGTAAATGTTGGCTTACAGACCGTTGTGCCAGCGCTTAATGAATTTAAGAAAATTTATCCAAAAATAGAGCTTGATGTCATGCTAACTGATGAAGTCGTTAATATTATGAAGGAAGGCATCGATTTGGCTATTCGTGGTGCGCCTCTGCCTGACTCAGGTTTGCAAGCAAGTAAACTTGCCACCCTGCAAACTTGCCTTTGTGCTGCACCTGAATATTTTCTTCAATATGGACACCCCAAAAACCCAGCAGACTTAAGTCATCATCAATGGGTAATTTATAAATTAACCTCGGGTGTAGTGACCCTAACTAAAGGCAACCGTTCATACAGCGTTACTACCAAAGGTAGCATTAGTACTAATAATGCGGCGGCACGTACCGCGTTTGTTGAAGCAGGGCATGGCTTAGGTCGTATACCTACTTATGACGCTTGGCCAAAAATAAAGGCAGGCACCTTGGAAACCGTACTTGACGATTATACCCTTACTGATATCAATGTTTATGGGGTATTTCCTCCTGGCACAGCCAATTCTAAAAAACTTAGACTATTACTTAATTTTTTGAAAGACTTTTTCTCCAGTCAAATTAATTTAAAAATGCTATAGATAAGTCTAGACACCGCTGACGTTAATGGCTGATACAATATTTTTATCCGTGGTTTTTAATCACAATTACGTTTTGTGAATGACTTTTAATAGAACAGATGTGCAATGGTTTAAAAATAGAACAATAGCAAAATATTCTTTTACCAAATATCAATACATACAGCCTTACAAAATATCGTGTCTTATAAGGTCACGCCAATAGGCAATTTATGTCAATAAAGTGTGATCCGTTAGTTTCTACTTCTGTCAATAAGGATGACTCCTCGTGTTTGAAGTATTACTTCTTGCCATTGCTTTGAGCATGGATGCGTTTGCAGTTTCAATCACCTTAGGATCTAGACATAAATTAAAACCGGCATCATTAGCCATCATGTCAGGTGTGTATTTTGGTTTGTTTCAAGCAATAATGCCTTTGATTGGTTTTTTGGTTGGGAAAGGAATATTGGGATGGATTGAAGAGTACACGCCTTTGATCTCTTTTATTTTGCTGGCTTTAATAGGTACAAAGATGATCTTTGAGTCTTTTTCTAAAGACATGAATAAAAACATTCCACATATAACACACAAGGTATTGCTGATGCTTGCAGTCGCCACGAGTATAGATGCAATAGCAGTTGGTTATACTTTGACTTTACTAGATATCAATCCGTTTGTTGCCTGTTGTATTATTGGTGTGACAACATTCTTCTTTAGCTATATAGGCGTCTTTATAGGATTGAAAAGTGGAACATGGCTCGAGAACAAAGCAGAATTTTTGGGTGGGGTTGTGCTTATTTTAATTGGCATAAAAATTTTATTACTGTGAATTGTGAATAGCTCCAAAATCACATGAACAATGGTTCACAGCGTTTTTTCTAATGCTCTGAATATGATTTTGCGAGTGTATATTCCTCACTAAGACCATTCATAAATCGTCGTCCTTTTGTCAAGGCTTTCCTATTAAAAGATGGCTCTTTCAACATTGCTCCCGAATGGCTCATTGTCCCTATTATTTATATCCAGATACACGTTCAGGGAATGGTCCTTGGTACAGTGATTGCGTCATTGCGATTTTCCACCAAGATGACATTAATCCATCCATTGTTTTCAAGGAAATATTCTCAGATTGCATTACTGCCGTTAGTGCTTCGTATAATTCATTTGGCATTTTATCATCGCTATTAGCGTTGATGAAGCGAGTAGGTTCAAAAAAATACATTTCAAATTTGTTTATTGAATTCATATTTGAAGGTAATGAGACGTTGCCGCCTTGCAACATTTTGTTAAGTTGAATACACAGAATTGACAGTGGAAATGGAGAGCCCATATGGAAACTCACCGAAACCGCGGGTTCGTCACCAAGGGAAATCACTTCATGCATTGCACCTGAAGGAATAAACAAAATTTGCCCTGGTTTTAAATCGAAGTCAATATACTGGGGGGCCATTCGCCCCTCAAAATCCCTATGATTAAAAACTATCATATCACGATGTTTTTGCGGAACTGGCCAAACCCGCACACGCTTGTAACCAGACATATGAAACAGAAAGCCATCAAAAAGATCACAATGCACATCATAACGATGTTCGCCACAGCTCATCCACATTGTAGACCTGAGGTAACTTCCCAAAGGATGACACTTAGCCATCCCTTGAGAAAAATGTGTGTTGTATATCTTCCAAGCCCAGTCGGCATTATTACGCACCGATCCATCACCTGCACAAAAGTCAATTAAAGGAAGGCTTCCATGTACCGGCTGTGCACTCTGAATGCGGTGCTTGAATCTATCAAAGCTAGAAGAGTCTTCTTGGTCAAAATACAAAAGTGTCGAGTCGTTTGTTCCAGAAGATACTTCTCTGTACTGCATATCTGCATCACTTAGACAAGCATCAAACATTTCCAGTGCCCATGATACAGGATCAGGAGGAAGCACTATCTCACCAGAAAAATTGAACACCACAGGCGCATATGTCTGAAGATAGTCACTGGGTTTAGTCATGGAGTATCGGTACCGATAAAGTTAAAATATTGAAAGTATTATCACCCAAAAAATTAATGAACTTGAACCGGTATGTTCAAATCATTGCGAATTACTAATAAATTAACCTTATCAGAATTTACTATGCTGCTATATAAATACCTATTTTTAATATTGATGTTCATGGGATCCCCTACCAAAGACATATATAAGTAGATAGATAAATTAACAAAAACAACATTAATAACGGCATTAACAGTAAACAAATCTTCCGATTTATTATTATATATTTCTACAAGGATTTAGGTCAAATAACCTATGCTCAAGCCGGTTATATATTTATGGGTAATGGAAATTAATACGCTCTGCAAATGAAGACGCATTTATGTTTTGAATAATACATGTTTAAGTTATGTTAGTTTTTTACATTACAACCCGTACTTCACCAACACCTGTGAAAAATTTCAATGGTATTATTTTGTATTATTATCCATGAATGTTGGACATCTACGATAGCGCACTATTCAATAAAATAGTGGCTAAACGTATTAAGTCTAAAGATGCTGCATAATCGATTTCTGGTCATTACTCGGCATATTACTCACCACTAAGTTAAATGAATTATCTATCATCCGCTGAATGTCTGCTTGAGGAATCGATCCATCTAGAATAACGCTATTCCAGTGAACTTTGCTCATATGATAACCCGGGATAACTGATGGATAGATATCTCGAAGCATTAAAGCTTCTTGAGGATCACATTTAAGATTCACCCAAGAAATACTATCATTGTTATCTGTGAGCTCATTATTTCCCCGGTTCATATTTCCTGTCGATAAAGTTGCAAACATTTTATGTTTAACTTTGAATACTGATCCTCCACCTCCCAAAGGAGATGTTTCTACAGTAAAAGGCTTGTTTAAAAGGTATTCTTTTATTTGCTGCTGGTCCATCCGCTTTTCCTCAATTAATAAAAAGGGTAGCTACCTACCCTTATTTATAAACCATATCTCACTATATAATAAATTAATCTTGCTCAAGTAAATGCATCACATTTACCAAATCAGTCTTGCCGTTGATAATCTCATCAGGTGTTAAACCAGATATTTCATGGGGAAACACTAGCCACTCGTCGCTTTCATGCACATAATAATCAGGCTCAATATTAGTTTTGTTATTTTTTGGTTTGTAATACGGACAAGCTATGCGCACCTCTTTTGGCATATTTGCACGAGACAACGTTTTAATTTGTTTCATTAAAGCTTCAACACTACGGCCTGAATCAAATACGTCATCCACAATCAGTAGGCTGTCTTGGGCATTGGCGTTTTCAATCAGATAATGTAAACCGTGAACTTTGATAGTTTTTGATTGTTGGTCAATTCCATAATAAGAAGAGGTACGTACCGCTATGTGATCTGTTTCTACTTTCTTAAAATCAAAATACTCCTGCACTGCAATACCAATGGGTGCACCACCACGCCAAATACCGATTATAAAATGCGGCCGAAATCCACTTTCATAAACTTGAGCGGCCACTCGAAATGAGTCTTCAAGTAACTGTTGAGCAGTGATAAACGTTTTTTCCATTAAATAAACCTTAAAAATTTAGAGCGCGGGTGTCAGCGCGGTTGCAAACGCAGGCGCCGCAATATAAAACTTTGAATTCTCCATTATATACTGAAGCTCGACTTATTCATATTTTAAAGCATCAGCTGGATTAACTCTTACCGCACGGTAAGCTGGATAAAGACTGGCCAGAAAACATAAAATAAGGGACGTAACAATAAGAAATACAACTTGTTGCCATTGCAAATCGGTGGGTACACCCTGTCCCTCTGGGCTAAGAAATATTGGCAAATTGAATAGTTTGATCAAATTATTGATTTGAGTCACCAACAATACGCCCGCCACCACACCAATCGCAGTGCCTTTTATGCCATTGTAGATCCCATTAATCAGAAAAATCCCCATAATGTTATTACGCGTCATACCTTGGGTTAAAAGTATCGCTATATCACCTTGTTTCTCGGTCACCACCATGACCAGAGCCGACACGATATTAAAGGCGGCTACCGAGATAATCAGTAACAACATCAGCGACATCATATTCTTTTCCATCTTAACTGCGTCAAATAACACACCCTGTTGCTCTCGCCAATTAGTGGAGCTGTAACCTTGTGCTTTTAGTGCATGCACAACACTTTTATATTCGAAGGCATCAGCTAAGAAAAGGCGTGTTTTAGCTAACGTGGCTGTTTTACTTCTTAATAACCTAGCAGCATCATCAATATGCATTAATACTGCTTTGTCGTCTAAAGCAGAGCCCATATCAAATATTCCAACAACGCGAAACACTCTTTGGCTATAAATCCGACCAAAGGGTCCAAAATAACTATTTTCAGAAGCCATCAAACGAGCTTTCTCACCCATTCGTAAATTTAATTTGATAGACAGAGCACGGCCGATGATGATCCCATATTCACCTTTAACCAAATCTGTCAGCCGACCCACTAACATATTCTCCGCAATAATAGACGAGCGCTGCATTACATCAGGTTGAATGCCTTGTAAAATAACACCTTTGAGCCCTTCAGCAGATTGCACTATGCCTTCTGAATCTATTTGTTGAGCACTGGCAACAACGCCCTCAATACGATTAAACGTATTATGGTTTATGTCTGAATCAGGTTTTTTTTGTACTAAAATATGAGGAGTGATGCCTAGATTACGCAGTTTAAGTTCACCTTCAAAGCCATTCATCACTGATAAAACAGTGATTAAGGCCATCAAACCGAGCGCTATGCCTGCAACAGAGAAAAAGTTGATAAATGCAATAAAATGATTGCCTTTAGTTGCTTTGGCGTAGCGTAAACCAATAAAAGCTGAGAGTGGGTAAAACATTAAAAAAGAAACTCTTATGACAACAAACGAATTAAAAAATATAGATTTAACTGTTGATATACTAATGAATGATATTGAATAATACGTGTTTGAGGTAAATCTCACAAGTAAAGTAAAAACTGAGGGAGAATATGCAGAACCTATCGCTTGAGCAGAAACATCAACAGTTCGATGAATATTTTATGATAAAGCACAATATTCCAGTCAATATGCGATTAATGTCAGATGATTTTATGTTGCCCGAAATCGACGATTTACATCAGCATATGCCTTACGAATTTCAAATAGCCAGTGAACTATCAGACATCGATATAAAAGCTTTAAGACCACTACGCCGCTTAGGTGAACACGCTATTGAATTAGCTGAATTTTTAAATCATCAATCACGAAAAATTGATCTAATGATGTCTTTAATTTTGCAACAAAATTCAAACCATGAAGAAACCTTCGATTCCCTTCAATTTGGAGGCGGTGGCATAGTACTGGACAGTAAAAGGGAGTTATCTGTTGGCGGCACTACCGAACTCAAACTGTTTTTAAGAGAGGAAGCCTCAGCCATTTTTTGTTTTGCTGAAGTTATTGCTTGTAAGCTTGTGGAGGACACGTACCATGTATCTCTTATTTTTACCCGTATTCGTGAAGAAGATCAGGACTTATTAGTAAGAGCTACTTTACACTTGCAAGCGGCTAATTTACGCAAACGCAAGAACCGAAAACCCTAAAAAAGAACTAAAACGAAAGCAATTAATGACTCACAGTATTTTTTCACCGCCTTTACCTTACAACACCCTTAAAGCAAAAAATGATATTCGGCATTGGGGTAATCTTCAAGGCAGCAGCACAGCTCTTGTCTTAGCTAACGCAGTGAAATTGGCCACTGGCCCAGTATTATTGGTAACTGCAGATACGCCCAGTGCTATCAAACTTGAAAAAGAACTCGATTATTTTTTGCAGGATCAATCTGTTGATGTGCAACTATTTCCTGATTGGGAGACACTGCCCTACGATAATTTTTCTCCTCATCAAGATATTGTTTCCCAACGCCTAGAAACACTATATCAACTGACCCAAAACGAACATAGAGTATTTATTGTACCCGTCAATACCCTAATGATGCGTATGGCACCCGTTGATTATATTGGCAAATATTTACTCATATTAAAAATTAATGAAAAGCTGGATATTAACAGTTTTCGTTCAGGATTGGAGCGTGCAGGGTATCTTCACGTAAACCAAGTAATGAGTCACAGCGAATTTTCTATTCGCGGCAGTATCATCGACTTATTCCCTATGGGCAGCCAACATCCTTATCGGATTGATTTATTTGATGATGAAGTGGATACCATTAGGCACTTTGATGCCGAGACCCAGCGTTCAGGTGAAAAAGTAAATGAAATAAAATTATTACCTGCCAGAGAGTTTCCCACCGACAAAGATGCGAGCTTGTTGTTTAGGCAGCAATATCTTGGCAAGTTCGATGCAAATAACAGTAAAGAATCAATATATTATCAAGTAGGTAAAGGCCTAATGCCAGGTGGCATCGAATATTATTTGCCTTTGTTTTTCGAAAAAACAGCCACCTTATTCGATTATCTTAATCAAGATACCATGGTATTAATGCATGGCGATTTGCAAACGGCACATGAAAATTATTGGAAAGATGTCAATCATAGATATGAACAATTGCGCTACAATCTTGCTAGGCCATTATTACATCCCTCTGACATTTTCATGCGTTATGAAGAGTTGTTTGGTGCCTTAAAAGAGTGGCCAAGAGTTCAGATACAAAACAAAGCAGTAGACGAGAAAAACGGCTGTTATAACTTTGCCACTGCGCCGTTAGATGACATCGCACTAAAACCACAAAATAAAGTGCCATGGACATCACTTAAACAACAAGTGGACCAATGGCAAAAGCAGAAAGTTAAGGTATTGTTTAGCGCTGAGACTGCAGGACGCCGTGAAGGTCTTCTAGAAATACTGACAAAAGCGGAAATTAAACCTAAAATTTTTGAAAGTTTTGATAACTTTATAAAAAGTCCCGAACTTATGGGTATATCCGTAGGTGCTGCCGAGTTTAGTTTTTTACTTGATGAACCCAAACGCACCATTGCTTTTATAACCGAAACCGAACTACTCGGGCATAAAATTAGTCATCGTCGCAAGCGTGATAAACGCCAAGGCACAGACGAAAATGCCATTATTCGAAACTTGGCAGAATTACAGGTAGGTCAGCCAGTTGTGCATTTTGACCATGGCGTAGGTCGTTATTTAGGCTTACAAACCCTAGATGCGGGTGGTATTACCACCGAATACTTGGCCATAGAATACGCCAAACAAGCTAAATTATATGTACCTGTTGCGTCCCTACATTTAATTAGTCGTTATAGTGGCGGTGATATTGACCATGCACCTCTGCATTATTTAGGCACAGATACTTGGTCAAAAGCCAAGAAAAAAGCAGCTGAAAAGGTCCGTGATGTAGCAGCGCAACTATTAGATGTGTACGCCAGACGAGCAGCAAAACCGGGCTATGCGTTCAAAATCGCATGGGACGAATACCAATCTTTTAGTGACAGTTTCCCCTTTGAAGAAACCATCGATCAGCAAAAAGCCATCAACGCTGTGATCCAAGATATGGGTTCAAGCAACGCGATGGACAGACTTGTGTGTGGTGATGTAGGTTTTGGTAAAACCGAAGTGGCTATGCGTGCAGCCTTTATCGCTGCTAACCAGGGTAAGCAAGTCGCAATATTGGTACCCACCACTTTACTTGCCAGTCAACATTTTGAAAATTTTAAAGACCGTTTTGTTAACTGCCCTTTCAGAATTGAAGTATTGTCTCGTTTTGTCAGTGCCAAAGATGCAAAAGAAACGGTTAAGGCTATCGGTGAAGGTAAAGTGGATATAGTGGTCGGCACGCATACTCTTCTCCAAGATCGCCTTAAGTTTAAAGATTTAGGTTTAGTTATCATCGACGAAGAGCACCGATTTGGGGTTCAACAGAAAGAAAAGTTTAAAGCCCTTCGCTCAGACGTAGATATATTGACGTTAACCGCCACACCTATTCCAAGAACATTGAACATGGCTTTAAGTGGTATGCGCGACTTGTCAATCATCGCCACACCTCCGGCAAAACGTCTACCAATCAAAACCTTTGTGCAGCAGCGTAACAAGGGCTTAATTCGTGAAGCCATTATGCGTGAAATTCTTCGGGGTGGTCAGGTTTACTTTTTACATAACGAAGTAGACACCATCGAACGCACGGCTCAAGAAATTGCAGAAATAGTGCCCGAAGCGCGTATTGCTATTGGCCATGGTCAGATGCGCGAGCGTGATTTGGAAAAGGTCATGTCTGACTTTAATCACCAGCGTTTTAATGTGTTGCTATGTACCACAATTATTGAAACTGGTATCGATGTACCATCCGCCAATACGATAGTAATGGACAGAGCTGACCATCTTGGTTTAGCGCAGCTTCATCAGTTGCGTGGCCGTGTTGGGCGCTCGCATCATCAGGCCTATGCCTACTTACTCACGCCCCACCCAAGACGATTAAGTAAGGATGCAGCCAAACGCTTAAATGCTATTTCATCTCTAGAAGAGTTAGGCGCAGGCTTTGCATTGGCAACACATGATTTAGAAATTCGTGGCGCGGGTGAATTATTAGGTGATGGTCAATCAGGACAAATATCCAGCATTGGTTTTACTTTATACATGGATATGTTGGACCAAGCAGTAGAAGCATTGAAAGAAGGTAAAGAGCCCTCTTTAGAAGCCGCACTTGCTGAGCAAACTGATATCGATTTACGTTTACCGGCACTGTTCCCAGATGATTATATTCTTGATGTGAACATGCGTTTGTCCTTATATAAAAAACTGGCGGGTTGCAAAGATGAAAGGTCAGTCAATGAATTACAAATAGAACTTATAGATAGATTTGGTTTGTTACCTCAAAACGCTAAAAATCTATTAGATATGGCCATGCTGAAATTAAAAGCCAAACTCATTGGTATATCCAAAATAGAAGGTACCAATAAAGGTGGATTCGTAGAGTTTTCCCAGAAAACACAGATTGATCCGAGCTTTATTATCAAGCTAATTCAATCGCAACCTCGAATTTACAAATTGGATGGCCCACAAAAACTTAAATTTAACGTGCCTACTGAATCCGCCAAAGATAGACTTGAGTTGTTTAATAATTTGCTAACCGAGTTTAGCCAACAATTACGAGCGGCTTAATGACAGATAAAAATACTGACCATCCTTTGAAAAAAACGGCTGTGAGTGCGTTTTTCGCACAGATAGCCTTTACAATCTTGCTTGGTGTTAGCGTTTTAGCACAACCCGCAAGTGCAGCAGAACAAGAATGGTGGTTTGATGTTGAAGTGATTTTATTTGAACGTAATGTAGATGCAGGGAATATTTCTGAAAAATTCAAACAGTCTCGACTTAAACAAGCATCGAAGGACTATCATGATTTACTCACTCCCTATCTGAAACCGGATTTAAGTTACTTACGGGCTGCTCTACCCTATTGCCGTGCTTCAAATCAACTAGCAGTCAAAAAGCAATATGAACAAGGTTTTTTCTTTCCCGTACCATTAGACGATACAACCGAGTCATCTTTATTGCGGACAAACGAAAAATCAGCTGAAAAAATCACGTCGGTAAAATCTTCTACTGATGTCGAGCTTATTGAATGGCAAATTCCTAGTAAACTCCCCTGTGCCTTCGCAGAACAGATTGATGCGTCTTTTGCGTCTATCAATTTGTTGCAGAAGGATGCATCAAACGCACAACAAAATAATCAAATCAAACGCGTTCCAGAAATCATTAACGGTATTGAATGGCAAAAAAAGCGCAGTGCATTTTTGTTACCCGCATCAAGCATGCAGATGAGTGACCTTTACGATAAAATTAAAAGGCAGCGTGATATCACCCCGATACTGCATATTAACTGGCGTCAAGAAGTTAAATTTGGTCGAGAGAATGGGCAAATATTCAGGTTATTTGCGGGAGAAAATTTTGCAGATCAATTTGATGCCAATGGCTTACCTTTTGTGGACGATACCGACACTTTATTTGGTAGTTTAAATCAAGCTGCAGACGAGATTTATATACCTGAACAAGCATTAGCGCTTTTAAACGCAGAACAGCAACTAGCAGTTTTAGCCGGTATTAATGTCACAGGTTCACAGACCATTACTGAAGACTTATTTGCAAGAATAGCCACTGCATTAGCAGATGACACGCCCATCAATTTTAATCAAATCGAAAGTCAAACTGAGCAGGCAGCTAATATTGACCCAGCAGTCCTCAAAGAACTATGGAAATTAGACGGTGGAATAAACGTTTATCTGCGTAATGTAGGGCGCGTGCCCTATTTGCACATCGATAGTAATTTGGAATTCAGACATCCAATATTTGACCCACAAAAAGCGTCGCAAATCCAAGGCTTATCAACTAATTTGTCTGACCAAGGAGCATTAACGCAAACTGCAATAGTGGGCAACCAAATACAACCATCGGACTCTCTTCAACCGAATTTTCTACAGAGCGTTAATTTTAATCAGCTAAGGCGAGTGATCAGTAAACAGGTTCATTATTTTGACCATCCACTATTTGGCATGATTGTGCGAATAAACCGTTACCGTTGGCCAGAAGTCCATAAAAAAACGGAGCAAGAGGCCAACGTTAATAACAGCCAACTATAGATAAGGTAATTATTTCATTTTGGCAACCACAAAGGTGTGATGATAATAAAGTAACCCCCATCCCCCAGTAAAAACTATTAAGTAGTTAACTGATTTTTTCAGGTTTAACGTATTAGCACCTAACCCTCGACTACCCGACTACCCCGGCTAACAAATAACTTTCTTCCATATTAGCCAAAGAAATGTGAATAACACCTTGTTTACCAAGTCCTGCTTTCATAATACAGCTCTAAACGAGAGGCAGAATTAATATCGTAGTATTCAGCCCGTAAACTAAAAAAAGGCGGTCGCCCTAGGTAAATATTGTGTTAATGCCATAGGCAGTGCATTAACATATTTTTGCACATCGGGGATCATGCCCATACTGACCCGCGACCAACTGTTATAGTCACGATAAATGCCACGTATTAATATGTTTTGTTCTGCCATTTTTTGTCTGAAAATTTCAGCATTGCCTTGACCTAAATCAACTAAAACAAAATTAGTCGAAGACGGAAGTGCTATTAATCCATTTGCCTTAACGACATCTAATACCATTTCGCGGCCTTCAACAATTTTTGACTTAGACATTTTCAAAAATGCTTCATCATTATAACTGGCAATCGCAGCGGCCAATCCGGCCTGATTCATTGCGTAACCACCTAAACTATAACGATTAATGTTGTTAGTGTTTTCCTCAGATGCCAGCATATAACCGACCCGCATACCAGCAAGACCGTATATTTTAGAAAATGTCTTAGGGACTATGACATTGATACTTAGATCCTTTGTTTTTGCTATAAGCTTAATCTTTAGTGCACCCATTTTTGTGGCGCTTTGGCCGTTGTATCCCAAAATAAATCAGGTCCAAGTATTTTTCCTTTTTTGGAAGCGGCAATGGCTGCATATGACAATACGCCACTAGAGCCAGAGCTCAATGAGACTTGGGTTTTACTCAAGCTGTTTTTCTCAGCTATCATATCAACCAATACATTATATGGCTCAGTAGCATAATAAGCCCCTTTGGCGCTAGCTTGCATAATTGCCTTCATTGCATCTGGGCTTGGCCCGTAAGGGTTCTCATTGGCGTTAAGTTTGGCGACACCCGTAATTGGGCCATAATGAACTAATGGAGCCGCGCTGTGAGCTGCCTAACGCCAATATAAAGTTAGTTAGAAAAAATAAGTGTTGAGTTAGGGGGATTCCTTTAGCCTTTAGCCTTTAGCCTTTAGCCTTTAGCCTTTAGCCTTTAGTTAAGATAAGGTCACATAACTGACTGCGGTTATAATAAACGCCAGAAATATATTCAACATTAAACCTTCTCTGGCCATAGTTTGGATACTAAATTTGTCCATACCATAGACTATTGCATTAGGTGCAGTAGCCACCGGCAGCATAAATGCACAGCTAGCACTGATGGCTGCTGGCATCATCATTAACGCTGGATCAATGCCAGCTGCCACACCTGCTGCAGCGAGTATTGGCATCAATAAAGTGGCAGTAGCGGTATTTGAAGTAATTTCAGTTAAGAAAGTCACAAACAAACAAATGCACAATATTAACAAGGGTACGGGCAAGCCAGATAAGCCGGTTAAGCCATCTCCCATCAAAGCACTTAATCCGGAAGCAGAAAAAGCTTTTGCGATACAAATACCACCTGCGAAGAGTAACAACATACCCCATGGAATGGTAACCGCAGTGTCCCAGTCGAGTAATTTATCTGATTTAGCCTTTTTAATCACTTCACCAAATTGACGATTTTTTGCGGGTACGGCTGACTCTTGAACCTTATTCCCATTGGGAATAAGAAACATAAAAACGACTCCAGCCAAAGCAATACTACTATCACCAATACTCGGCATATTTAGCCATACCGTCCAATAAGGTCTAAACATCCAAGCCATGGCTACCAAAACAAATGTGATCAACACTCGCTTTTCAGCTGGTTGCCAAGCACCCGACTTTGGTAAGGTAAATTCTTGGGTATCTTTTAGGTTGCGAGTTAACCACCAGGCAATAATCGGAATGCCAATAACGACTATAGGTACACCTGTTTTCATCCATTCTAGAAAACTGATTTCTTTACCTTGAGTTTCAAGGTAAACACTCATAAAAATAATATTTGGTGGTGTACCAACCGGTGTGCCCACCCCTCCCAAACTTGCCGCATAAGCAATACCCAACAACATTGCAATAGTCAGCTTAGGATCTTTTACATGTTGTAATACGGCCAAAGTAATAGGCAAAAGCATTAAAGTCGTGGCCGAATTGGAAATCCACATACTTAAAATTGCAGCAGTCAACATAAACCCAAACACCAATCGTTTAGCACTTTTACCGCCAGTGATATTGACTAAGTAAAAAGCTAAGCGACTATGAACATTAGACTTTTCCAATGCTTTTGAGAGCATAAACGCGCCCATCAATAATAAAATAACGTGGCTACCCAATGCAGATGCGGACTCTTTATGAGTCAAAACCCCCGCCATAGGAAAACCAAAAAATGGAATAAGAGACGTAACAGGAATTGGAATTGCTTCAGTGACCCATAACATAGCGGTAAAGAGCGTAATGGCCGCTGTAGAGGCAATCAAGTGAGGCTGATCAAAACTCAGAAGCGCAGCATAAAGCACAGTGCTACTAATAATCGAAAGTAAAATTAACTTATTATTAGTTTGCATAGAATTCATTTAACGCTTTGCTCGCAACATGATAATCCTGAGTCTTTTTTAAAGCTGAGAAATTTAATCCAGCTATTTTTCTAAGTGACTTAATTCTATCTAAACTATTTACCTCTAAATTCAAATTTGAGGGTAAACCATCAATTACCTTCACGGCCCCCTTTGGATCATTGCACACCAACACCATGTCACAACCTGCTGCTAAAGCCAGTTCTGCGCGCTCTTCAATATTGCCGATTTGCACAGCACCTTGCATAGACAAATCATCTGAAAAAACGACCCCATTAAAATCCAGTTCTTGGCGCAAAATCTGTTTGATCCACTTTTTCGAAAAACCAGCGGGCAAATCATCTACATCTGGATAAATAACATGCGCTGGCATCACAGCATCCAACAACCCTTGTTGATGGATAGCTTTAAAAATTGCCATGTCTAGAGCAAATATGTCTTCTTTACTGCGATTATCCACCGGCATTGCGATATGGGAATCTTCGAGTACATTACCGTGTCCTGGGAAATGTTTACCCGTGGCAGGCATGCCAGCACGATGCATCCCTTTAATGAATTCGCTGGCTAATTGAATAATTTTGTCTGGTTTTTGATGAAAACTGCGATCACCAATGACGTCTGATACACCATGAATATCGAGTACAGGTGCAAAACTAATATCGATATCAAAAGCTAATAGTTCAGCTGCCATTAACCAGCCAAATTGCTCGCATAAATAGTTTGAATGTTCTGCATTTTCAGTAAACTGATTAGAGATACTGCCCATTGCTGGAATTTTACTAAAGTCTTGTCGAAATCGTTGAACCCTCCCGCCTTCATGGTCTGTCGCGATAACAATATCATTCCGGGCAACGCTTCTCATGTGCCTAACTAAGTCAGAAAGCTGTTTTTGATCATAATAGTTGCGGCTGAATAATATAAGCCCGCCAACTAAAGGATGATCGAGAATATCTATTTCTTCGTGTGTCAGTTCAAAACCTGATACATCTAGCATCAATGGCCCCATCAATCAGTGCCCTTCTTTTAATTGGTATAAAAATTTAATACGCATACTATAAATAGGATCAAATCATACAGCAAATCAAATAATCCTAGCAAAAGATATGACTTTCAAACAGTCTCATGGTTATACTCTGGAAAATCTTTATTCATGATATTTTTTAATGAAGTTTAAAACCGTAGGGTTAATTGGCAAACAAGCACATCAAGGTGCAAATTTGAGCCTCAAGGCGTTAATAGTCTATTTGACGAAACGCGGTTGTCGGATTTTAGTTGAAACTAATACCGCACAAGAATTAGATTCAGATGGTTTTGAATCTACAGACATCTCAGAAATTGGTAAACAGGCTGACTTAGCCATAGTAGTAGGCGGTGACGGCAATATGCTTGGCGCTGCAAGAGTTTTGGCTGAGTTTAATTTAGCCGTGGTAGGTATTAACAGAGGTAACTTAGGTTTTTTGACCGACATTAATCCTGACGATTTTGAGCCGCAACTTGATAGTATTTTTGACGGCAATTGCCAAATAGAACAACGTTTCTTATTAGAAGTTGAAGTCTATCGAGATGGTAGGATCCAAAGTAAAGACTCTGCAATAAACGAAGTGGTAATTCACCACGGCAAAGTAGCGCATATGATGGAATTCGAAGTGTATCTAGATGATAACTTTGTATTTAGTCAACGCTCTGACGGTTTAA
The DNA here is from genome assembly GCA_034111145.1 of Paraglaciecola sp. Taxonomy (GTDB): domain Bacteria; phylum Pseudomonadota; class Gammaproteobacteria; order Enterobacterales; family Alteromonadaceae; genus Paraglaciecola. The sequence continues at coordinate 30,098 of JAWUXU010000071.1, forward strand.
TTGTGGCCACACCTACAGGCTCTACAGCGTATTCATTGTCAGGTGGTGGCCCAATTCTTACGCCTAATCTAGATGCATTGACTTTAGTTCCTATGTTTCCGCATACATTAAGTAGCCGCCCCATAGTGGTGGACGCCAACAGCACAGTAAAATTGAAAGTTTCACCTGAAAATACCGATAATATGCAAGTCAGTTGTGATAGCCATATTGTACTGACAGTGTTACCGGGTGACGAAATAATTATATGTAAAAACCCTGCTAAGTTGTCTTTGATTCATCCCAAAGACTATAACTATTTCAATGTGTTACGTACTAAACTTGGATGGGGCAGTAAACTTTACTAGATAATTTTTACATTTTTTCAAATAGATAACTAGACACTCAGCAAAAGCATGTTTATATTTACAGGTACTGTATATTTAAACATGCTTTTGTATGTTCTTATCGAGAGTTTACATGCTTACCCATTTGTCTATTCGTAATTTCGCCGTTGTTAAAAAACTAGATGTTGATTTTAGCCAAGGTATGACGGCCATAACCGGTGAAACAGGTGCGGGTAAATCAATATCGGTTGATGCCTTAGGGCTATGCTTAGGCGATAGAGCAGACAGTAGCATGGTAAGAACAGGTGCAAACAAAGCTGAGGTATCTGCAGGATTTAATGTTAAGCAATTACCCGAGGCTCTAAAATGGCTTGAAGCCCATGAACTGTTAGATGACGATGAAGTGTTAATTAGACGCATCGTTTCCACTGGAGGGCGCTCTAAAGCCTTTGTGAATGGCACACCGGTGCCCTTGCAGCAGCTTAAAAACCTTGGTCAGTTTTTATTAAGTATTCATGGGCAACACGCACATCAACAAATATTAAAAAGTGACAATCAGCGACGTTTACTTGATAAATATGCTGAACATGAACCCTTATTAGCTAAAGTCGCAGATTGTTATCAGACTCTTAGGACACAACAACAACTTTATCAAAATTTATTGGAAGGACAGCAACAGCGCGAAGACCGCAGTCAATTATTGTCGTATCAAATTCAAGAACTAGACGAATACGCTATGGCAGAGGGAGAATTTGTAGCCCTTGAAACTGAACATAAAAAACTGAGTAATAGCCAATCCTTACTGGAACAAAGTCAAATTAGCTTTCATAAGCTTTACGAGGCAGAAGAGTTTAATGCCTTATCTGCGGTGCAGAGCTGTGTAGACCAATTAACTGAGTTACAAGAGCACGACCCAAACCTCAAACCTATTGTGAATATGTTAGTCGAAGCAAGCATTCAAATAAACGAAGCAGCTAACGAATTGAGAACGTATACCGAAGAGCTTGAAATTGACCCTATGCGTATGCAAAAAGTAGAAAATCGTTATTCACAAGCCTTAGATTTGTCCAGAAAACATAATGTCAAACCCGAGATGCTTTATGGATTTCACCAACAACTCAGTATTGAATTTAGTGAGTTAGTCAAAAACGACTCATTGTTAGAAGAATTAAACGTTACGCTATGTGAGCTAGAACAACAATATCATCATGCCGCAAATAAACTCGGCCTATCAAGACAAAAAGCCGCTAAGTCTTTCGCTAAACAAGTCGAACATCATATTCATCAAATGAACATGGCAGAGTCGGTGTTTAAGATTGATGTTGAACATCTTGCACAAGGCACACCTAACAAACTAGGTTTAGATATAGTGCATTTTATGGTGTCGACTAACAAAGGCCAAGCTTTGGATAACCTTGAAAAAGTCGTGTCGGGCGGCGAATTATCTAGGATTGGATTAGCCATTCAAGTGATTAGCTCAAGTAATAGCGATATTGCCACCATGATTTTCGATGAAGTTGATAGCGGTATAAGTGGTTCAACGGCATCAGTGGTAGGACAACTGCTTCGCAAATTAGGTGAAAGTTCACAAGTTATTTGTGTCACTCACTTACCTCAGGTGGCTGCCCGTGCGCACAATCAGATGTTTGTGACTAAGTTTAGTGACAAAAAAACCACAGAAACACATATGATTTGTTTACAAGAAAGTGAACGAATTGAAGAGTTAGCCAGACTATTAGCGGGAGACACTCTTACCGAAAAAGCCATAGCTAATGCTAGAGAATTGTTACAAATCAGCAATTCATAAAAATTAGGCATTGATTGACCTTACACGGCTGGGTTAGGATGATTTATAAGATAAGTGTAAGTCACATAACACTTGCAAAATTTTTTCTAAACGCCGAGATGTTGAGTAACAATGAAGTTTAAAAATTTACTGGTTGTATTAACCTCCACCATTATGTTGTCAGCCTGCGCTGATTGGATTTTTCGAATTGATATACCTCAAGGTAACTTTTTGGATGAAAAAGACGTTAAAAATCTCAGAATTGACATGACCAAAGAACAGGTTACTTACGTGCTGGGTAAGCCTGTTTTAGAGGATGCATTTGATCACGATACTTGGTACTACCTATATCAAATGAAACGAGGCATGAAAAAGCGCGGCGAAGATTTCCGCAAAGATCTCACGATTAAGTTTGTTGATGATAAAATAGTTGAAGTAACAGGTGATTTTGAACTGTCAGAAGACTTTAACATCTCCTTATAATAAACGTTTACCTATCCAATGCCTTTGGATTATGTTTATCGGAGGATATTTAACGTTGTTTATTTAAGCCTCAAATGTACTGTCACTTCTTCTCTGTTGTGATAAAGGTGTTTAGCTTGTAATAAATATTTTCCAACTTGATTAGCTTGCATCACCTCATCAATAATCCCTAAAGCGCCCTGAACAGATTCATAGCGCTTTTTCATCGGCAATTTAAGGTTAAACATAGCTTCTTTACATCGGCCATAGGCCACCCAGTTAGCCATGAGCTTTGCTACTTTCTGAGGCTGCTCAATCATGTCGCAAACTAACCAATAAATATTCTTTTTCTTAGACTGAAATTTAAATCCATCTTCTGGGCAGTAAGTCACCTGGCCCGTTTCCATTAAAGCATCATCCATAGCACCGTTATCAACTGCTTGTACAAACATGCCTCGCTGCACAAGTTGATATGTCCATCCACCGGGGCAAGCACCTAGGTCAACGGCATGCAAGCCACCTTGTAGGCGCACGTGATGTTCTTCTTTAGGTATAAAAGTCTGAAAAGCTTCATCTAGCTTCAACGTTGAGCGGCTTGGCGCATCATGAGGGAACTTCAAACGTAAAATACCTAACGCCAAAGGTGAATTATTATTCGTAAATGAATAGCCAATATAGGCCTTGTCAGTTTGAGTAAAAAACACATGTAATACAGGCTTATTGATGTTGTCTTTGGTGGTTAATTTGTTTTTTTTACGCAAAGCTTGCCTAAAAGGCACGCTTATCTTTCGGCAGAATTTAGACAGTTCCCTGCCATCAGTTGTGTCGGCATATTCCACCCGTAACTCGCCACATAACGGAAATAGTTCACAAGCGGCTAAAAGTGGAGTAATGCGATCTGCGACATCCATATTCTCAATCACTTGTTTGCAAGCAAATTGTTGGCGCGCAAAAATGAACGTGTTGAATATTAACTTATTTGCTAATAACTCAGCGTGCTCTTCCTCATAACAATGAAATAAAACAAAACCACTGTTAGCTCGGGTTTTTGAATAACCAAACACTTCTAATTGAGCAGATTTTTCCTTAACTTCGTTAGCTACATCATTTTCAAAACCACTGCGGCAATATAATAATAATCCGGCCATAATTTAATGTGCTTCTTTTAAGGCAGCGGCTATAAGCAATGCCCAGCCAACAATAAAACAGATACCGCCAATGGGCGTCACGGGGCCAAACCATTTGATTTGGGTAAGGGCCAGCATATACAAACTACCACTAAACAAAATAATACCCGCGAGCATAAAACCGGAACTGTATAACAATAATGATTGAGGCATTTGACGATACAAAATTACTAACAAAATTACGGCAAGGCTATGATACATCTGATACTGCACACCGGTTTGAAACGTGTTTAATAATGTTTCGGATAACTTACTTTTTAGGCCGTGAGCAGCAAATGCGCCCAGTACAACCGAAAACATAGCACTGAATGCTGCAAAAATTAATAATATTTTCATCAAAAAACAACTCATGGATTAGATTAGGATCTAGCGAATACTTTATTTGCATTCGCATTCGACATGATTATACCAAAAACAAAGCACTGTTGGTTATCAATTGAAGATTGGGGGTTATTGTTTTTTGAAAATTCATTTATTTATAAAAGCAGACTTTTACTCTTTGAGATCTTTAACTACTAGAATTTATTATAGTTAGATACACCAAAGGCTATCTCTATGCTTGAACCTTCAGATAATTCAAATTCAATCCCAGCTTGCAAAATAGTGGCTGTATCCCAGCTATTATTTGATTGTCCGTTAAGTGAATAATCTACGTTAATTAATCCTACACCCGTTTTAACAAAGGGCGAAGCATTGTCAAATAAACCATTATATTCAAGTTTAACATGGCTCCACAATCCTACATTTGTCAAGGCTGTATAATCCGATATCGATATTTCGATAGGTCTTATATTGGCTTGAGTAAAATTCAAACTGTTAGTCCATTCGACTTGCCAGTTTTTATCTATGTCGAATTCGTATTCAACGCCAACAAAAATCGAAGGTACATATTTAGAGGTAACCTCGCTTTGCTTTGGGGTAGCGAGCATGTCAACATGTGATAAAGACATCCCATAAAAATATTGCGGTTGTAGTTCTTCTGCCATCACTGGCATGAAACTAAAACATGCCATAGTAATCACGGGGATCAGGTATTTCATTTTATTCATCCTCTGGTTGTTTAGTCTGATGAAGCAATATATCGCCTGGATTACATTTAAGGGCTTCACATATTGCATCAAGGGTTGAAAATCGTACCGCTTTAGCTCTACCACTTTTAAGAACAGATAAATTTTGAGGCGTAACATTCACTAATTCTGCTAGCTTGTTTAGCTTCATTTTTCGCTTAGCTAACATCACATCCAACTCAATGATAATAGCCATTAGATAGTTAATTCCTGTTCTTGCTGTAATTTCTGAGCTTCTGTCATGATCCAGCCCAAAACAAAAATGATTAAACCAACCAGTAGTCTGAGTAATTGATCAGAACTAATGGAAAAAAATAACGGTAACGACTCTGATAATCCGGATAGCCTAAGGAACAGCATTAAAAATATAGGATAAAATAAATCAAATACAGTCCATACCAATAAACAAGTACCAATGTTACGGAGTTGATTAATGTGGTTAGCAGTAAATATAGTCCCCTGTTGATATAAGCCAAAAAGGTTAATCAGAGACAGATATATAAATAAGCAGAACAATAATTCAGGGATAAGCATAATGGCAAGACTATTAAAGCCCTCTGACTGTAATTCCTTGGCAAAACTCTCTGAGGATTTGGGTAGGCTAACAACTTGTGTAACAGATGATTGTACCGTTGCAACAGCTAGTTCAGCAGAGCTTGATTCACTTTTAGTCAGAATAGCCACAGTTATGACTACGATGTTCAAACAGGCTACCAAGACTATCAGCAGCCTGATAAATAAACTTACTCTTGCAATTTTTTCCATTGGCACTTAAACGATAACCTTTGTATGTTTAAAGGCTACCACACAATATGTTAAAAACAACAATAAACATCGATTATCGATACTTATTTATTGATAATAACTTTAAAAAGTAAATCAAAGGTGTTTTCTGATAAATGTAATGCTGTGTTCAATAATTTGATCTAAATTAGCTTCTAGGGTTGCGCCAGAGGCCTTGCGCGGTTTAAAACTATGATCTCCATCAGCTAAGTAGCTTACTTCAACCCGCTCAGACAAATTAAATGTGCCCACTTCTTCCCGGGTGCCAAAGGTGTCCCTTTCGCCTTGTAATATCAATACGGGTTTATTGATGGCCAATAAATGTTCAGTGCGTAATTTTTCAGGTTTACCTGGCGGATGAAAAGGATACCCCATACATATACAGCCTAATGCATTCGACTTTTCTAACAACATGCTTGCCATTCTGCCCCCCATTGATTTACCACCAATAAAGACAGGTAAGCTTTTATCTATTGCACTTACTACAGAGTTAAAGTGAACAATTAATTTATCGGCTCTATCGGGCGGGCGCCTTTTACCCAACTCTTCAGCTAATTGCATGTAAGCAAAATTAAAACGTATAACATTAATATTTTGTTTGGCCAAACCCAAAGCCATAAGCTCCATAAACTCACTATTTTGTCCTGCACCCGCGCCATGAGCGAATACAAAATTAGCGATTGGATTTTGAGCTGTATTAATTAAAGTATTGATCATCTTGTTCTTCTTTGACTTGTGCCAATAACCATTCTCTAAAAGCAGTGATTTTGCCTAAGTCAGCCTGTGATTGATGACAGACTAAATAGTAGGCACTTTTAGTGATTAACTTTTCCTCGAATGGACATATTAACCGTCCAGCTTCAATTTCTGGTCTGGCTAAAAAGCTGTATCCTAATGCAATCCCTTGTCCTAAAGCTGCGACTTGCTGAACTAACAAGGAATGACTAAATATAGGGCCATGATTCACATTTACGCCTAATACATTGAAATGCCGTATCCACTCTTGCCAATTGTCTCTAGAGGAATCGTGTAATAAGGTATGTTGTCCAAGATCATCCAATTTTTGAAGGGGTTTATCGCCTTGGAATAAAAGAGGAGAACACATAGGGGTGAGATATTCGGTATGGAGTTTATCAGCTGCTAGCCCAGACCATTTGCCTTTACCAAAATAAATAGCCACATCCACATCATCTGTCAAAAATCCCTCATCCCCATCTACCGCTTTTATCCGAAGATCAATATCTGGGTTCAACTGACTAAATTTGCTGATCCTGGGCACTAACCACTGGATAGCAAAACTTGTTTGAAGCGCAACAGTAATTGCCCCCTTTCCACCTTTTGCCACTAATCGCTCAGTTGCATCATTTAGTGACTGAAAAATGTCCTTTAATTCAAGGTAGTAACTCTGGCCTTCTTCAGTCAAAAACAACGCGCGATTTTTGCGCACAAAAAGTTTCATAGATAAAAACTCTTCTAATCCCTTTATTTGATGACTGACTGCAGCTTGAGTAACAAATAGTTCATCTGCGGCGCGAGTAAAGCTTAGGTGCCTAGCAGCCACTTCGAAGGCTTTAAGAGAGTTCAGAGGAGGTAATCTGCGGTTCATAGGTAAGCAATCAACTAGTTGTATGTCGACCACCATTAAAGCATTAGTTTTTCTAATCTACAAGCGCACAAAATGTCATTTTATTAGGTTTGAGCATAAGTATACAATCCTGCTCGTTATATATATTTATTGTTTTAAAACAACAAATAACAATCTCAAGGCAGATTTTATAAACAAAATAACACTTATTATTTTACATTACTAAACAAAGGTTAACAAAATGAGAACAACTTATACACTAATGGCTATTTTAGCCTCAGTAGTTTTTACACAATCCGCATCGGCAAAACTTGGTTTTATCCGTTCTACAGTTCAATTTGAAAGTACAATTGGAATAAATATCGAAACTGAAATAGCTAACAACATCATTGTGATGCTAGCAAACGTTCAAGCTCCTGCTATTCAAACTGATCTTGTCAAAAAACTTAATATGGAGACAGCTCAATCACAGACAAACGGACTAATAAAAAACGTAAATGAGACATTGCCAGAGTTCGAAGTCGTCATCGCAGAATAGCTTATTTACGTTTTATCTGCTCGTTACACCTATTAGTAAGTTATCGCTGTGCGAGGCACCCTGTGCGGGGCACACTGTGCTAAGTGAGCCGTAAACAGCCCAAAACATGCTAGCACAGCAAAACTTACAACATCATCTACCGATATTCATTTATCAGTTAGCACTTGTATCAAGGGGTGCAAATCCTTTAACTAACTCATCCAATGCTTTCATTTGTAGTAAATAGGGTTCTAATTTATCCAAAGCCAAAGCGCAAGGTCCATCACATTTAGCCTGATTAGGATTAGGATGAGCCTCGATAAACAGCCCTGCGATACCTAAAGCCATGCCACTTCTGGTAAGTTGTGCTGCTTGAGCACGGCGACCATCGGCTGAATCGGTTCGCCCACCGGGTTTTTGTAAAGCATGAGTCGCATCAAAAATAACCGGTGCATATGCTTTCATCTCGTCCATGGCCAACATATCTACCACTAAGTTGTTATAACCGTAACAAGAGCCTCTTTCACACAAGATAATTTTGTTGTTACCTGCCTCACCAAATTTATTGATGATATGACACATTTCATGAGCAGCCAAAAACTGAGGTTTTTTCACATTAATAATTGCGCCTGTTTTTGCCATCGCTACCACCAAATCAGTTTGGCGAGCTAAAAATGCGGGCAACTGGATCACATCGACCACTTCAGATACAGGTGCAGCTTGGTGGGTTTCGTGTATATCGGTTATCAGAGGTACATCAAATGTTTTTTTTATCTCTTCAAATATTTTTAGTCCTTGTTCCATTCCTGGGCCACGATAAGAATTAACAGAAGAACGATTAGCTTTATCAAACGATGCTTTAAATACATAAGGAATACCCAGTTTCTGAGTCACCTCCTTGTAATGTTCGGCAACACGCATCGCCATATCACGAGATTCAAGCACGTTCATGCCACCAAAAAGCACAAAAGGTTTGTCATTAGCCACCTCGATATTACCAATCGAGAGTGTCTGTAAGTTTTGCATTGTTTGCATTATATAGGTCTTAATACTTAAAGTTTGTCTTACTAACATCATACCAAGCTAAGGGATTTGTGGGTATCTGAAATGCAGCAGTAACAAATAATATTCGTCACATTGACTAACATTCAATTATTCACTGTTTACTGTTTACTGGGCGTCTGTCTGGCTTATACCCATAAGCCTATAAAATCTCGGTTTCAGCACAACTAGGGCGCTCAATATAAGACCCGGCAATGACTAAATTGGCACAACAAAAAACTCAAGTACCCAATCTTTACCCATCGAGAATTTTAAATGGTTTTATGTCAAGGGCATAGACAGGTGTCGAGTATATTGACTTAGCTTAACTTTTAAACTCAAGGCGTCGACAAAAAACCTCATCACCTAAGATACCTCGTCATAAAGTGAAAACTATACTGCTTAAAGATCTCTTTGAAGTCGGCACGTTAAGGTGGAAAAGGTATATATTTCGTGTAAAAGTGGCGATCAGTTCAAATAACCCGTAAAATCCATAAATCGATTTTAGTAGCTCGAATAAGACTCAAAGTCTGTCCAGTTGCTGATCAAAATGATTGCAAAAGGTAAGTACAACCCGCTATGACAAAAAAGTTATTTATTAAAACCTGGGGATGCCAAATGAACGAGTATGACTCGGAGAAAATGGCTGATCTGCTGGATGCAACTCATGGTTATCAAACCACAGACACGGCTGAAGATGCTGATATCATATTACTCAATACTTGTTCAATTCGTGAGAAAGCCCAAGAAAAAGTATTTCATCAGTTAGGCCGCTGGAAAAATCTGAAAAAAGATAAACCAGGCCTTATCATTGGTGTGGGTGGATGCGTGGCATCACAAGAAGGTAAAACCATCCGTAAACGCGCACCATTCGTTGATCTTGTGTTTGGCCCTCAAACTCTGCATCGCTTGCCAGAAATGATTAATCAAATTAAAGGTGGTAGCAAATCAGTTATTGATATCAGTTTTCCAGAAATTGAAAAATTTGACCGCCTACCCGAACCGAAAGCTGATGGCCCAAGTGCATTTGTATCTATTATGGAAGGATGTTCAAAATACTGTAGTTTTTGTGTCGTGCCATATACGCGTGGTGAAGAAGTCAGTCGCCCTGTAGATGACGTATTATTAGAGATCGCGCAATTGGCTGAACAAGGTGTTCGCGAAGTTAATATGTTAGGCCAAAATGTAAATGCATTTCGCGGCCCAAACTACGACGGCAGTATCTGCACTTTTGCTGAATTATTAGAATTAGTTGCGTCTATTAATGGAATTGATCGAATTCGTTATACTACATCACATCCGGTCGAGTTTACTGATGATATTATCGATGCTTACGCAAACATTCCTGAGCTGGTTGACCATTTACATTTACCAGTGCAGTCTGGAGCTGATCGTATTTTAAACTTGATGAAACGAGGCCATACTGCAATTGAGTATAAATCTAAGATTAGAAGGCTAAAAAAGATCCGTCCTAACTTAAGTATGTCGTCTGATTTTATTATTGGTTTTCCTGGCGAAACCAACACTGATTTTGAAGCTACTATGGACTTAATCCAAGCCGTGGGCTTCGATTTAAGTTTTAGTTTTATTTATAGTGCCCGCCCTGGCACGCCTGCAGCTGACTTGCCCGACGATGTAACTGAAGAGACAAAAAAGCAACGCCTAAGTTTGTTGCAACAACGTATAACTCAACAAGCATTGCGTATTGCCCGTAACATGGTAGACACGGAGCAACGTGTTTTGGTGGAGGGTCCATCGAAGAAAAATCCTATGGAGTTATCCGGACGTACTGAAAATAATCGCGTAGTGAACTTTGAAGGTTCACCCAAAATGATTGGCAATTTTGTTGATGTGAAAATTACCGATGTTTTCGCAAACTCACTGAGAGGTCATGTGATAAGAACCGAAGATCAGATGGATTTACGTAACCAATTAGCACCTCAGATTATTATGTCCAAGAATCCTAATAAAGTCGATGACTTGGGTGTAGGCCACGTTGCCTCCATTCAATAACAATATACCTCTACAAAACTAACAGAGTAAAGGCTACACATTTGAACAATATTGTAAGCAGTGAAATTGTATTAGAGCCGTCAGATAACAAACGTTTATCCAGTTTGTGTGGGCCACTAGATGACAATATCAAACAAATTGAACGCCGCTTGGGCGTAGAGATCACCTACCGTAATAACGAATTTAAAGTGATGGGAGCATCGCAACAATCTAGCGGTGCAGCAGAGCTACTCAAACTTTTGTACATGGAAACTCAGCCTGTTCGTGGCGAAGTCCCAGATATTGAGCCAAATACAGTTCATTTAGCTATTCAAGAAGCTAAATGTTTGGAAAGATCCGATGCAGACCAATATGGTAAAGAAATCCATATTAAAACTAAACGTGGAGTAATAAAGCCGCGTAACCTTAACCAATCACAATATGTGAGTAATATCATTAATCACGATATTAGTTTTGGTGTGGGTCCTGCTGGTACAGGTAAGACGTATTTAGCTGTTGCATGTGCGGTTGAAGCGTTGGAGCGTCAAGACGTGCGCCGTATATTGTTGACTCGCCCTGCGGTAGAAGCCGGTGAAAAATTAGGCTTTTTACCTGGTGACTTATCCCAAAAAGTTGACCCTTATCTACGCCCTCTATATGACGCCTTGTTTGAAATGCTTGGCTTTGAAAAAGTTGAAAAGTTAATAGAACGCAGTGTAATTGAAGTCGCGCCTTTAGCTTACATGCGTGGTCGTACTTTAAACGATGCATTTATTATTCTGGATGAAGGACAGAACACAACAGTAGAACAAATGAAGATGTTTTTAACCCGAATAGGTTTTAATTCTCAGGCTGTGATTACAGGAGATATTACCCAAGTAGATTTACCCCGTGGAGTACGTTCTGGTTTGCGCCACAGCATAGAGGTATTAAAAAATGTCAATGACATTTCATTTAACTTCTTTACTGCCAATGATGTTGTTCGTCATCCAGTTGTAGGACGTATCGTGATGGCTTACGAAGAATATGAAGGTAAACAAGAAAAAGAAAGACTCGAAAAAAAGATCCAACAAGAAATCCTTGTCAGTGATGCCGCTGCCAAAAATGCCGTTGCCGAAAATGCAGCTGCTGAAAAGGATGAAAATACCAACAAGTGAACCAGCTTTGAATGCAATTCTAGATTTACAACTCGCCACTAAGCACGCTGATATTCCCAAACTTGAGGATATTCAATTATGGCTTGACACTTTGTTGTCTCATCAGCAGCTTGATAAAAAAGAAATTACAGTACGAATTGTTGATGATGCAGAAATTCAACAGCTTAATCGACAATATCGAGGCAAAGACACATCAACTAACGTGTTGTCCTTTCCTTTTGAGATGCCTGAACTAAATCTACCTGATGAGGTCCAGATATATAAATCAATATCTAATTTTTTAGGCGACATTGTCATTTGCGTTCAGGTTGTTTCACAGGAATCAAAACAACAAAATAAGCCTCTAAGTCACCACTGGGCACATATGTTAATCCACGGCACCTTACATTTACTTGGCTATGATCACATAGAAGAGCAAGAGGCAGAAGAGATGGAGGGCATTGAAATCGCTATATTACAAAATTTATCCATTGACGACCCCTATCAAGATCATTAATGATGCAGTCTGAATAATTCATAAAGCCAAAAACTTTATTTAACTTAACCTAAATAACGAGATCATGAGCGAAGATACCCCCCCATCTAGTAACGGTTCTAACAATAAAGGCTGGATTGAGAAAATAGTCCAGTCCTTCACGGGAGAGCCGAAAAATAAAGAAGAGTTGTTCGAAGTCATCACAGACGCTGAGCAGCGAAAAGTTATTAACTCTGAAACCAAGGAAATGATTGAAGGAGTGATGGAAGTCAGCGAGATGCGTGTTAGGGAGATAATGATCCCAAGAGCACAAATGCGCACCATTGATATTGAACAAAATGTAGAAGAATTTTTACCTATTCTTCTTGACTCTTCCCACTCTCGATTTCCTGTCATTAACGAAGACAAAGACCATATTGAAGGGATTTTGTTAGCTAAAGATCTACTTGAGTATGCCTTCATCCCTGGCAAAAGATTTGAACTCAAAAATATTCTTCGCCCGGCTGTAATTGTACCGGAAAGTAAACGCGTAGATGTGTTGCTCAAAGAATTCCAGCAAAAACGCTATCATATGGCCATAGTTGTAGATGAATATGGTGGTGTTTCAGGATTGGTCACTATTGAAGATATTCTCGAACTAATAGTGGGTGAGATAGAAGACGAACATGATGTTGAGGAAAATGAAAATGATGGTATCCGCCCTCTTAATAAAAATACTTATTCGGTCAAAGCGCTCACATCATTAGAAGATTTCAATAAGTTTTTCGAGACCAAATTTAATGAAGAAGAGGCCGACACCATAGGTGGTATTGTTTTGAAGGCTTTTGGGCATATGCCAGAGCGCGATGAAAAGGTCATCATTGATGATATTAAATTTAAAGTGACCAACTCAGATAAAAGGCGCTTATTGCAGTTAAAAGTTACCTTACCAGAAACGGAAGAATAGCCCTGAGCCTTAAACAAAACCTTAGCATCACACAAAGAGTAAACGACATGTCGTTCACTCTAAAACTAATTTTAGCCTGTTTATCTGGTGCAATATTGACCTTGGCCTATGCGCCGTTTTCATTTTGGTTTGTTACCTTTATTAGCCTAACTAGCTTTATTTACTTACTAAGCAACTCATTGCCCAAACAAGGTTTTAAAATGGGTCTTGCCTATGGCTTAGGCTGGTTCGGTGCAGGTGTGAGTTGGGTGCATGTAAGCATTGCTGACTTTGGTGGTGTCCCACTGATTGGATCCATAACGTTGATGTTGCTACTAAGCGCATATTTGGCTTTATTCCCTGCCCTAAGCTGCTATCTCGTCACTAAATACTTTACCCATAAGTTTTGGCCTATGGCCCTGCCCTTTATTTGGTTGCTCATTGAGTGGTTGAGAAGTTGGTTCTTAACGGGTTTTCCTTGGCTTTCTTTAGGCTATAGCCAAATACAAGGCCCCCTTGCTGGTTGGTTCCCTGTATTAGGAGAGTTTGGGGTTTCGGGTCTAATTGTTCTAATCAGTGCTGCACTGGCTATCTGGATAACTGATAAAAAATGGTTACCAAGCAGTATTGTTGTCATAGTGTTGTTTGTATCAGGGTCAGCATTAAATCAATACCAATGGTCAAAACCAACAGGCAAAAGTGTGCATATTGCTATGGTCCAAGGCAATATAGAACAAGACCTGCGTTGGACACCAGAACAAGATCAGCCAACCATGGACAAATACAGAAACATGACAGCTGATCATTGGAATAATGACGTGATCATTTGGCCAGAAGCCGCTATCCCTAAACTTGAACCCGTTGCCACAGATTTCATCAGGGAAATGGATAACTTAGCCGCACAAACAAACACAGGGCTGATCACAGGCATTGCTAACTACAACTTTGAAACACGCGAAGCCTACAACAACTTAATTGGTTTAGGGCAAAGGTATCAAGATGATAAAAATGAGGGCAATGAGGGCCGTGGTCACTACCGTTATTTTCATGCTAACCGTTTTGCTAAGCACCACTTACTACCCATAGGCGAATTTATTCCATTAGAAGACTGGATACGTGGTTTAGCACCCATATTTGATTTACCTATGTCATCTTTTAGTCGTGGTGACTATCAACAATCTAATTTAGAGGCAAAAGGTTATCACTTTGCCCCAGCTATTTGTTTCGAGATCGCTTTTCCCAGACAGATATCTTCCAACCTATATTACAACACTGACTTTATTATCACCGTTAGTAATGATGCTTGGTTTGGCGGCTCTCACGGCCCAGCTCAGCATTTAGAAATAGCTCAGGCACGGGCCAAGGAGTTCGGTTTACCCGTATTACGTGCCACCAATAACGGCATCACCGCTTTTATCGATCACCAAGGGCAAATTCAAAGCAGGTTACCTCAGTTCGAAGCCGCTGTTCTGAGTGATGTCATCCAACAAGTGAAGGGACACACTCCATACCGTTCGTATGGTGATTGGCCAGCATGGTGTTTGTCTTTAATGATATTTTGTGTCGCCTGTTGGAATAAAAAACAAATAAAAGATAGTGAGTAAAATGACGACTCAAACCCGCGATCCTAATTTTACTATTCGTTCAGCCACCATCGAAGACACAGCACTTATTCTTAGATTTATTCGAGAGTTGGCAGATTATGAAAAACTATTACATGAAGTTGTTGCTGACGAAGCTACATTAAAAGAAAGCCTGTTTGGCGATATTCCCCACGCCAAGGTAATAATTGGTGAATATAATGGTGTCGCAGTTTCATTTGCATTGTATTTTCATAATTTCTCGACATTTCTTGGTCGCCCCGGTATTTATTTAGAAGATTTATACGTGCAACCCAATATGCGCGGTAAAGGGTTAGGTAAAATATTATTAGGTTATTTAGCATCTCTTGCCCTAGAACTAAAATACGGTCGTTTACAATGGTGGGTATTGGACTGGAACAAACCTGCCATCGATTTCTATCAATCTTTAGGTGCAAAGCCTATGGACGAGTGGACAGTTAATCGTGTTACTGGTGAGGCATTAGATAAACTCGCACAACAACTTTAATTGTCATGCTATGCAATGACGACCAAAAGAGAATATACTTATAACTAAAACCCTAATCAGCACCTGTTTGCTTGGTTGCAAAGTAAGATATAACGCCAGTGATCTAAAGGTCATTAATAGGGAATTTGAAAAGTTAGTCGCCGCTCATAATATTATATCTTTTTGCCCAGAAGTATCTGCAGGTATGTCTATAACACGCGCGCCATCTGAAATAAAAGGCGGTGACGGTTTTGACGTTTTGTCTGGTAAAGCTAAGGTAATCGATATCGATGGTCAAAAGCTAAATAAAGATGTTATCACTGCAACGAAAAATGCATTAGTTAAGTGCCAATATGAAAAAATTCACTTTGCTATATTGACACCAACGTTTATCAACATAAACCGCTAACCGTTATTAACCGGCTTCTTGACCTAAAGGTTTACCAAGACCCATCAACATCTTTATTTTATTGATCGGGGTTAGCACTATAATATTACCTGTAAGTACCAAAACAAAACCAATCACAGTGCTAGTCTGCCAAACAAACCCTTCAAACATCATACTCAAAGTCACAGCGACCACTGGAAACAACACCACAGAGTAACTAGCTTTTTCAGGGCCTATATCTTTTAGCAATACAAAATAACATGCAAAAGCGATGACTGTACCAAATATGCTGAGATACAACAGTGATGCAATATAGGGAAGTCTAGTATCTAAACTAAATTCAGACCCCCTAAACAAAGTAAAAATGAACAAGAATAGGCTACCATATAACATGCCCCATGCATTGCCCTGCATAATGCCAATATTGTTTATTGAGTTTCGAACACTGGTCATATTACCTAGTGAGGCCACAAAGGTGCCACCTAATGACAACCCTAAACCAATGATCGCTTCACTGGCAAAGTCTAGGGTTTTAACATCTTGCCAAAACAGCCCTACAATACCTGCTAAGCCTAAAGTTGCGCCAATAAAAATACGTGGAGCGATAGATCTGCCAAAAAAAATTCGAGTATTGATAATGTTCATTACAAGTAATGTAGAGAACGCGATGGAAGTCATAGCTGAGGTTAAGTATTCTTGTGCCCAATACAAAATCAAATAGTTAAAACCAAAGTTACAACAGGCTAAAATCATAAAAAAGATATGATTTTTAGTACTAAATTGCATGGATAACTTCTTAATTAAGCAGTATGCCCACATAAATAATGCAGCAATTGAGAAACGGTACACTAACGATACTTCAGGTGCCACAACACCTAACTGAAATTCAATTGCAAGCCATGTAGAACCCCAGATTAGTACGGTTAGAACATATAAAGCGGTGTTTCTCATTTTTTATACCTTAAAGATATTTTATACTTCTCTTTAAGCCACTCTACTTGGACGTTCAAAGAATAATGTTTTTAGCGAGCTGAGTATCCTTGATACCTCGGTTCCTTTATTACTAATATCATACCTAATTATTAACACTTGAGGTGTAAACTAAACAGTATTAAGTTAAACATATTTAACCCGTATTGGAACATTCAATTTTTCTGTTCAAATTAATACCTAATCAAGCTGATTGACACGAAAAGCGCTTAAAAAATGTTGCCCATTTGTAATGCTTCTTTATGAAATCCAAGAGAACGTCTTTTATCTTAGATACCAATAGCGGACCTTGCTCAATCTAAATCGAAAACAATGGTCTCCTTATTAATTTTTAATAACGTAAATAACCAGACATGAACTTAACAAAATAATGCAAAGTAGTTTTGAGAGTTTAATAACAACTTAAAATTTCAGGACAAGATGATTAAACGTTGAAAATGATTAACCAAACCTAATAATATTAGTTAATTGCACACACCATGTTTAACCTTCGTAACGATATGGTTATGAGTAAAAATACCTAATGGTAAGCATTATTAAGCAATGTAAAGTCGGCAAGGCTGCTAAGAGATAAGGGACGCGCATAAAAATAGCCTTGAGATATTTTACAATCAAGACTTGCAATTTTTTCAGCTTGATAGCTTGTTTCTACACCTTCAGCAATAACGGTTAAATTAAGCTTGTTAGCTAACTCAATTGTGCTTGATACTATTGCATCGGAGGTTTTTTTATCTTTCATGGATTGTACAAATATTTTGTCAATTTTAATTTGGTTGAAGGGTATAGAGTCAATCTCTTGAATTGTGGAATACCCTGTACCAAAGTCATCCAGAGATAACACAAACCCTTTTAGCCTTAATTTGGTAAGCAGTTTTTTTTTATTTTGACTGACTTCCAATTTCTCTGTTTCCGTTATCTCCAGAACAATATTATTGATTGGAAAACGATAACCTTCGCAACACTGGAATAATTTAGTCAAAAATTCACTATTAATGGTCTGTGCACAAATATTAAAGGCTATCTTAAGGTTTTTAGGTAGGGCAATCGTTTCAAGTTGAGACAGGCCTAACTCAATTATATAGAGAGTAAAATCTTCCATCACCTCAAACTCAGTTAGTGCAGGAATAAAGACATCGGGTGAAATCCCCTTCTGATTAGGTAAAGTTAATCGAGCTAGGCATTCAACTCCATATAACTTGCCAGTTTGACTGTATACTTGGGGTTGATAACGCAAGCTAAAATATTTACTCTCAATGGCTTCCAATAACGCTGCTTTATTTAAAGCGGAGTCTATTGTAATTGAATTGTCTTCGGTTTCTAAAGTTTCTAACTTTTCTAACAATTTTTCGTTGTTGATTTTTTGTAATAATTCTTCTACTTGCATCAGCCCAAAGGGCTTTATCAACTTGCCCGCGAAAGTTAAGCCCTGTGATTTCAGTAAATCTACCGCCGCATTTGCTACATTATCATCTTGACCAGTACATAATATTATAGGTATTTTGACTTTTTCAGCTGCTAAAAACTCTAAAATATCCAGCCCATCAAAGTCCGGTAAGGATAAATCCAATATTATTAAATCTGATGCCTTTAAAACGTCAATATCAACTTGGGTCCAAGAATATGCTTTATTAGTTTTGATACCTAAAACGGCCAAATAATCTACAAAAATTTCAACTAACAAATAATCATCTTCTAACATGTATACACTTTTAACGTTCATTTAAAACCTTACAATAATGATAGAGTGGGTAGCTAATATGTATGCAACAAACATTCGCACATATGCTTAAGAGCATTCCTATTTTATTCGTTATTTCTTATTGCCGAGACTAACAAATCCATGTGCCTCACTCGATTTGAAATTACTGAGTGTTTCTGTCGCACTACGCAAAGTCTCTGCTAATATTTGTATTGTGCCGGTATTGATGTGTTTTCCATCTAGTTGCATCAAGGTAATATAGCCTTCTAAGATCATTAACTTGTTTGACAACTCATGGGTCATTATTTGAAGTGAACTTTTTTCAATCATGAAATGAATTCCTATATTAATTCAGTTTACAGACCAACCAATTGTCTTTATTTGTTCACATTCAGTCTTTAAATAGCTCAACATCTTGATAGTCTGCTTGTATTGGCACATTTGCTGGGGTATTTGTTTTTTGACTATTTCTTATGGTAACTAAACAATTGTCCAAAGCATCTCGAACGGTAAAAAATCCCCCCCACACACACATCTTTCTTTAATAGTTAATTTTCAATTAAACGAACAAAATTATTTTCTTGAACATCATCTAATTTTAATAAGTGGAAGCTTGCATTAATCTGTTTAATAACAACTTTAATAATATGGCTATTTTCTAGCTCCATTGCGAGAATGCTCGCACCTACCAATTTGATAATATCAGAGAGTGTTTCGGTACTTCGAGATATGCTTAATTCATTGCTTAGACTAATAAAGCGGTTATTAAAAGCCACTACAATTTTGGCTGCGATGCCAACTAAAACGCCATAAGCATTAGGATTTAAAGAATACATGTTTTTAATTCGATTTCTGAACATTTAAGGGAGTCACTACCAAAGCTCACCGTCTCTTGATCTGAAGGAAAATGCACTGCTGAAAAGTAACTTTTTAACTCTAAATATTTCACCCATTCTCTGGCCAAAAACTGACTATCGCCAAATATATTTAAGGGTGATATGAGTTCCAATGTGACGTTATATCCTGAAGTTTTTTGCATTGATGTTTGTGCGTTATCATTAAATTTCTTTCGTTGATTTTCTAGATTGAAAATACCTAAAAATTCTCTGTCCAATCGCTGCATGTGCTGGAAAAACAATAATGAATAGATCGATTTTATTATATGATCTTCAATGTTCAGATAATAAGCTTTGATAATAGTGCTTTGATTGTTATCACCCGTAACAACTGCAATATCGAGTTTGACTGCTTTAGATAAGGCGACTATGCACTGACATAATTCTATGCCACTCATATCTGGTAAATGAATGTCTAAAACTAGGAATAGAAAACCATGGGTTTCAATTAACTTTCTTACCTTCACCTCATTTTCAGCCAAAAGAACATCAAAATGGGTTGATAACGTAACATCTAAGATCGCCAATAAATCTGGCTCATTTTTAGCTACAAGTATTTTATTTTTTACTAGACTCATTCTTTAGTCTCCCCCCCATTTATAAGTGCTCTGATTAAACATTATAAATAACAGCTTCATGTTTCTACTTTAGAGAATTAATTGGTGCAGTAAATAGGTATTTTTACTACTTTTTATTAGTTATTAAGGAAAAACGATTCAACTGAAAGATGGGACAATATGCCATGAGTAAAAATATCAAACTGAAATAATAATTTTATCTTTCTCTGAAGGACAGCCACCAACTTGTCTTGTCATTAAACTGCAGGCGATCCCCAAATCGAAGGCGTTTACAGTTTTATTTTTTTGAGTACTAAAAAGAAAAGGGATATTAAATTAAATTGATAGTGATAATGCCTTTTACTGCATTTTTTATTGTTAATTACATATACCTCTAAGGTAATACTTTTTATTAAAAACATATTAATGTTCCTTCATAAAAACTTTTTAGTTTGATGAAGACCGAAAACTTGTCGATCATCACCTTTTCAGAGTTGAGGCCTTAATATGTAATACATTTTTGAGGCTGTAAAAAGGTATTATCATTATTTGGCAGGCGTTGACAAAATTTGCAATGATCACCTTGTTCATGGGCAAAATCACCAGTACTTTGGCTAAATCAGATGTTTTTTTCCATACTAAAGAGGGATTGAGTGCGCCCGACGCTCAGTTCGTATTTGTTCCAGAAATTGTTGATGACCATGTACGAAAAGTGAAATTAGGCCACGGACACAGCCGTCATATAACGTTTTGTCGTCCTGAAAGCCGGGGGGAAGTGAAATGGGATAGTACTGATCCAGATGATAGCTTACTGAACTATCCTAATTTCTTCGGTGACGAAAAAGATATGCTAGCTATTATTGCCGGCGCACAAAAAATGCAAACAGCTTTAGACGATGTTGCTTTCGGCGATATTCCCATAAATATGCTACGAAAAAATAGAATGTACAACAATTAAAACAGGGTATACGCAACCCTGCTGACACTCAATATCATCCGGTAGGAACCAGTAAGATGGAAACAGTAAAAGATAACCTTGCTTTTGTTAATCCTCAGCTTGGCGTTTATGGTGAGCAAAGACTGAGAGTAGTAGATGCTTCCATCATGCCTTACTTAGTAAGCGGAAATTCCTATTCGCCAACAATAATGATCGGCGAAAAAGCGCCTGATATGATCATTTCTGCTCATTATTAACCACTTAATTAAAACTTAGCGGTAAAAAAGAAGGTAAATACCTTCTTTTTACAAGGAACATAAATTCAAGAATCGTTTATTTACGAAGTTCTCTTCGCAATAACTTTCCGACTGTTGATTTAGGTAGTTCTTGCATCAATACTATTTTTTTCGGTACTTTGTAAGGGGTTAACAACACTTTACAATGTTCAATAACGTCACGTTCTGATATTTGGGAGGTCACGGTAATGAAGGCACATACTTTTTCGCCTGTTTTGTCGTCTGGTTCACCAATAACTGCCGCTTCTAATATTAAATCATGTTGTGTTAACACATCTTCAATTTCATTTGGATAAACATTAAAACCCGATACAATTATCATATCTTTTAAACGGTCGACTATTTTAATAGTGCCATCATCTAATCGTTTACCCACATCACCCGTTTTAAAAAAGCCTTCTTTGGTTATTACCTTTGCCGTTTCTTCCGGCATATTCCAATAACCTGCCATTACTTGTGGACCTCTGACAACAATTTGGCCTTCTTCAACAATTTTGTCATCTTCATCCCAAAGTTGAATTTCAGTACCTTCTAATGGCGTACCGACTGTACCTAGACGTTCTTTTCCTGGTTGATTCAAACAAACAACCGGCGAGGTTTCAGATAAGCCATAACCTTCTGAAATAGAACAGCCTGTGGTTGCTTTCCAAATATCAACTGCTGATGTTGTCAGGGCTGATCCACCGGAAATGGTTAATTTTAATTCAGAAAAATCTAATTTTTTAAACTCACAATGCATGCACAAACCAACAAATAGAGTGTTGATACCCGATATGCCAGTAAATTTAAAAGGTTTAATAGCCTGTACAAAAGCATCTATATTTCTTGGATCAGGAATAAGTATATTAAGATTACCATTAGTGGCAAATACCAGCATATTTACGCTGAATGCATAGATATGATACAAGGGTAAGGGGCAGACAAAAATTTCTTGTCCTTCAGTACAACCATCCACAAGGCGCAGTCTTGACTGTTCCGCATTAGCCATTAAGCTGCCGTGAGTTAAGCAGGCACCCTTTGAAACGCCAGTGGTACCGCCTGTATATTGTAGAACCGTATTGTCGTCTAAATTGTTGGGAGCTCTAGGGGCTAAAACTGCATCCTCGTATTCAGATAATATTTGGCTGAGACTCACACAACCACTCGGCGCATCTATATCGCCTGTTAATAAGTCAGCAGCGCCTGTAGTAATAATCAGCTCGATGTCGGTTTGCGCTTTAATTTCAGTTAGTTTAGGTACTAAATCAGTCAATAAAATAATCGCTTTAGCACCAGAATCTTTGAATTGATGTTGCATTTCTCTGGGTGTGTATAAAGGATTAGTGTTAACAACCACTAATCCTGCTCGAAGCGCAGCATATGCAGCAATCGGATATTGAATAAGATTAGGCAATTGGATCACAATACGATCACCCGGCGATAAGCTTTCTTGGTTCTGCAGCCAACAAGCTAGAGCACGTGATTTTGCATCGATTTGGGCAAAGGTCAATGTCTGGCCTAGACATGAAAATGCAGGCTTATGGGCATACTTCAGTAAACTGTTTTCAATAAGATCAGCAATATGGTTAAACTTAAGATTGATTTGTGTTTGGATCATTATTTTGCCCTCAATTAGTCACTAACGAATGTAAAGTTTATATATAAGGTTGTGTATGGCGGTGCCAAATGGAGGAAACAACACAGTACCAAAGTTTATGCGGCCCCGAGACAAAATTGATTTGGCATGAGAAAATGTCCTAAAACCTTCGCTGCCATGATAGCTGCCCATACCAGATGAGCCTACGCCTCCAAAAGGTAAGTCTTCGGCAGCTACATGAAAAGCGGCGTCATTAATACAGACACCTCCAGAATGGGTGTTTTTTAATATTTTGTTTTGAAAAGTTTTATTAAAACTGTATATATATAAAGCCAGTGGCCTTTCACTGTTATTTATATAATTAATCGCCTGATCTATATCGTCATATTCAAGAATGGGCAGCAAAGGACCAAAAATTTCTTGCTGCATCACCTTCATGTCGTCGTTTACACCGTGTAATAAGGTCAGTGGCATTTGTCTGGTTTTAGCACAGCCGGTGTCACTACTTAACTGAGTAATGACCGCTCCTTTTTTTGCTGCGTCATCAATCAGTCCTTGTAATCGGGTGTGTTGTGCGTCATTTAAAATGCTAGTGTAATCTTTATTATTTTTAACCGAGGGATACATACTCTCAAATCTAGTTTGAATTGCATCAATCAACTTTTTGGTTTTCCCTTTTGGACAAAGAATGTAATCGGGTGCAACACAGGTTTGACCCGAGTTTAGGGTTTTACCCAAGATAAACCTCTCGACTGCAGTATTTATGTCCATATCATCAGCGATGATAGCGGGAGATTTACCCCCTAGCTCTAGGGTAACAGGGACTAAATTCTCGGCGGCAGCGCGCATCACCAACTTTCCTACATGAGTTGAGCCAGTAAAAAATAGATGGTCAAAAGCTAACGAAGAAAACGCTGCGGCGACACTTGCGTCACCTTCTATGATACTTATCTTGTTAGGTTCAAAATATTTGTCTACTAACTGTTTGAGTAAACTACCTGTATTAGGTGTGTACTCAGACATTTTAATCATGGCTTTATTACCTGCAGCCAAGGCAGTAGTGAGAGGCCCTAGACCCAAAAACACCGGATAATTCCATGGCACGATTATACCCACCACACCCAATGGCTGAAATTCTACTCTTGCTGATGCTGGCTGCATTAACATACTTAAATGACGTTTGCTGGGCTTCATCCATTTCTTCAAGTGGTCAAGAGTATAGTTTAGCCCTTGAACAGTAGTGAGGATGTCGCCAATCTTTGAATCATCACTCGAACGGTTACCAAAATCCTTGTGCATCGCGGCTATGAATGCGTCTTGATTTTCAAGTAATAATGACTTTAGTGTTTTTAAATCTTGTCGTCTTTGATGGATATCAGGGAAAGGCATACTTTTAAAAGAGGTTTTGAGAGTATCTAATATTTGATTTAAGTCAGTTTTTATCGATGCTTCGGTCATTAGGTAGCCTTTTGGGGGATGAGTTATCTGAAAGTAGTTTGATATATAGAACAAAAATCACAGTGATTGTTAATTTAACAAAATTATAACTAATTAATGATAAAAGTTAATTTAATTTATGCCAAATGTTTATCTCTACGGTATTCACCAGGCGCACAATTGGTCCAACGTTTGAAAGCTCGGTTAAAATTACCAATATTGGCAAAACCTACTAAGTAACCCACTTCACTTAAGGACAGGTGTGCTTGTGTAATGTATTCCAATGCCAGCTTTTTTCTAATTTCTTCTAATAAATCCCGATAACAGGAATCTTGTTGAATGAGTTTTCTTTGCAGGTTGCGCAAACTCATACCAATCTGTTTGGCAATATCGGTTTTTGATGGGATACCTGATGGCAATATCTCATAAATATTATTTTTGATTAATTGAACAACGTCATTCTTATCTAATCTAAATAAATAATCATCCAACATTTTTTCGTGAGATTGGGTGAGTAATGGATTACCCCCAAGCAAAGGTTGTTTTAAAATATCCGTTTGACAAATGAAAGAAATTTCTTCTTTCCCAAAATTCACCGGGCAAACAAAGAAATCATTAACGAACTGACAGTTTTGCTCGGTATTTGACCAATTAACATTAACTTCCAAGGGTCTGAAGTTTTGATTAGAAGATACTCTGGCAAATTGTATTAAAGTCGCGATGAACGTAATGATGGAATTACGTCATAAAATGGTTGTTGGTAGACTCATACAAATAAGGACTGAGTACTAATTGACACACACCAGCATGTTCTTCTACCCTAAACGTACAAGTATTAGACACGATTTTTTTATATTGAGCGATACGTTTGAACGCATCATATAAATTGTGTGACGTCATCATCGTGTAACCTAACGTATGGAAGGTACCTAGATGATAGTTTTCAGCAACAGTAATGGCAAAATCATGACGTGCTTTTAAGTAATTGCAGTGCTCAATTAATTTGGCCACTATTTCAGCTGAAAGTCTGGACTCTTGGTCCCGAAAATCTGAAGTTTTAATACCACAATCAGACAATGCAGATTCAAAATCAATCTCCCATTCATCCATTGCTCGCTTTATGGGTATTAGCAAACCACTAAGCACTGAAAAATAATCTGTCATCCTATAAGAAACTTCCCTTTATTAAATGATAGAGTACATATTGCACCATATGATAATGAATTGGCACAAACAGTTGGTATTTTTAGTGTTTTTATTTGTAATATTATCGTGATTTTTTTGTAAAATAATAAATTTTTGATCTTTTAATTAATGCTAATTTAACGCCAATTTAACATGGGAATTATCATGTCTACTAAGACGCACACTAAAAAATTAATCCCAGCCGCCATAACCACAGCAATGTTTGCTAATACTGTGGTTGCCGCTGAGTTTTATTTTGGAAAAGATGACGATATCAGTCTTCAAATTACATCACAACTTTCACTAGGATCAAGCTGGCGTATTCAAGATGCAGATTCTTACTTAATAGGCACAACGAATGGAGGCACTGGTAATACAGCCACTACGGACGATGGCAACCTTAACTTTGGAAAAGGTGATGCTTTTTCACAAATTATAAAAGGCTCACATGACTTTAATTTATCCAAGGGTGATTTTGGTGTTTTTGCTCGGGTTAGATATTGGCATGATTTTGAGCTAGCAAATGGGGCTAGGCCCCATGGTAACTCTGGTAATGGCTTTATCCCTGGTGCACGATTAAGTGATGAAGGTTTTACTGAATTTGCCGAGTTTTCTGGTATCCAACTAATGGACGCCTATGCTTATGGTGCATTTGATGTGGGTGACGTACCAATGGATGTGCGTTTAGGTCGTCAAGTATTGAGTTGGGGGGAAAGTACCTTTATTCAAGGTGGACTCAATTCATCTAGTCCATTCGATGTCAATGCATTACGCCGCCCTGGCGCTACCTTAAAAGAAGGCCTACTTCCCGTTGGTATGTTTTTTATTAACGCAGGTGTAACTGAGAATTTAAGTATTGAAGCCTTTTATCAATATGAATGGGAAAAAACCCAAATTGATGGTTGTGGTACTTATTTCTCGGGCGCTGATTTTGCAGCAGATGGCTGTAATTTTGTTTCAGTTGGGCCATTTAATGACCAAACGGGTTTAGCAGTTGGTCTTGCTGCCAAACGTGAAGCAGACATTGAGCCTGATGACGGTGGCCAATATGGTGTCGCTTTTCGTTATTTTTCTCCTGAGTTAAATGATACAGAATTCGGCTTTTATTATATGAACATCCATTCTCGATTGCCGCTGATCAATGCTGTTCGTGGAGATTGGAGGGGTTTCAATCCAGCTTTACCCGTGCTCTTACCTTGGGCTAATGCCGTTGAACTAGACGCAGCCTTCCCTACTCTTGCTGCCGGTGCAGCGGCTGGTGTATTAACACCAGAGCAGCAGGGACAATTTGCTCTGGCTTCTGTATTGCAAGGTACAGGTGTAGATAGGAACACTATTGATGCGATTAACCCTGGATACAATATTGAGTTTCCAGAAGATTTACAATTTTACGGGCTTAGCTTTGCAACCAATGTTGCAGGTTTTGCCTTGTCGGGCGAAGTATCTTATAAACCTGATACGCCAATCCAAATAAGTGGTCCAGAAATTTTGAACGGGGCATTATCTGAGCAACCTTTCTTTAAATATTCTAGCCGTGTTTTAGCGGTCGCCCCTGGTGAGCAAGTCAGAGGTTGGGATGAATTTGATGTCACACAACTTCAAATAACTGCATTACAGTTTTTTGACCGTGTGCTAGGTGCTTCACGCTTAACCGTCATCGCTGAGGCCGGTGTTATTATGACAGATGGCATTGAAGATGCGAACCAAAACTATGGCCGTAATGCCGTGTTTGGCGTGGGAGACTTTGACGTAGGTAATGGCATAAATTGTACCAACTTGGTTGCTGCAGGCGCCGTCGCAGGTGACTGTAGAGATGATGGGTATGTAACAGACACGGCATGGGGATATCGTGTTAGAGCCGCGCTTGAATACACAAATGTGTTTGCCGGTGTATCGCTTTCACCTACTTTCGATTGGCAACATGACGTCTCTGGGTATTCTCCAGATCCTGGCCAACAATTCAATGAAGGTGCGAAATCTTTTGGTGTTGCACTCGAAGCCGCTTACCAGCAGGCCTATACAGCTTCTTTAAGTTTTAGAAGCTTCAATGGTGGTGACTATAATATTTTGAGAGACAAAGATTTTGTTGCCGTAAGTTTTGGTATTTCGTATTAAAAGGATAATAACAATGAAAAAATTAGTAACTTCTTTAAGTTTAATCTGTTTGAGCCTAGCGGCTCACAACGCTATCGCGAAAGTGTCACCGGAAGAAGCGGAAAAACTGGGCACATCTTTAACACCTATAGGTGCAGAGATGGTCGGTAATGCTGCGGGAACTATCCCAGCTTGGACCGGTGGACAAAACAGTAAAAATTCTACACCGAGCAAGGACCCTGGTCGTCCAGACAACCCTTTTGCTTCAGACAAAGTATTATTTGAAATTACCAACACCAATCTGGCAACTTATCAAGATAATTTAAGTCCAGGGCAAATTGCTATGTTTGGTAAATATCCTGACTATAAAATGCCAGTTTATCCAACGCGCCGTTCGGCAGCATACCCTGAAAACATTTATGGGGTAATCAAGAAAAATGCACTTACAGCAGAGCTAGTGCAAAGCGGAAATGGTATAAAAGACTTTGATACCACTATCCCTTTCCCAGTCCCACAAAATGCGAATGAAGTAATTTGGAATCATATTACACGTTTTCGTGGCGGTTCGGCTAAGCGGGTATTTACGACTATACCTGTGCAAGCAGATGGTTCATTTGTAGAAGTAAAAATGAATGACCAACTGGTTTGGCCTGAATTTCTTGATGGTGGAAAAGATGCTGAAAAAGATAACAATATTCTGTTTTACTACCTGCAGGTTATCACAGCACCTGCGCGTTTAACGGGCACCGCATTATTGGTACATGAAACCATTGACCAAGTAGAAGAAGCTCGTAAAGCTTGGGTCTATAACTCTGGACAGCGCAGAGTGCGCAGAGCCCCCAATGTGTCTTACGATGGGCCAGCAGCCGGTACCGATGGTTTAAGAACCACAGATAATTATGATATGTACAATGGTGCTCCTGATAGGTACGACTGGAAATTAGTTGGCAAAAAGGAAATGTACATCCCGTACAATTCTTATAACCTAATGAATCCAGACATGAGCTATGAAGATGCAGTACAAACTGGACATTTAAATCCTGACAATTTACGTTATGAATTACATCGTGTGTGGGAAGTTGAAGCAACCCTAGCTGACGGAGCACGTCATATTTATGCCAAGCGAACCTTATTTATAGATGAGGATACCTGGGGTGCATCGGTTATTGATCATTATGACGGTCGTGATGAACTATGGCGTATGTCTGAAGCGCACAACGTAATGTTTTTTGATGTTGATACTCCTTGGATGGTAGCAGAAACACTTCATGACCTAAATTCTGGACGGTATTTAGTCACAGGTTTGAGCAATGAGGAACCTGACTTTATGATTTGGGGAGGCATAGAAAACCGTAAAGCGTTTTCATCTTCAGCATTACGACGACTCAGTCGTTAAATTTGTATGATTATAAAGGCTGAATTTTTCAGCCTTTTTTTATAACTAAATATTACTCAAGTATCAGTTAAAGACTTCCGGCTTTTTAAGTAAAAAATCATGTTTAAAATTCAATCGACTGTTTCACTCACCTGCTCTTATTCCTGGCAGGATGTGGAAAAAATCACTATTCTGCCATTCCAAAGCCTGCGACTAATTCAACTCAAGAACAACAAACCTTAGTCACAAAAAGTCTGCCCTTTAATGATGTTTTAGTTTTTGAACTGGCAGAAAAAGGCTTGATTAAGCGACCTGAACGATTAGAAATTTTAGATGATAATGGCAATGTAGTTTGGGAGTTGGGTAATTATGATTTTCTGACCAGTGAGAAATACCACAGTACCATTAATCCAAACTTAGAGCGCCAAGCACGTCTAAATATGTCTTATGGCTTATATAAGGTAACTGAACGTATTTATCAGGTTCGTGGCTATGATCTGTCCAACATTTCCTTTATCAAAGGTGACTCAGGATGGATAATTTTCGATCCTTTGTTAACGCCTGCCAAAGCAAAAGCCGCCTTTGAGCTGGTTACTCAAGATCTGGGTGAATTTCCATTTAAAGCAGTAGTCTACAGCCATGCCCATGGGGATAATTTTGGTGGTGTGAAAGGTGTTGTAAGCCAAGAGCAAGTGAATTCTGGTGAGGTTCAAGTTATCGCTTCAAAAGATTTTATGGAACATGCTATAAAAGAAAATATTTTGGCTGGTAATGCCATGACTAGACGTGCACCTTACCAATACGGTACTGTACTAGATAAAAGTCCAATGGGGCAAGTTGATGCAGCCATTGGCAAAGGTTTATCGACTGGTCTTATCGGTTTAATTGCACCCACAAGAGTGATTGAAGAAGACCAAGAAACCCTCACCATAGATGGGGTGACTATGATCATGCAAAATCCCCCTAGTACTGAATCACCGGCTGAAATGAACACTTATTTTCCACAATCTAAAACCTTATGGATAGCTGAAAATGTTACTGGCACGTTACATAATGTCTATACCCTAAGAGGCGCAGAAGTGCGTGATGCATTGGGTTGGAGTAAATTTATTAACCAAGTAATATTTGGTTTTGCTAAAGACGCAGATGTGATGTTTGCTTCTCACAGTTGGCCTCGTTGAGGTAATGAATATCTTATTGAGGTATTAGAGAAACAAAGAGATATGTATGGCTTCTTGCACGACCAAACCCTGAATCTGGCAAATAAAGGCATCACCATAAATGAAATTCATAATGAATTAGAAGTGCCCGATGCCTTATCTAAACAGTGGTACAACAGAGGTTATCACGGTTCTTATTCCCACAATGTGCGTGGCATAATCAATAAATACTATGGTTTTTTGATATGAATCCTGCCAATTTAAATAAATTGAGTTCCGCGGATTCTGCTCCCAGATATGTAGAAGCGAAGCGATCGGTGGCGCAGAAAACGTATTAACCTTAGCTCATCAAGCCTTTGAAAAAGGTGAATACCGTTGGGGTGCTGAGTTACTCAACAACCTGATATTTGCCCAGCCGACAAATAGACAAGCGTTATTATTACAAGCCGATATCTTCGAACAGATGGGCTATCAAGCAGAAAGTGCGGGATGGCGAAACACCTACCTCGCCGGTGCTTGGGAGCTTAGAAATGGAGTACCCAATCAAGCTGCTTCGACTCAAGCAGGGCCTAATATGATCCAAGCTATGTCTTCAGAAATGTTGTTTAACTTACTGGGTGTTAAATTAGATATAAGCAAAGCAAAAAACAAACACTTCAAAATAAACATTATCATCCCTGACCGACAAGAAAAATTTGCTTTGGAACTCAAGAACTTTCATTTAAACAATATTCAAGCACAACAATTTGAGGACTCTAACGTCACAGTCACGGTGAAACGTAAATATCTTGATCAGGTGCTGATGAAAACTGTGACCTTCAAACAACTTATAGCCAATAACCAAATAGCCTTTGATGGCGATGCTAATGTTTTCTTTGGATTAATGCAAATGATGGAAGACTTTCCATTTTGGTTTAATATCACAACTCCTTAATACTTAAAAATAACCTTAGGTAGAGAGCTTGTATACGTCTCCTGCATTGTTCACATTAAATCAACGCGGTATAGTAAACGACATTGTGGTAAGCCATCCGTTGGTCACTTTTTATGTTGAATATAATCCAATTGTTATGAACCTTCGCCTCACCTTTATCCGCTAGCGCATTCACCACTTTGAGTATCTTCTCATCAACCAGTAAATACAGATAATACAGACCCGACAGTTTTTCATTCTGTCAGGTCTGCCAGCTTCGAAAGGCAAACATAAAACAGAGGATCGGTAATTGCCTAGGGATCCCCTTTGTATTCATAATACTTTCCATCGATTTCACTTCAAACCAATCGGCCTAATGTGGCAAAAATGGTGACCAATTACCTTTAATAATTAGCCTTACTTGTTGATTAGTTGCTTATCTGAAGGCTTATTGCCAATTCTTAATGCCCAGGCTATAGCCGGTATTAAGGTCAATGCACCCAACATATTAAGCAAAAACATAAAGGTTAATAATAATCCCATATCGGCTTGAAACTTAATGGGTGAAAATACCCAAGTTGCAACGCTTATAGCTAAAGTAATACCGGTGAAGGCGACAGCCTTACCTGTTTGGTTTAAGGAGTACACATAGGTATCGTAAAGCGACTTGTTCATGGCTAAAGCTTCTCTGACTTTACTGAATATATAAATACCATAATCGACTCCTATACCTACTCCTAAAGCGATAACAGGTAATGTGGCTACTTTTACTCCAATACCTAGAACAGCCATCAGCGCCTGACTTAGAATGGAAGTTAATACCAATGGCACAACAATACTGATAACTGTGCGAACAGATCTGAAAGTAATCAAGCACAGCACAATCACTACTGAATAAACCCAAACCAACATTTCTATTTGAGCTTCTTCTATCACCATATTAGTTGCAGATTCAATACCAGCATTACCTGCGGCCATTAAAAATTCGATGCCTTGTGGTGGATTTTCAAGAATAAACAGATCGACGGCATCAACAACATTTTGCAGCGTGTCGGCTTTATGATCATTTAGGAATATCAGTACCGGCGCCATACTACAGTCCTGATTAATTAACCCTGGAGGAACTTTGGCTAAAGACGCATTAGTAACAAATTGGTTTCGGTTCAGTCCAAACCATTTAATTGAGCCTTCGTTCATCCCAAATATGCCAAATTTAGACACATCCGCAATGGATTTTACGTCTTGCACACCAGGAGTATTTCTAATGCTCCATTGAAATTGATCAATCCAAACTAAGTTGTCATATTTAATACATTGTTCTTGTGCAGTTTTAGCCATCACCACAAATACGTCGGTACTGGTACTGAAGTTTTCGACTATGTATGCATTGTCTAAGTTATAAACCGAATCGGGTCGTAATTCAGGGGCGCCTGCATCTAGGTCGCCAATTTTCATAAATTGAGAAAAATATAAACCAACCACGAATAACATAGCGCCAACTGCCAGCGCTATTATTGCCATAGGCGGCTTAGCGAAGTTGGCAAAATACTTTTCTACATAAGAGATATTATCTAATGATTTACGTTGATGATTCACAGCCGACTGTGTTATCCCAACATAACTCATGATAATTGGCAAAGCTATAAGGTTGGTAACTATGATCACTGCCACACCGATACTGGCGGCAATCGCCAATTCCTGAATAACACCAATGTCAATAACCATTAAGGTTGTGAAGCCGATTGCATCACTTACCAGAGCGGTCATCCCTGCTACAACTAATGAACGAAATGCCAGCTTTGCAGCATCTTCTTTATTATGACCATTGACCGCGTGATAAATAATCGAACTAATGATTTGCACCCCATGGCTGACACCAATCGCAAACACCAAAAAAGGCACCAACATTGAGTAAGGGTTTATTCCAAAACCTAATAAGTTAAGAATACCCAGCTGACAAATAACCGCGAATATAGAAAAGAACAAAACAGCAAAGGTACTTTTTAAGCATCTGGAATACAGATATAAGAGAACAAAAGTAATGACAACAGCTAATCCAAAAAATATAACCACTTGTAAGGCTCCATCAATTAGATCCCCTACTACTTTTGCAAAGCCAACAATTTTAATTTGCACTGTATCTGTTTGAAACTTTTCTCTTATCTCAGATTCTAATTTATTGGACAAATCGCGATAATCGAGTGGTAGTCCGGTATCAGGATTAATGTCTTGCAACGGAGCCAGAATTAAAGCCGACTTAAAATTATTGCCAACTAATACGCCGACCTGACCTGATTTCAAAGTGTTAATTTGCAATTGTTTTAAGGATTCTGCTGAGCCATCGTAGCCATCAGGGATAACTGCGCCTCCTACAAAACCTTCCTCTGTGACCTCTGCCCATCGAACATTTGGTGTCCATAATGATTTGAGTTCATTTCGATTAACTCCAGGAATAAAGAACACTCCGTCAGTGACTTGTTTTAATATTTCCTGAAACTCTGGTTCGAAGATGTCACCGTCTTTGTTTTCAACCACTACACGAACTACATTACCTAGTCCCGATAGTTCTTTTCGGTATGTTAAGAAGTTACTGATGAATTCATGTTGCCCAGGTATCATCTTTGTGAAGCTGGCTTCTGGCTTAACTTGCACGGCCTGAATAGATAAAAGAATGAAGAACACGCTAATTATGCTCAATACGGCAACACGTTGATTAAATAAAATATTTTCGATTTTTTTTGCAAATGTTGATGGAGACTTTTCCATAGATATCCTTATTTAAGTAACCAAGTAGCCATACCAAATTGGCCTGCTAATACTAAACTATTATCACTGATAAGTACCGATGAAAAAACAGCGCCCGATGGGTGTTGGTCAAGACTAAGATTTGAAATATCCTTTACATTAAATCTGACAATGATGCCAGCATGCCCTACTAAACTGGCTGTCATGTCATCGTCGATCACACCGCCTAATAAACTGGCACTGCTACCTATATCGGAAGCTTCCCATGACAGACCATTGTCGTTTGATACCATGAAGTTACCTTGTAAACCAAAAGCCACAAGAGAGTCTTGTTGGCTAGTAATACCAAACAAACTTCCATCATAAGGCATGTTCATCGTTTGCCAAACTTGTCCGTTATCTTTTGACATATACCCAATACCATTCTCACCCACAATGTACATAAATCCATTGTCGGCGGTGATAATTGAATTTAAGTGGTATTGGTCAGAGTTCTGAATTTGGCCATCAATTAGCTCCCAAGTCATACCCATGTCTACACTGGTCAGTAATGTGCCGTATGCCCCCACTGCAAATAAATGATTGTTGTCACTAGCAGTTATGGCTAATAAGGGTTTATTAGGTCCATCTTCTAACTCAAATTGAGCATCCTCTAGGTTAAATTCAAGATCTTCGATGGTAAAATTAAGTTCATCAATTTCGTCTTCATCGGTTAATTCTTCAAGCTGTTTTTGCAAGACTTCAATCTTTTTAACGATATAAGTAATTTTCAGCTTAGTTAATTCATTGCCATCGAATACTTTGGACCAAGTACCACTTTGTGATTCACTTTTTAAAATAACAGAGTCATGTCCAACCGCAAACCTTGTGCCATCCTTTAAGATGGTGATACCAGTCAAAGTTAAACTGACCGGCACACTTTGCTGTTGCCATTTATCCATATCCGTCCAAATTAAAATATGACCGCGCTCTCCTACTGCCATAATTTGGTCTTGGTATTCAGTGATACTGGTAATAATGCTTTTGTTAGCTATAGCACTTTCTCTAGAGGGTATCTGCAATAAATCAAATTGCCCCTGAGCACTCACGCACGTAACGATACCAGAGAGCAAAATTGTTAAAAACTGACAAAACTTTCTCATTTCTTTGTTCTCATTATGTTAATCACATTACATAGTATTGAATATTTTTCCCCAAACTATAAGCAATACTATGACAAATTGTTATCTTTTTATGTAATTGATTATTATTTGAGCTATAGGAAATATCTGTAAAAGTATTTGCAATTCGCTTTATAAATAAATTTGCTGAGGAGTATAAAATTGGCCTGGCCAAAGTCCAATAAACTTGGAAAACGTGGCGAATTTGCAATGTAGTTACCAGCAGCCACTTTTACTCCGCATTCAATATTTGTTCGTCCAAAACGCTCTCATAATTGTCGGTTTAACATACAAAAATCCAGATTGTGGGCTTGAGCGGTTTGGCTTGTTTGAGTGTTGGTGGCACTCAGGTAATAAACAATTGATTGATGGGATCCATATCATTGTAATTAGAACTGTAAGTTTTATTGATTTCTTTGAAAAAACTTGCGATAAGACCATGGTGTTCTAATGTTTTAGTAAATGGTGAGAACATAACTTTGGCTCTCAAAAAAGAGTAATAGATCAAGATCGGTGATCTACGTCAAGTATTTTTATTCAAACTCATAATACAATTTTAATAAACAATTTTAATTGGTTGTTTAAGTGTGGAACCACAGTTCTGTGCATTTATATATCCAATCAAAATTTCTGGTTCAGCATACGAACTGGGTACGGTAGCGTGTAAATAAGTTATTAATTTTAGGATTACGAGGTTTTAAAATGAGAAAACTGATACTAGGGACAAGTATTGCAGCTCTATTAGGTTTAGCGGGTTGTGGTGGTGAAACAATTGAAGATTTAAAAGCAGAAGCAACACCTGCTCGACCTGCATCACGGATCATGTTTGATCCTACAAATGGTGTGTTGCCAGTGCCTACTGATTTGTTATTTGCGCTGGCTGGGCAAACACAAGATGGGACATTGGAGTTACCAGATGAAGTCGCTTCTAGAGCTGCAAATGGTGGTATGGCAGATTATAGCGATCCTGGCGTTGCCCTGGGTGCTCAAGATGGATGGAGTACGCAGTCGGCATTTGCGATATCCACGTCTCATCCTGCCGGAGTAACTTTAGATGCTACCTCTGTTAGTTCACCTGGTTCAGTTAGAATATTTAGAGGGGCAATCGGTGGGGATTTGAAAGACCCTGATTGTAGCGCAGCTCCCCCATTAACTGGGTGTAAAATATATGAGGAGCTCACTTTTGGAGTGGATTTTGCGGCTCAGGCATCAGGCAACAATATAAACATTATCCCATTAAAAACCTTTGCCGGCGCCACCAGTTATTACGTGGTATTAACAGTTGGTCTTAAAGCCAGTGATGGACAAGCACTACAAGGGTCAACAACCTATAATTTAGTGCGACAGCCTATTAGTACCCTACCCCTTGCTACCGATTCACAGTTAGCACTGCAGGGGCTGGTAAACTCCTATGAAAATATAATTGTGAGTCAAGGTGGTGTAGATGCTGACTCTATTATTTATAGCTCAACGTTCACAACTCAGACCACAAATGATATTTTCAACACTGTAAAAGGACTGCAAATAGGTGGTTTTGCACAGGCATTTAGTGCGGCTTTAGATGCAGGCGCAGATGTTGCGACGGCAATGGGTGTGGCCGGCGCCTTTTTACCAGCCATTGTGGTAGATGCAACAACCCCACAAACAGCGTTTGATGTGGTCGCTCCAATATTTTTAGGAGCCCAAGGATTTGCGGGATTACAAGCTTTGGGCATAGATACCTGTCCAACACTGATAGCTGCAGCTACCGACCTAACTTCACCGGTATTTGATAACGCCTCAGCTACATTTTCTGCCTTCGGCTTATTATGTTCTGCCCAAGTAAGTCAAGGTACTATTAACTTACCTTATTATCTAAGTACAACCGCACCACTAACAGACAGCTGGCAAGCTGCTTGTACTAACGGTGTGGCACTTCAAGGTATTGGTGCTGCCAATATTCCTGGGCTTATTGCAGATGGTTCTTTACCTGTTGGCCCGTTAAATGATTATTGTCAGGCAGTGTCTGGTGGAAGTTTGCTTGATTTAGACGTTTCAGGTTTGGGCATTACCGACAGCCGCCATTTAACACGTTACAGTCCAATTCCTAAAGCTAAAGGCAGTAATGCAGATGGATCTGAAACCATTAGTGTTCAAGTATCTGTGCCGGACCTTGATTTTATCACTGCTCTTGCTGCGATAAATCCAGCTGTTACAGCACCTACCAAGCCCGCTGCAGGTTGGCCGGTAGTGATATTAGCACATGGTATTACAGGTAGAAAAGAGCAGATGCTGGCCGCCAGCGGAGCACTTTCACTGGCGGGATTTGCGACGATTGCAATCGATCAGCCTTTACATGGTGAACGTGGTTTTGTTATGGAAGACGGCACTATCATTAACGCCACAGGTGGTATGGGTGGTTCAACAACCCATTACTTTAATTTAGCCAGCTTGTTATCTTCACGAGATAATAACAGACAGGGCATTGCTGATGTTATGGGTTTGAGATTAGGTCTAAACGCTTTAGTGGATCCCTCAGGTAGCGTTGATTTAGACGTATCCAGCGTTTATTTGGCAGGGCAATCTTTGGGATCTATAATTGGTCACTCTGCTGTTGCCATGGCTAACGAAGGTTTAGCTCAGATAAATCCTGCATTAGCCAGTTTTGATCCAATGTACGCATTTAAAGGTGTTGGGTTAAGTGTACCCGGTGGTGGTATTGCTGGTTTCTTACTAGAGTCAGGGTCCTTTGGTAACTTAGTTAAAGGATCATTGTTTGCTGCGTCGTCAACAGAATTTCAAGCATTTTTAGGTCAGTTTGCTGCAGACAACGGGTTAAGTGCAGAGGCAGCGCTGCCTGGTGCTTACGCTACGTTCTCCTCAGCATTTAACGAGGAGCAACAAGCCAGTGCTGCAGCACTATTTGGCCAATTTGCTTATGCTGCACAAACCATGCTGGATGCTGGCGACCCGAATACCTACGCGGGTATTCTTGGGGCTCAAACTACCCCTGTATATATGGCAGAAGTCATAGGTGGCGGCACTAATGATGATGGTAGTACAGGGTTACCTGACCAAACAATACCCAATTTTGTTGCTCCTCTTTCAGGCACTGAACCACTAGCGGGGTTGATTGGCCTTTCAGGCGTCAGCTCTACCACCGAAGGTAGTGGACTTGTGCGGTTTAACGCTGGAGGACATGGTTCTTTGCTATCGCCTTCGCCTAGTGTTGCAACGACGGTCGAGATGCAACTACAACTTGCGCAGTTTTTTGCCACTGCGCAAATGGGGACACCAACTATTGTGGTCACTGACACCACGGTTGTTGCTAACTAATCATCGTGATTTTTATCAAAGCCAAGTCATTGACTTGGCTTTTTTTTGATTTTACATCCTCAAATAAAATGAATGGTTATATGAGGAAAGTAACTGTTGGAATTTTTAGTGTAAATAACC
Organism: Paraglaciecola sp.; assembly: GCA_034111145.1. Classification (GTDB taxonomy): domain Bacteria; phylum Pseudomonadota; class Gammaproteobacteria; order Enterobacterales; family Alteromonadaceae; genus Paraglaciecola. Next base: position 68,329 of record JAWUXU010000071.1, read on the forward strand.
CGAGCTCAGGTTATTTACCTTGCTTGCGCCAAAAGACTGCGGCAAGAGCTGGTAGCACTATGATCGCCCCCATCATGTTCACAATAAACATAAAAGTTAATAAAATACCCATATCCATTTGAAATTTCAATGAAGAAAATACCCAAGTACTAACACCTACCGCTAATGTAGCAGCAGTAAATAAGACGGCACTGCCTCTTTCCTTTAATGCTTCAAAATAGGCTTGTCGAACCGCCATGCCCTCTTTTAGTTTAGAATTCATAGTCGACAATATATAAATACCGTAGTCCACCCCAATCCCTACACCCAACGCAATTACGGGTAAGGTTGAAACAGTTAGACCTATCTGTAGGAGAGTCATTAAGGCCTCTGCTAAAACCGACACTACGTATAATGGAATAACCACCGATAACGTCGCACGTAATGATCTAAAACTTACTAGACATAACAAAATAACGGCACCAAATACATAAGCCATCATTGGTCTTTGTGATGCAGCAACCACTTCATTTTGCGCTGCCATAACGCCAACAGGTCCAGAGGCTAACTTAAACTGTAACTCATCTGTTTCATAGGCGGTTCTAAACTCCTTAGCCGCCGCGATGACTCTACTGATGGTTTTTGCTTTATGATCTTCCATAAAAAAAATAATGGGCATTACAGAACAGTCACCATTTAACAATCCAGATGAAGTATCAATTCGTGAGATAGCTTGTACTAAAGTTTGTTGGTTTCGCGGCAATACTCGCCATTTTGGATTGCCTTCGTTATAACCAGCGTTAACGATTTTAGCGACTGACGCTAAGCTTACCGCTGATTGAACCCCTTCTATGTTCGACATTTTCCATTGCAATTCATCAATTGCGTTCATATAAGCAAATGAAGTACAGGCTTCAGGAGTCGCTTCCACTAGAATTGACATATAGTCGACACTAATTGCGTACTTACTGGTAATAAGCGAAGTATCAATGTTATAAAGTGAATCAGCATGTAATGCAGGGGCACCAGCATGCAGATCACCAATTTTCATTTTACTTGCTTGCATCCAACCAAGCACAAATAAAACGCTAGTAACACCCAAAATCATATATGCAACTTTAGGAGTAGAACAATGAGCAATCTTGTCCCAAAATGCATCTGATCGACCCTCTTTGCCTTTAAATTTGGTGATATACCCTTCACCCAATTTTAAAAATGACATTAACACAGGAAGTAATATTAAGTTAGTTAGGATGATGACTGCGACACCCATACTAGCGGTAATGGCTAACTCTCTAATAATACCGATATCAATCACCAATAGTGTCATAAAGCCGATCGTATCTGACAACAATGCAATCCCGCCGGGGATCAACAAGGTACGAAACGCGGTTTGAGAAGCCTGTTTAACACTGCTACCCGCTACCACTTCTTTGCCCACAGAATTGATCATTTGCACGCCATGACTGATACCAATAGCAAAAACTAAAAAAGGCACCAGTATTGACATTGGATCTAATCCAAATCCTAATATGGTTAACAGTCCCAATTGCCAAACAACAGCAATAACAGAGCACAATAGTGGCAACACAGTAAGCATCGCCGACTTACAGAAAAAGAACACTAATACTGCAGTGATAGCCATAGCAATGGCAAAAAATAACACTACATCTTTGGCGCCATTTGCCACATCACCAATCATTTTAGCAAAACCAATAATATGTAAGCTTATTTTGTCGTTTTCAAACTTCCCACGTAACTGCTCCTCGAGCTGTGCTGCTATCTCAAGGGTATCTAGAACTTCACCAGTATTTGGGTCAAGCTCTAGTAGTTGTGCAGTGACCATGGCACATTGAAAATCGCCAGACACTAAACGGCCGACTATGCCGGCTTTATCAATATTGCTTGCCACTTTCTCTAAAGCAGCTGGATTAGATGAATTGAAATCTGCTGGGATGACCGGTCCTCCCGCAAAGCCCCCTTCAACAATTTCAGTGAAGCGCGTAGAAGAAGCAAATATGGACTTAACCAAAGAACGATCAACACCGTTTATAAAGAATAACTCGTCATGAACATCTTTTAGAGTATCGAAATAATTCTTATTAAAAATGTTGCCACCTTTATCACACACTGACACTAATACACTATTGGCACCGCCAAACGCTTTTGCGTGGCGCATATAGTTTTTCATATACTGGTGCTCTAATGGGATATTCTTAGCAAAACCGGCATCTAATTTGAGCTGTGAAGACTGGATAGCGAGGAAAACAGTAGCTACTATAAACAGTAATATAACGAATAATCTATTACGAAAAATCAGTAATTCAATAAAGTTAATTAGTTTTTTCATAGGAAATTACCGATCCTTTTGAATTTGTTGAATGCCAATATCGGTCACCGCCACGATCGTATTTTCTTTGGAAACTCCATTCATTATAGATTTCCCATTTTCGTTTTTTATAAAAGACACTTTCTTTGGACCAATGGTCACCTGAGCACCGTTATTGCCAACGACCAATGACATCGTATTATCAATTGAAATAATGGAATTTAAGGATGACGTGGTACCAGATTTAAGATTATTCCAAAGCTCTTTTTCTTGATCATATTCAAACAAACTTCCTCTAAGACCCACTGCAAATATTCTACCCGATTCGGTATGCACTAAATCAAAGAAGGAACCGTAATAATTGATATCCATTCGTTCCCAACTAACACCATAATCATCACTGTAAGCCAACAATCCGGTCTCACCAGCGATATAGGTTCGCTCACCCTTTTGTGACAGTCTATTTAGGTGTGGCAAAATAGAGGCCATCTCTTCCAAATAAAAGGCTTCGTCTTCTTCTTTGATTTCGTTGAGGTACTCTTGATCATCAGGATTCAAAAATTCAGGGTGCATTTCCGGCGTCCATGTCTCCCCAGCATTTCTAGTTCGATAAAATACACCATATGCACCTACCGCAATACCATGGTTTTCATTGAAGAATAGAACATCTAAAAACGGGCGTTCATTCTCTGGTGCATAGTACTGCAATACCCAGCTTTCGCCGTTATCATGACTTTTTAATATAGTGGCATCATGCCCTACAGCCCAACCATTGTTACCAACAAAATCTACCGCAGTTAAGGTAGATAAATTAGGAACATCAGCTTGTGTCCAATGCTTACCGTCGTCAGACAGAACAATATGCCCTCTCTCCCCAACGGCAATAAATTTAGTGTCGGTATGAGTGATATCCAACAACAAAGATTGAGATACCAAAGGTGCTTGATAAGATTTATTTTTTTCTTGGCTAAAAGCACTTATTACAAAAAATAACGTGAAGGTAACAACTACAATTTTTAGTCTCATAAACAGCTCCCTAAATCCTTAAAAAAAAGGCTGGCTTGAGCCAACCTTTTTCAATATTACTTAACGCTTTCCTTCACGGCGTAATGCCTGTGGCGTAAATTGACGGTCATCAAGCGGTTCGTCAAATGCATACATTCTTTCTTCGTTATCTAGGCCAATGGCCAGATAACGACGAGAATTAAGATCATGCATCACATCCAGTGTTGACCACTGATTTAGTACATCATAATAATTAAGCCCATATGAAATACCCACCCGGTACAACTCATTACGGCTATCATAGAGATCAACTAACTGTATCTGCCAACTGTCTTCATCAACATAGAAAGTCCGTTTTTTATAAATGTGTCTGAATTCATCTTTTAAGGTCGCTTCCACTACCCATACTCTGTGCTTCTCGAAACGAGCTAGATCCCCATTAATGTGTCCTGGTTTGAGAATGTCATCATACTTAAGGCTATCGCTATGTAACTTATAACTGTTATAGGCAATATATATTTCTTTTTTGCCTTTTAACTCCCAGTTATAACGGTCTGGAGCACCGTTGAACATATCCAAATCGTCTGCAGTTCTCAGACCATCCGATGCAGTTCCTGGCGCATCATAGGCTACATTGGGTGCCAGTCTCACCCGGCGTTGACCGGTATTGTATGTCCAAGCTTTTCGTGGCTCTCTGACCTGATCCATGGTTTCGTGAACCAACAAAGCAGTTCCGGCTAAACGTGCCGGTGAGGTGATTTTCTGTTTGAATTTACTGATTATATTTTCATCTAAGAGCTTTTCTGGTGTCGCATTTTTATCAGAATATTTAACGATAAGGGATTCTTCTAACCCGATCACATTGTAATCACCAGAAGCAGTTACGGCAGCCTGACCACCATATCGTTTAATCGTTTGACCTCGGTATTTAAGAATATGGTTCCAAATCACTTCAACCCCACTTTGAGGGATTGGGAAAGGTATCCCTATTGTCGCATTTTTAACACCATTACCGCCTTTAACCAATTCAGCTTTAGCTGCATTTTTCTTTGTTTCATCATAAACAAATTGGGGTGCCGAAGCAGAACGGCGACTCTCATAAATTGGCATCATGAAGGTTTCTGGATAGGTCTCAAATAATTTTTTCTGACCATCACTTAAAAAACCTGCATATTCTTTATAATTTGCACCGCTTATTTCAAACAACACCTTGTCGCCTAGAAAAGGGTCAGGGTGATGGTCGCCTACCTTATAACCTGCAGGCGCTTGGGTGATGCCACCATCCCATACTGGAATGCTACCATCTGCATTACCCGCTTTAGTGCCACCTAGTGGTGTTAGTTCCGTACCTAACTTAGCAATCTCTGCCTCAGATACTTTTGCATGTATTCCGCATGTTCCAAAAGAAAGGGCGATTGCGGTCGTTTTTAGAGCGATTTTTTTTATCATCTTACGACTCTCTATATAGAATATTTAAGGTTAAAAGTTACAAAATCTCGATCGGATAAGGCATTTGTGGTGCCGACTCCATCCCAGAAAGCGTTGTAGCCAACTGTTGCTGATAATTTATTCAAATAATCAAAGGTGAAAGACAGGCTGGCCGATTTTTTGTCTTCAAGAAACAAAGCCATTGGATCGGGCGTGATACCATTGACATCATGGGCAAAGGTAAATCTGGTACTCATGTTAATGCCCGCGTAAACATTATTAAACGACGCGTTAACCAGAATACGGTATCCCCAGGCGCTGCTGGTAGGGAATGGATTGGTTTCAGGCCCATTTGACAATCCAACATGTAACCCTTCTCGAGACTCACCTGTCACTGGGTTGGGTTGAAGGCTAGGCGTTCGCACTGAGCCTGACCCGTTTAAGCGGATCAGGTCTGGGTCAGGGAAATCTTCAATCCTGACATACCCCACTTCTCCTAATACCACTAAATTATCGGTGCCTAATGCTGGGCCAAAAAGATGCGTAGCAGTAATCTGTATTTGAACAGTATCAGAAGTCAAAAAACCCTTAGCGGTTTCACCCGGTCCTATGGGATCCTGACCCAACGACGCCAGGTAATTATCAAATTGTGAAATACCGGCTAAATCAGGACGTAATCCAGCATTGGCGAGCTGCTGGGGGAAAGCGACATAGAGCAATTCCACATCATCGAGTGATAACGGCTCATCCACTCGGTAAGCGATTTCACCAGCTAAGGCGGTTTCACCTACATTGGTGTTAAAACTAAAACCATACAACTTAATATCTTCAGGATAAACAAACCCGACTTTAGTAAAGGCTTTCAAGTCAGATACATTGTCTGAGGTTATTTCCTGTCCCGCTATAAACCCTAAGTCAGCACCAATACTTTCGGCACGAAAATCAGAAGTAAAGCCTGAAGAAAGAGGAGCTGCACTATGATAATTGATCAAATACAGACTGAACTCAGTGCCATTTAAATCTTCAGCGTAGTAGGAAACTTTAAGACCATATTGACCATCATCACTGGCATCTTCATGGGCTGCGTCATCGAACTCTCTCACACCCACTTTGGTTGGATAAGCCAGATAAGCCTGACCAATTAAAGACGCATCTGCGCCCGCTCGAAGCGCATCACCTAAACCATTCAGCTGGGCCAATAAAACTTCCATATTAATGTCTGGATTACCACCAAAACCAAATTGAACATTTTGTGCTTGCCCACCTTGACCAACAAAATCATTGGTGGCGAAGTAGCTGCCGGGCTGAGGTAAACGACTGCGTTGCCATTCATATTGATAATAAGCCGACAGGCTTAGTTCGTCGGTCAAACCAAAAGAGGCAAAGACTGTCCCTATTGGAATGAATACTTCTTTCAATTCGGCACCGGGAGATAAGGCTCTGGAGACATCTACTGGGTTAATCGTATTGATACCATGGCGGATAAAGGTACTTTCTCCCCAGCTGATAACCTGTTGTCCGACACGAAAACTAACCGGCACATCACCTAAGTAAAAGTCAGAATAGAAAAAGGCATCTAATAGACGTATGTCTGAGCATAATTCATCGCTGGCGTCAGGTGATGCACAAGGGTCTTGTACCTGCCCTGTTATGGGATTACTCCAATCCCGAGTACCGTCTTTCATTTCAAAATCGTAGAAATACATACCACGCAGGAATACACCCATATCTTTATAACGCACATCGACTTCATGGACAGCTTTAAATAAGGTGGAAAATGCCTTACCGCTGTCGAAATTCAAATTCCCTAAATCACCGTTGGTAGAATAGCCACCATTACTTTGAGCCCATATATCGGCAGATGTATAGATTGGATTGGTTGCTGCATTATAGCCAGTCCAATCAAACTGCACTTGATTACTGTGACCTATAAGGGATGTATCTCTATCTTCGACTCTGATGCTGGTACCTATTGAAAAGTTGGAATCAAAACTGGCAGACCAGTCACCGTCGTTCCAGCTCGCAGCATGTAATGGTGAAATCAAGCCACCTAACAGGCCCATTACACTTAACGCTATTGGTGTTTTCTTGAACATGGAAGACCCATATTTCATATTTTAATCTCCTTATTTGCAATTTTTACAAAAAATTAACAATAATTTTTAAAACATAGACTAGTGAGTATAGTTATGTAGATTTTCAACTTATTAGTTAGAAACTAAAAAGTGATTAGGGGTGTGGAATGATAAAATTCTAAGAATCATTCTAGAGTTAAGTGTGATGTTGCAACTATGAAAGTATTTATCTGATGGGGCAATTTTATTGGGAGTGATGTTTGATGGAGATCAAGTAAAGTGCTTAATTTTGGCTAATTTGACAACAGAATTCCGGTCATTTGAATTTAATTCTGTCATCCAATAATTCTGCTTCGAATATAGAATGGCAGTCCTCATAAAAACTCAAAGCTAACCGATTAACATACTCGGCTTTTTACTGAATAGTTATGTAGCTTTAAGTTTGATTGCTACCTGCTCATATTTTTCAAACAAATATTTCTGCCAACTTTGATAATCAGGTGACAAAAATTGCTGTTCAATCTTTAGGAGTGTGTCTAAATATTTAGACTTTTTTGAAATGGAAATATATAACTCAGCATCATTAATTGTAAAAGTACCGGTAACAATTTTTTGACTCAAATTTATTTTTTAAGAAATGCGTTTCCAGATTTTCTTACAACTATTAAAGTGTCGATACGTTTTAACTCAAGCATCCGAAATAAACGGGCATAATCTTCAACCACCACTACTCTGATACTCTTCAGCAAAAAGCTACCGATAACATTACCTAGACTTACACCTCTAACCTTGCCTAATGTTTTATTTTTTTAAGTCGTCCAATTGACTAAATACAAAGTTATCTGACTTTCTAACAAATAATGCATTCTCATTTTTAGCCATAGGTAAATCAGAAAAACTGAATAACCGTATCTAAGATCATTCTTTAGTGAGCAAATATTGACGTCGACCTCACCTTGAGCCACTAGTTTTTGGCAACGTTTCCAAGGACCAACAAAATGTAGATCGACCTTATAACCGATGCGGCTATATAGCTCAGTTACAATGTCAGCGCATAAACCGACTATTTTTCCGTTCTCTAACCAGTTCCATCGCGCATAATCATGATGTCCACATGCTTTGATAACGTTTTCTGAATAATTGTAACTACTGAAAATTAATAGCAAAACACACATAACATATTTTATGTTTTTCACGGTTTTTTCTATTATGAATCAATGATTTATAAAATAATCTGATTGGATATCATTCATAACCTAAAAAGAGGCTTTCGCCTCTTTTAATTTTTCCAAAAAGTTAAATATGCAATATAGCGTCTAAATATATTCCACCGCAATTATTTCAAAACCTACAATACCTTTAGGCGTTTGAATATTTGCAACATCGTCTAACGATTTACCAATCAAACCTCGAGCGATAGGAGAGCCAACAGAAATCAAGTTGTTTTTAATATCGGCTTCATCTTGACCAACTATTTTGTAAGTGATTTCTTCATCAGTTTCCAAATTAATAATAGTCACAGTTGTACCAAAAATAACTTTGCCATTATTGGTCATTTTAGTGACATCAATAATCTGTATATTAGACAACTTACCTTCAATATCTTGTAAACGTCCTTCACAAAAACTTTGTTGCTCACGAGCTGCGTGATACTCGGCGTTTTCTTTGAGGTCGCCGTGTTCTCTTGCTTCAGCAATAGATTTAACAATTTCTGGTCTTTTTACAGATTTTAAATATTTCAACTCTTCACGGAGCAATTCTGCGCCTTTGGCTGTCATTGGATATTGGGTCATATCAACAACTCTCTCATTTTTGTAATTTGACTGAATTTAATGGGTACTAAATACGATTTTTCAACTAAGGGACAAACTGAATTATAGTCTGTCCTCATGTTGTCGATGCTAGTAGATACGTCTGTGTAACTCTTGTACTGATGTCACTCGTGCTCTGTCATCTGCTTTATTGGCATTAACGGTAGCAAATGCTGCGTTCATTGTGGTGGTATAAGGCACTTTATTTAACAGTGCTTCTTTGCGAATATAAACAGAGTCATCTATCGCTTGGCGACCTTCAGTCGTATTCACAATATAACAATATTCACCATTTTTGATTGCATCCACAATGTTTGGGCGACCTTCGCTGAGTTTATTGACCACGCTGCATTCTATGCCTGCATTATTCAGTACAGACGCCGTACCCTTAGTCGCTTCTAACATGAAACCTTTAGAAACCATAGTTTGTCCTAACTCGATCACCCGATTTTTATCGTTTAAACGAACCGATAACAACGCTTTACCACCAACAGGAATGGGCTGGCTAGCACCTAAATTTGCTTTTGCGTAAGCTTCTTCAAAGCTATCCCCGACTCCCATCACCTCACCTGTTGAACGCATTTCAGGGCCAAGTAATGGATCAACACCTTGAAACTTAGCGAAAGGTAATACGACTTCTTTAACCGAATAAAAAGGTGGGATAATTTCTTTAGTAATACCTTGTGACACGAGCGACTGACCAACCATGACTCTTGCACCAATTTTGGCTAAGGGCATTCCTGTGGCTTTTGATACAAATGGCACTGTACGAGCAGCACGAGGATTGACTTCAATCAAATATACTTGACCATCTTTCACCGCAAATTGGGTATTCATCAAACCTATCACACCCAACTCTAAGGCCATGGCTTTTACTTGTTGACGCATCACATCTTGAACTTCAACACTAAGTGAGTAAGGCGGTAATGAACAGGCCGAGTCACCAGAGTGAACTCCTGCTTGTTCGATATGTTCCATAATGGCACCAATCACTACGTCTTTGCCGTCACAAATGGCATCAACATCGACTTCTATAGCATCATCTAAGAAGCGGTCTAACAATACAGGCGAGTCATTGGATACTTTGACTGCATTGTTTAAGTAACGTTTAAGGTCGTTAATGTCGTAAACAATTTCCATGGCACGTCCACCCAACACATATGAAGGGCGCACAACCAATGGAAATCCAATTTTGTCAGCAGCAACTAATGCTTGTTCCAAATTTCTAACCGTCGCATTTGCTGGCTGCTTAAGATTAAGTTTATTAACCATTTTTTGAAAACGTTCCCGGTCTTCAGCTTTGTCAATTGCATCTGGCGAAGTACCAATGATGGGCACACCAGCGGCTTCTAATGCACGAGCTAATTTAAGGGGTGTTTGTCCACCGTATTGCACGATCACACCTTTAGGCTTCTCGATGCGTACAATTTCTAATACATCTTCTAAAGTAACAGACTCAAAATACAAACGGTCAGAAGTATCATAATCGGTAGAAACTGTCTCAGGGTTGCAGTTGACCATAATGGTTTCATATCCATCTTCACGCAATGCAAGGGCTGCATGAACACAGCAATAATCGAACTCAATGCCCTGGCCTATGCGGTTTGGACCACCGCCCAGCACCATGATTTTATCATTATCGGTTGGGTTAGCTTCACATTCTTCATCGTAAGTGGAATACATATAAGCTGTGTTTGATGAAAATTCAGCGGCACACGTATCTACACGTTTGTAAACTGGGTGAATATCAAAGCCACGACGAATTTCGCGCACATCCGCTTCTTCTACACCAGTTAATTCAGCAATTCTAGAATCAGCAAACCCTTTACGTTTCAGTATTTTCATTAAGTCTTCGTCGATTGACGACAACCCGGACTCATGGATCTGTTGCTCAAGGATCAGCAATTCTTCAATCTGCACCAAGTACCATCTGTCGATATTGGTTAGACCAAATATTTCATCCACTGACATGCCCATACGTATAGCATCGGCTATATACCAAATACGTTCGGCACCTGGCTCGCGCAATTCCCTGACGATTTTGCTTCTAGCCTCCGGCTCAGTAATGTCGATAATAGAGTCTAGGCCATTCACACCGACTTCTAAACCGCGTAAGGCTTTTTGCAACGACTCTTGTAGGTTACGACCGATGGCCATTACCTCACCTACCGATTTCATTTGTGTGGTTAAACGGTCATTGGCCCCGGCAAATTTTTCAAAATTAAAACGGGGGATTTTAGTTACAACGTAATCAATAGTAGGTTCAAACGAAGCTGGAGTTAACCCTCCAGTTATATCGTTGGCCAATTCATCGAGTGTGTAACCAATGGCTAATTTAGCCGCAACTCTCGCAATAGGGAAGCCAGTAGCCTTTGATGCTAAAGCTGAAGAACGAGAAACCCTTGGGTTCATCTCAATAACCACTAAACGACCAGTTTCAGGATCCACACCAAACTGAACGTTTGAACCACCCGTTTCTACACCTATTTCACGTAATACAGCGATAGCCGCATTACGCATGATTTGAAATTCTTTGTCGGTCAATGTTTGTGCTGGCGCGACGGTTATAGAATCGCCTGTATGCACACCCATAGGGTCTATGTTCTCTATGGTACATACAATAATGACGTTGTCAGCTTTGTCTCTGACCACTTCCATTTCGTATTCTTTCCAGCCAATTAAAGACTCATCAATCAGCAATTCACTAGTCGGTGATAAATCTAATCCACGACGACATATTTCTTCAAATTCTTGTTTATTATAAGCAATACCACCACCTGAACCACCCATAGTGAAAGATGGGCGAATAATACAAGGGAATCCTATACGTGTACTGACATCAAAAGCTTCTTCTATTGTATGAGCAATTTCAGCATATGGGCATTCTAAGCCAATAGATTTCATAGCTTTATCAAAACGTTCGCGGTCTTCGGCTTTATCAATAGCATCTGCCGTGGCACCAATCATCTCGACACCAAACTCTTCAAGCACACCATATTTATTTAAATCAAGGGCACAATTTAAAGCGGTTTGCCCCCCCATCGTGGGCAATATAGCATCAGGGCGTTCTTTTTCGATGATTTTCTTTACCACTTCCCAGTGAATAGGTTCGATGTAAGTAGCATCAGCCATTTCAGGATCAGTCATGATTGTGGCTGGATTTGAGTTAACCAAAATCACGCGGTAACCCTCTTCGCGCAATGCTTTACAAGCTTGTGCACCTGAATAGTCGAATTCACAAGCTTGGCCTATTACAATGGGGCCAGCGCCTAAAATCAAGATGCTTTTTATGTCGGTACGTTTTGGCATGTCACTAATTACTCTACTAATTATTGTACTTTAAAAGGTGCGTACTTTAGATGGTGCGGGCTATCGAAATTTGGCTTTGCTGCATCAATTCTATAAAATGGTCAAATAATGGCGCGCCATCATGTGGCCCTGGACTTGCTTCTGGATGTCCTTGGAAACTAAAGGCGGGCTTGTCCGTTCGATGTATACCTTGTAAAGACTTATCGAATAACGACACATGAGTTACCTCTAAAGTATTGGGCAAATTATTTTCTATGACTGCAAAACCATGATTTTGACTGGTGATCATTACACGCTCACCTTTAATGTCCTTTACAGGGTGGTTAGCTCCGTGGTGGCCAAATTTCATTTTGGCTGTTTTCGCACCGCTAGCTAACGCTAATAACTGATGACCTAAACATATACCAAAAATAGGTATATTAGTCTCTAATAACTGTTTAATAGCGGTTATGGCGTAATCACAAGGTTCAGGATCGCCAGGACCATTTGACAAAAACACCCCATCTGGTTTCAATGCAAGTACTTCATCAGCGCTAGTTTTAGCTGGAACCACGGTTAGTTTGCAGCCACGGTCAGCTAACATACGTAAAATGTTGCGCTTCACACCAAAATCATAAGCAACAACGTGAAAAGTAGGCTTGTCTAACCGTGTTTGGTATCCTTCACCTAATAACCAGCTTCCTTCAAACCATTGGTAAGGTTCACCACAAGTCACTTCTTTGGCTAAATCCATACCTTTTAGCCCCGTAAAGGCTTGTGCTTTAGCTAATGCAACCGTTTCGTCTAATGGAATATTATCAAGAGTGTTACTGGCTATGATGCAACCATTTTGTGCACCTTTGTCGCGCAATATCCGAGTCAATCTGCGCGTATCAATGTCTGCAATACCAAGAATATTATTTTCTTCTAAGTATTCAGACAAGCTTTGTTCACTACGAAAATTACTGGCAAGAAGTGGTAAGTCACGAATAATTAACCCTTTGGCCCAAATTTTATGTGATTCACAATCTTCAGAATTTATACCAGTATTACCGATATGAGGGTATGTAAGAGTGACAATTTGTTCTGCGTAAGACGGGTCAGTTAGAATTTCCTGGTAACCTGTAATAGAAGTATTGAATACAACCTCACCCACAGACATGCCAGAAGCTCCAATAGCGGTTCCTTTAAAGACAGACCCATCTTCAAGTACTAAAAGGGCAGAGTTAGCCAAATCAACCTCCTGATTAGATATTAAACGGTTTTAACCTAGAACTCCGAAATTTAAAAATTTTCCGGACTCCGCATGAATTCATGTAAACATATGATTTAAATGAATATTTATTTAATTCGCGCATTATTAAGATTGAAACTAAAAAGATCACACTAAATTTTAGCAAATCCGAAATAGTATACATACAAGAGATATTCAGGTCTATTCTCAATTACAAAAAAGCTATAAATGACCGTTTAATCGTAATTTTTATACCTAAGGGTTAAAAGTAGCTATTCACACGTTATTGAATAAAGTCATTTAAACCCTAGGACATTTTCCATATCGTACAAACCCGCGGGTTTGTCGATAATCCAGCTCGCTGCTTTAACGGCTCCTTTGGCAAACGTTAATCGACTAGAAGCTTTGTGGGTGATCTCTAACCTTTCACCTATATCAGCGAACAACACAGTGTGCTCCCCCACTATATCTCCTGCCCTGACGGTAGCAAAACCTATGGTTTTTTGGTCTCGTTCGCCTGTTTCACCTTCTCGTCCATATACCGCACATTTAGACAAATCCCGACCTATTTCATCGGCAATTGCTTCCCCAATTGCCATCGCAGTGCCCGAAGGTGCGTCTTTCTTAAATCGATGGTGAGCTTCTAAAATTTCGATATCAGCGGTGCGAGACATCACAGCAGCGGCTTTTCTGACCAAATTTAGCATTAGGTTCACACCCACACTGTAGTTAGCAGCAAATACAATAGGAATAAGTTTGGAAGCAGAATCTAGAGCTGTTTTTTGTTCAGTGTTTAAACCCGTGGTGCCAATTATTAAAGGTTTATTATGTGCAATGCAAAAAGCTAGATTTTCAGCCAGTGCAGTTGGCAAAGTGAAATCGATCAATACCTCTATTTGTTCAATGTGTGCAGACAAATCTGTGCATATCAACAAACCTTTTTTACCAATACCTGCGAGTTCCCCCACATCAATTCCCACAAATGATGATGAAGCTCTCACAGCAGCGCCCGCCAGTTTGTCATCCATACTTTGATCGATAGCATCGATCAATACTCTTCCCATACGCCCATTAGCACCGAAAATAGCAATATTACTCATAATGATTCATTCATTTTTCATAATCAATTTATATGCCGATTGTGCCTGAATTATCAGGCCCTTGCAGCTTGTGAATACTCAATTGGCGCAATTAATTAAAACTATTTTATACGCTGACAGAATATTGAGCGGTTAGGAATAGACAAGTATTTAGGAATGGTACACATAAAAAAGCCCCGTCTTTTGACGAGGCTTGCATAATACTAAATGAAGGTTAGATGTTAGAAGTTATAGGTTGCTTTCACGTAGTAGAAACCACCATTAAAACCAAATGGAGAGGTTTCATAATAAACACCCCCCCAATTGTTGTTAGGGATACCAGCAGATTCAGGAATATTAATTTTGGTTGCATCTTGGTCGAAGATATTTTGCGCACCTGCTGATAAGGTGACAGCGTCACTTAGGAAGTAGTTCACTTCGAGGTCAACTGTTATTGCAGAATCAGCGGTAATAGCCGTTGCGTCATAATCAACATGCACGCCCTGATATTCACCAAAATAATTTACCCGAGTAAATATTGACAATGCATCCCATGATTGAGCCCAAGTAAAGGTTCCCCTGTGATTAGGTAAATCTTCTTCTAGACGCTTAACTTTAAATGCACCGGTAATATCAGAAAACTGAGTAACTTCTGTTTCATTCCAGTTATAGGCAAGGCTAAATGTTGAGCTCCCTTCAAACATATCGGCATTGTAATTAGCAACTAAATCGATACCTTGGGTAGTAGTGTCAAAGTCATTGGTAAAAAAGCTAACCTGTTGCAGGCTATCCACATTAGGCACACCAGCCGCCCTAAGGGCATCTTTATCAGTTGTACTTAAGTTGATTTTGTCTGATTGACTGATACGATCTGAAACTTGGATGTTGTAGTAATCCATAGTCATAAAGAAGTCGCCTGCTGTAAATACACCACCAAAGGTATAACTTTCAGACTCTTCAGGTTGTAATTCAGTACCGCCTAATTGTACAGAAATCGGATTAGTCGG